>NZ_PDYL01000007.1:0-180381 GCF_002743035.1 Sporosarcina sp. P12(2017)
CGTTTCCCTGCACTCCGAAAGGCACGCTTTCCGAGGGGCGTGGCTTGAGCCAAGCGAACAACGAAGGGTTCGCTTTGCCGTATTTCTGTGTACTTTGCAGAAATTAAGGCACCTGTCCAGGGTCTCAAGACGCACGCTGATCCCTCAGGAGTCGGCCTTTCTCCGTTTCGGTACACTCTGATACTCTAAAAAATATTTACTGATAAGAACAGAAAAAAGCGTAAAGGACTCATTCCCCTTACGTTTTTTCTGTTCTGTCCCAACCTCTTTCTTTTGCTTCTTTATGGTTAATTCATCTATAAAACATGTGCTGAATCGGTTGTTATTTGACTTGTTAGTATCGTTTCTCTCTCCATCAACCGAACCGGTTAGTCGTTTAAAGCGATCTTTATTGTTCAGCATCAGGCGTTAATTTCACACTAGAAGGTTTGTAAAACTGATCGACTAAGTTATAAATAGTGATCAGTTCATAGAGAACGACAAACTCGGGTGGGAATTGGCTTGGATGTCTTTCCTCACTAGTTGTGATTTCCTTATTGTCATCCCAGAAAAGGTCCGTAACGTTTTTTAATTGTGACGCATGCTTCTTCGGATTGTAGTCAATGGAATGCTTCAAGTCGTTCGCAAGCTCGGTTACAGCGTGCATGATCCGATCGCGTTCTGCCGGCGTCCAGGAAATGCACTGTTCTGGTATGTTCAATAAAGCACCCAAATGATATTCGAGATTATGTAAAAATAACAACTGCTTTTCAGCCATGAGTAGTTCTTTTTCTTTTCCTCTGACCCACGGATACAATTTCGATTCATTACGTTGAAAATGAATCAATGTTTCGGTTTTCCTAATTTCCTTCGTAAGTTGCTTGGTGGTCTCTAGCTCATCTCGACGGTTTGTGTGCACGTCATATAAGATGGTTTGGAATGTTCGTTCCAAAATAGTTCCTGCTCGCTCACTAATATGTTGGATGTTTTCTACAATATCTCTCCTGTAGTTTGGTGGGAAGACCAACATATTCACAGCAGTAGACACTAGCAAACCAATGGTGGTCGTACCGAGTCGAATGAAAAAAGCGATTAAGTAGTTGCTGTGGATGACTTCGACCATGGCGACCGCTGTCAATGTGGCAACGAGTAGACCGGCATGCAAGTTTAGTCGGTAACAGACTAAAATGGTGGCAACCGCTGCTAATGTATAGGTAATCGGGGAATTCCCGAAGAGCGTGATAAAGAATACAGCAAATGCAGAACCGATAGCAGATGCAGGAAATCGAATCATTCCTTTCTTAATGGAATCACTGACAGTGGGCTCAATCGTGACAATTGCCGTGATTACAGCAAATACTGGGGGCCAATTAAACCATTCACAAATAATAGCTGTTAAAAAGATCGCTATGCCTGTTTTCACTATTCGACTGCCGTTAAAATGAAAGGATCGCATACGGTTATAACCTCCAGTTCTTATTACGTATGTTTAGTACTGTAGTACATTATATCATCCGCTACCATCGGAACGTATGAGCGGTACTTTTCGCATAAATATACCTACACAGATTTATATTTGGCGAATACTATGCTGTAACAAGGAATAGATTGCTAATAAGATGTCACTCGATTACTTCATTATCCTGTTCCCAACTTGAGTACTAAATACGTTTGAAAATAGGAGAAGGGGTGTGTGAAATGAGTATCCTTTTATATTTAATAATTGGCGGTGTCATTGGCTGGTTTGCTAGTCTGATCATCGGCAAAAGTGTCCCAGGCGGTATCGTCGGCAATATTATTACGGGAATCATAGGTGCGTGGATTGGCGGGAGTTTATTCGGCAGTTGGGGACCGCGCTTAGGAGAATTTTATGTTGTACCTTCTATTGTAGGTGCGCTGATTTTTGTCATAGTTGTCAGTTACATTATGAAGGCGGCGCGGAAAAGACGATAACTAGATAGGTAAGGGGTTCCTACATTGTCAATATGACGAGAGGGGGCCTTTTTTCATTGATTGGAATACATAAAACGATGAGAGCTGTACTTATTATTCTGCTTGCGTATATAAGCATATCATTATATGCTAGTAGGGAAGTGGAGGGATGGACTATGAATACACTTGTTACGGTTGATCTACAACGCGCATCACGACTATTAAAATTGCTAGGAGACCCCACACGGTTGACGATGATGAAGTTACTCAAGTCACATGAATGCTGTGTTTGTGAATTTGTTGCGATTTTTAAAATGAGTCAGCCAGCGATTAGCCAGCACTTACGTAAACTTCGAGATATTGAGTTGGTTAAAGAAGAACGTAGAGGTCAATGGGTTTTCTTCTCGATCAATGAAGATCATGAAGATTACCCGTTTATTCAAAGCATCCTTGAACATCTTCCAGAACAGAATGAATCTATCGCTGAATTGGAAGCACAAGGGCTTCGAATTTGTTGTGAATAAGGAGGAGAAAGTACGTTGGCTATAACTGCATCATTGATTTTCATCATCACACTTATTTTTGTCATTTGGCAGCCTAGAAACTTATCGATCGGATGGTCTGCCTGTATTGGTGCAATCATCGCATTATTAGTTGGGGTAGTTAACTTCCAAGATGTTATGGATGTAACTGGGATTGTATGGAATGCTACGCTTGCTTTCATCGCGATCATCATTATTTCATTAATCTTAGATGAAATTGGTTTTTTCGAGTGGTCGGCCCTACATATGGCTAGATTAGCCAAAGGCAGTGGTATTCGCATGTTTATTTATGTCACTCTTCTAGGTGCAGTCGTTGCCGCTCTGTTCGCAAACGATGGGGCGGCCCTTATATTAACGCCCATTGTACTTTCAATGGTACGAAATTTGAATTTCAATGAAAAAATGATTTTTCCATTTATTATTGCCAGCGGTTTTATCGCTGACACTACTTCATTACCATTAGTCGTAAGTAACTTAGTGAATATTGTTTCAGCAGATTTTTTTGATATTGGATTTGTTGAATATGCATCTAGGATGATCGTCCCGAATTTATTTGCATTAGTTGCCAGTATTTTAGTGTTGTTGTTATTCTTCCGTAAAAGTATTCCGAAAGACTATGAAGTATCAGATTTAAAAAAACCGAAAGATGCAATCAAAGACCTCAAGTTGTTTCGACTTGCTTGGGTAATTTTAGGTGTATTACTTATAGGATATTTCTCAAGTGGGTTTACGGGATTGCCTGTATCTATTATTGCGGGGCTTACGGCCATATTCTTTATGGCTATGGCGCAAAAAAGTCCAGCCGTTCATACGAAACAAGTGCTTAAAGGTGCACCTTGGGCGATCGTATTCTTCTCTGTCGGGATGTATGTTGTAGTATACGGATTGCGTAATGTCGGTCTAACGGGTGTATTGGCGGATGTCATTCAAACGGCAGCCGATCAAGGACTCTTTGTCGCAACGATTTCGATGGGCTTTATTGCAGCGATACTGTCATCACTTATGAATAATATGCCTACGGTCATGATTAACGCGTTAGCAATATCGGACACAACTACGACAGGTCCTATTCGCGAAGCGTTGATTTACGCAAATATTATTGGATCTGATTTAGGTCCCAAAATCACACCAATCGGTTCATTGGCCACCTTATTATGGTTGCATGTACTATCTCAAAAAGGTGTGAAGATTTCTTGGGGTAGCTATTTTAAAATTGGTATTATTCTAACAGTCCCTACACTCCTGATTACGCTAAGCGGACTGTATCTATGGCTGTCAATTATACAATAAGAAGGAGATTTCATTATGTCTAAAAAAACACTGTATTTCTTATGTACAGGCAACTCATGCCGTAGCCAAATGGCAGAAGGGTGGGGCAAAAAGTATCTAGGGGAAGAATGGCAAGTTCTTAGTGCGGGAATTGAAGCGCATGGTGTGAACCCAAATGCTGTAAAAGCCATGAATGAAGTTGGCATCGACATTTCGAATCAAACTTCGGATATCATTGATCCGCAAATCTTAAACAATGCAGATGTTGTCATCACTCTTTGTGGGGATGCCGCCGACAAGTGTCCGATATCACCGCCTCATGTAAAACGTGATCATTGGGGATTTGATGATCCTGCAAAAGCACAAGGAACAGATGAAGAAAAATGGGAATTCTTCCAGCGTGTACGCGACGAAATAGGTACAAGGATTGCTGATTTTTCTAAAACAGGTCAATAAATATAAGACGCTGTAGATGTCTATCCGGGCTATCCATTGACATGTGCAGCGCTCCTTTTACATATTGTCTTGTCTTGTAAATAGAATAATCAGATAGTTTATGAGATAATAAGATAATGAAAAGGGGGATTCGTCATGGATAGTCGATTTCCGATCGGGGAATTACACGTTCCGGAGCATGTCACGTTGGCAGATATTCAAAAGTGGTTACAAGAAATTGAAACCTACACTACTCGATTGAGAGAAATTGTAGATTCATTGAATGAGGAAGAGTTAAACAAAACGTATCGCGAAGGTGCGTGGACTGTTCGTCAATTGGTGCATCATATTGCAGACTCGCAGTTGACTATGTATCAACGATTAAAGGTTGCGTTAACAGACGACAACCCCATAGCACCTGCTTTTGATCAAGAGAAGTGGGCTGTATTACCTGACACGGAACTACCGGTTGAGCCTTCGATTAAAATGCTCGAAGGGATCAATGAGCGTGTTGTAGCGTTAGGCAATAGTCTGACGGAAGCGCAACTGGATCGAACATTTATACATCAAGTAAACGGCGAGATCGCAGTAGCGAATAAAGTAGCGAAGTTAGCTTGGCATGAAGAACATCATTTAGCGCATATTGAGTTGGCTTTGGCGGAATAAGCGTGTCTTATATCGTATGGACCCCGCCACTTCTTCACTTGAGGAAGTGGCGGGGTTTTATTAATGTCCCGGGGTATCTCTTGAGCGCTTGATTGCACGAACCAATGCCAATTCTGACTGGTGATTGGCATAATCAACCAACTGTGGCACACGAAATAGATCAAGCAATAGCCAAAGGTACGGAATGAGTGGAAGAATGATAAAGTGCGGATGCATGAGTAAAAATAAGATGTAATCGAACGTCATTTGATTGATATATGCATCTCTGATGAAATAGATGATTACACCATTTAGTAATAACGTATAAATTGCACCGAAAATCGCATATGGCGTAATACCGAGATAAAATCTGTGAAGAAAGTAATTGCCAAAGAAAATCAGAAGTACATACGTGATGGCATTTGTTTTCTTGCGGTTATTGTATTCATACTGTAATTGCATTACTTCTTCGTGTGTCATGCCTTTCTTACTTATGTAGTCCATTGTACTGTCATCTCCTATAGTTCTTTATGTTATTTAAACCACTATATCATAAATTTCTTTGGTATAATGAGACTAATTAGGGGATTGTGAGAAAGGTGGCATAAATATATGAAATGTACAAGATGTGGCCGTCATTTGCAGCCTAGACATGAAGACTGTCCGAATTGTGGCGAGCCGATTGTCTATAAATTAGAGAAAAGTCATAATGTAGCGAAGATGCTTTTTTTCGCAGTGTTGACGATTGGTGCCTTAGTAGCAGTAGTTGTTATACTATACAGTGATCATGATTTTACGTTGAAAAAAAAGAGTGTAAAACAGGCGACAGAATCTGTCTTAGGTGGATCAACAACTAATCCAAATTACGATGATGAGTGGGTGGAAGAAGAATACGAACTGGTGGCTGATGATCCTGGGGTGACATCTGAAAGTGTATCCGTACAATCTGATCCGGTTAGAGAGAATACGCAAGAATATGAGGTTGATGAACCGTTACCGATGCGTGAGCTAGTGGAAGAATTCTATCAAGACTATCGCTTGATGTATAGTGAGTCATTGAACAATCTGGATTTCAGTATAGTAGCATCACTTTTAACTCCAAATAGTTCTGCGTACAGTGAGATGTATAAGTACATAGATGATATCAAAAACTCAGGATACTATTTCAACTTCTATGATAACGAGATATTGGACTATTACAGGGACAAAGGGATGCTGTATTTGAAAACATATGAAGCATTCGATTTAATTGATCAGAATGGAATAGTAACTTCTCATCGGCGGAATAAAACCTATGCAATAGTTTTGAATTACAATAATGTACCTGTTCAAATAGATGCAATCGAGATTACAAATTATTATCGATAAACCATATATAATTTTGAGCATGTTTGTCTTTATAAAATACAGACTTATTGAGTATTGGGAAGTCTTTTTTACATTTATCTCCTTCTAACATTTAATAAACCACTCAATGCGTAGAAAACAGTAACTTATGGACGTGGGAGAGATGAAAGTGAAGATGCAAAGAATAGTTGTGCTCGTATCATGGCTAGTAGTCAGTATTCTATTTGGCGTATTGACCAAGATGCTGGATTCTGTCCCTTTCCTTGGAGATGTCTTCACTAGAATGGGCATTTGGGTATTAATTGCGACGAGCATTGCGGCATACAGCCAAACTGCTTTGCGGGCAGCGATTCATACGTTGCTATTTTTTTTAGGAAAGTTGACCGGCTATTATCTATACTCCGCCCATTTATTCGGTGTGTATTCGACGAATGATATGAAGTACTGGGGCATTGTAGCGGTCGTTACGCCATTTCTTGCGTTGGCCGTCTGGTATGCGAAACATGGTAGATGTTTGGCTTGTTTTTTACCCGCGTTAACAATGGGATTGATGTTAAGTCTCTCACTAGGAATCGGATTGTTTTATTTGGATGTGAATTATTTAGAAGAATTTATTATGTACATCATTTTGTGCGTGATCTTCTACCGAAACTCTAAACAACTAACTATCGTGATTGTTCTTTCTGTTATGGTCATAAGTGTAATTGAATTGACGCCGTTGTTTTGGTTCTTTATATTTTGATTTATACTACTTTACGGACCCTTTCCTATCTATGAAGAGGGTCTTTTATTGTAGATCTGCAATCATTGAAAGCTGAATCTTCCATTTTAATTAACTCCACACCAAGTCATCTGTTCAAAATGTAAACAACCTCATATTTAAATTATTAGAATTATGATATGGTGAGTACTAGTTTTCAAGAAAAGATCTTATATAATCCATTTGGTGTGTGCACATTACATGGCTAGGAGCAGTAGTTCGGGCTAGATTATCCGAAGTGAGTAAATGGAGGTTTACTGATGTTGAAGGTTGTGGTGATATTTTTGCTGGCCGGCTTGGCTGAAATCGGCGGAGGTTATTTGATTTGGCAATGGTTGCGCGAAGGGAAATCTGCACTGTTCGGATTATTCGGCGGCATTGCCTTAATTTTATATGGCGTAGTGGTCACATTTCAGACTTTTCCAACCTTTGGCAGAGTCTATGCGGCTTATGGAGGCGTGTTCGTCTTTCTATCCGTATTATGGGGATGGGGAATTGATAAAAAGACTCCTGATTTGTACGATTTCCTAGGGGCAGGTATTTGTCTGCTTGGTGTGTCCGTCATATTGTTTGCACCGAGATCGTAACAGTGAATGGTGGGTTTAAGGGCAGAGTATGAAAATGAAGGACCTCATTAGATAACGGGAGGACGATCACATGACGCAAAATGAAATCTTTCATATTGGCAAACAAGCACTAGAAGCTCAATCTTTCAGTAAACTATTGGGAACAAAATTGATGGAGTTTACTGCGGGGGAAGTAGTTCTGGAAGTTCCCATCACGGAACACGTATTACAACAACATGGCTTTGTACACGGTGGGGTCATTGGCTATGCGGCGGATAACGCATTGACGTTTGTAGGCGGTTCCGTTCTAGGTCCGAACGTATTGACGGCAGAATACAAAATCAACTATGTACGGCCCGCAGTAGGTGAAAAACTCATTGCCCGAGCGACAGTTATTTCAGCTGGCAAGCGACAAGCTGTGTGTCGCTGCCCAAGGAACCATTATGACAGTTATATCAGACTAATGAAATGATAGAAAATACAAAACGCACCCATTAGCCAGCGGGTGCGTTTTGTGTCGTTTCATTCATATACACATGACCGTCTGAAGTGGACGGAATGTGGGTCTGTTGACGTTTCGCCGAGTGATACCAGCTCCTGAACAAAAGGATGATCAACACAAGATCCACCGCATCGCCTCCGTAATACATAAGCATGGCTCCTACCCGCGCCTCTTCAATGGGTACACCGGCAGGCGGATAGGCGTATAGGAATTTGGATAGAATCCCGTGTCCCGCCAGAGCTACAATAAAGACCGCAGTACGATAACGGTAACTGTAGCGGCGAGATACGGGATCGATGTATAAAAGAGAAATGGTAAATAGATATCCCGCAACAAACACATGAATATGGATTAAAATATGCAGCCAGAGATGATGGTGCATGGCCGCAAACAAGCCTGTCGTGTATAACAACCAAAGTCCGCCAATGTTCAAAATAGAAGCAATGATGGGATGTGTAGAGAACCCAGCGAGTCGACTTTTTAGCAATCGGCTTACCTTTCTAGCCTGCCGAACGGGAAGTGTCCGCAGCACCAACGTCATAGGAGCAGCGAGCGCTAATAGAAGGGGCCCGAGCATGCCGAGCAAAAGGTGGCCGAACATATGCCAGGTGAACTGATCATGTGACAGTTCGGCAAGCGGTCCGACAACAGTGCTTACTGAAGCGAGTACGCCTGCTACCCACAACACAATCCGTCTACGTGGCCATTTTCGTAAACGTTTTTGCCGATTGGAATGAAATATTCCGACCCCGTATAACAGGATGGCGAGCAACGCAAGCGTCCCAAACAGCCAATCGGTCGCACTGATATATGCATCATGTGGCATGAAGCACCAGCCTTTCCGCCGAGCGTGCATTCTGTCGCGCTGACTTGATTAGCAACAGGCCTGCCGCAATCATCACAATCGCAGAACCGTTCCAAACGACGTCATATGGAACGATGTCTACATGATAACGAATCTGATGAATACGCATGACCTTGTGTTGAATGGTTCCATCATACAATTGGAACGCTCCACCCCCGAGCAACTTGCCACCCCAGAACATCTTATGCCATAACGCATTCCTCCTACGTAAATCCGCCACCAAAAACAATCCACCGACCGTCGCAAACCAGCTAAACGCATGAAATAAACCATCCGACACTAATCCGACCGCCACTGTAGATTTATCATAAAACTTGTGCCAATGCAGCAACTGATGAAACAGTGTCTCGTCCAAAAACGCCACAAACCCGAGTCCGAATAATATACCCGCCCAGAGATTTCTCTTCTGATAACTTTTTCGATTCGTCCAATTTATCACTTGCGACTCAGCCATTTATTACTGCTCCTTTCCTTACGTAGGTAGTGTTCCCTGAGGGTGCGGTGTTTAATACATGGCGCGTGCTGGTAGATGGGCGAATAGAGCGGCGTGGAACGGGGGTGGGGTCGGGCTCATTGAGCGGTTACGTGGCTTGATAGAGCGCATTACTTCGAAGTATGAGCGGATACAGGTTAACATTGAGCGGATCTACATCGACATAGAGCGCTTTATTGCCAACTATGAGCGGATACGCGACCTGATAGAGCGGATACGCGGCTCGGAGTGAATACTCGGGTTTATAGAGCGGAACCACGTTGTCTTTGAGCGATTTCGTATTCAGATAGAGCGCTTTACCTCGAAGTATGAGCGGATACAGATTAACATTGAGCGGATCCACATCGACATAGAGCGCTTTATTGCCAATTATGAGCGGATCTGCGACCTGATAGAGCGGACGCGCGGCTCGGAGTGAATACTCGGGTTTATAGAGCGGAACCGCGTTATCTTTGAGCGATTTCGTATTCAGATAGAGCGCTTTACCTCGAAGTATGATCGGAACCACGTTGTTAATGAGCGGATCCACGCTCACATAGAGCGCTATACCGCAAACTATGAGCGGATATGTGACTTGATAGAGCGGATGCAAGACTTCATAGAGCGAATAAGCACCTTCATTGAGCAAATACACCTAGCAAAACTATTACCCTGTCCGTCTGCAGAGAAATCTGAAAGCCTTCATTATAAAAATATATGAACCATCCGATATTTTACGGTAACTTTTCCCACATAATCTGCTAGAATACGATTAAAGGGAGTGTGAGCGATGAAAATTGTCATTGCGCCTGATGCATTTAAGGGGAGTTTGCATGCGGAAGAAGCGGCCGACGCTATATGTAGTGGAGTGAAAAAAGTCTATCCACACGCAGAAATAGTACGTTTGCCGGTTGCGGATGGTGGCGAGGGGACGCTTGCTGTTCTCGTTTCATCAACTGGTGGGACGTTGCGAACGGTGTCTGTTCAAGATCCGCTGGGTCGCGCAATCGATGCGTGTTTTGGTGTGCTTGGTGACGGCAAGACAGCGGTCATTGAAATGGCGCAGGCGTCCGGTTTGCTGTTGCTTGAGGATCATGAACTGGATCCAATGAAAGCGTCAACATTTGGCACGGGACAATTAATTCGTCATGCGCTGGATGCGGGGTACAGGAAAATGATTATTGGACTTGGCGGCAGTGCGACGAATGACGGGGGAACAGGTTTGCTCGAAGCGCTGGGTGTACGTTTCCTTGCTGACGGACAGTTGTTGCAGATAAATGGGGAAGCGCTTTCGTTCATCAATGAAATCGATATCTCGCAACTAGATAAGCGTTTGCTGGAGACGGACATTCGCATTGCGTCCGACGTGGACAATCCATTTGTCGGTGAGCAAGGTGCGTCGTTTGTTTTCGGTCCGCAAAAAGGGGCGAATGCGGAAATGGTTCTGCGTTTGGATGAAGGGTTACGTCATCTGGCAGACGAGACGGAAAAGCGGACAGGCGTGAGATTGCATGAGTTACGGGGTGCAGGTGCGGCTGGGGGAAGTGCAGGTGCATTAATTGCCTACTGTGGGGCGCGTCTTGAAAGTGGCATTGATGTCGTGCTCGAGGCGATGAATTTCGCAAAGCATCTATCTTCAGCAGATTTCATTGTGACGGGTGAAGGTAAGACAGATCGGCAGACGCTTGCAGGCAAGGCATTAATGGGGATTGCAAAGCTTGCAAAAGAAGAGGGGGTTCCGGTCATAGTCATTTCGGGGGCTATTGAAGAAGCGGCGCGTCAAGAGCTTCTCGGGTGGTTCTCCGAATTACATTCATTAGATGACGGGAAGATGTCGTTGGCTGAATTGATGGCATATGCAGCAGTGTTGTTGGAGAATAAAGCGTCAACCGTCATGCAAAGTAGAAAATAGTTTTTTATGCCAAGCATAGTAACTAGACAAGTAGGGTATAGCATACACAAGGAGGTGGTCAGATGTTTCAAGATGCGATCGACTGGCTTGTAGGGCCGGCGAATAATTTCATTTGGACATATGTTTTAATTGGACTTTTATTGGCAACAGGTTTATATTTCACGGTTCGCACGAAATTTGTGCAAGTACGCTTATTTCGCGAGATGTTCCGTCTGATTGTAGAGAAGAAAGATAGCAATGACGGGGTGTCTCCGTTTCAGGCATTCACGATCAGTGCCGCATCACGTGTAGGAACAGGTAACGTAGCGGGGGTAGCCCTTGCGATCGGAATCGGTGGTCCGGGTGCGGTATTCTGGATGTGGGTGATTGCTGTTATCGGCATGGCGACCGCGTTCATCGAAAGTACATTGGCGCAAGTGTATAAAGTGAAAGACGGCGATACATTCCGTGGAGGGCCAGCGTATTATATGCAAAAAGCGCTTGGTTGGCGGAAACTCGGAGTGGTCTTTGCGGTTTTATTGACGATGTCTTTCGGATTCATATTTAACGCAGTACAATCTAACACGATCAGTCAATCCTTCACTGACGTATTTGGCATTCCGACCTGGGGTGTTGGAGTTGGCTTAATACTAGTGACAGGGATCATCGTCTTCGGCGGTGTCAAACGTATTGTCAAAGTAACACAGACCATCGTACCCGTCATGGCAACCTTCTATATTTTAGTAGCATTATATATCGTGATTATAAATATCGCGGAAGTTCCAGGCTTGATTGTCTTAATTTTCGAACATGCTTTTGGAATTAAAGAAGTCATGGGTGGCGGAATTGGGATGGCGATGATGCAAGGTGTACGTCGCGGTCTCTTCTCCAATGAAGCAGGTATGGGTAGTGTACCAAACGCAGCCGCTACAGCGAACGTATCGCATCCGGCCAAACAAGGATTGGTACAAAGTCTAGGTGTGTTTTTCGATACAATCATTATCTGTTCTGCCACAGCATTCATTATTTTGCTCGGCGGTTTGTATCAATCAGGTGAAACAAACGGGATCATCTTGACACAAAACTCCATGGCCGTACAAGTCGGCGCATGGGCACCATACTTCATCGCCGTTGCGATCATGTTCTTCGCCTTCAGTTCCATCATCGGAAACTATTACTATGGCGAAACGAATATTGAATTCATCAATGCTAACGTCGTATGGAAACGAATCTACCAAGTTCTTGTACTTGCTATGGTATATTTCGGAGCCATCGCAAAAGTACAAGTAGTATGGGACATGGCCGACCTTTTCATGGGACTAATGGCTATCATTAACCTAATCGTCATTCTACTACTCGGCAAAATCGCCTTCAAAGTACTTGACGACTTCACTAAACAACGAAGAGCCGGCAGAAACCCCGTCTTCAAATCAGCCAGCATTCCTGACCTAAAAGGCGCAGAATGTTGGGAAGAAACAGCTGAAAGAGCGGAAGATCGCTTGTGATATTGAGAGATAATCTAGGGCTTTTTATGTTTTGATCTTAAGACTTTGAATTGGTACTAAAAATACAGTGAATTTTCTAGGTGGTCTACGTTAGAAAGTAGGATTGTAGCGGAAGCAGTTCACTCCGGGAGGATCAGCGTGAGTCTGAGACCCTGGACAGGTGCCTTAATTTCTGCGAAGTACACAGAAATACGGCAAAGCGAACCCTTCGCCGTTCGCTTGGCTCAGGCCACGCCCTCCGGAAAGCGTCCCCCTGCTGAAGCGGAAATCCCTTCCCCTCACTAATTTCACTATCTAATTAAAAACGTTCAGACAAACAATTTAGTCAAGAAGTAAAAAGTTTGATATACTATAAAATATTGAATATAAAAAATCGGATCGTAGTTCAGAAGAAGGATTCTGGACCTCGGTTCGATTTTTGTTTTGCATGTTTGAACACAACATGTTAGGGTTATATATGAATTAACACACTATATATAGTGTTTAACAGCAATTAGATGAATTGGTACCCACGAAGTTTAAAAGGGAATCCGCCACTAACGGAGCTGCCCCCGCAACTGAGGGCACGGACGACTATCTTATGAAAACCACTGCCACGGCGGGAAGGAAAGATGGAAGAACGATGTGCCAGCCAGTAGACCTGCCAGTCATCTCAGCAAAACATTCTTCGGGGTTGGAGAGTGAAAGCACAAAGCAGTCTTTTTTCAGTCTGCCTAAAACTTTCCGCAATCTACTAAGCGTCAATCGACGACTCCCGATTTTTATTGGGAGTTTTTTTAGTACATAACCGAATTAATTCACTAAAGGGAGCGGATATAATGGCTATTATTCAAGAATCTGTGGGACTTAATTTATTGATGGAAAACTTACAAGAGGAATTCGGCAAGAAGCAAATCGAGCCGTTGATCGAAGCGAGTGAGAAATTCCAGGAGCGTCACCCGGCGAGCTCGGCAACTGAGTGGACGAACGCGATGGTGCTAGAGTCTTTAAGCCGTATTGATGAAGCAAATGCGTACTGGACGTTTGTAGCGGCGCGTATTTATTTATTCGACGTCTATGCAAATCAAAAAGCATTGCGTGGAGCGGATGTCTATACCGATTTTGCGAAAAATGTAGAACGCTTGGTGGAAGAGGGTTTATATACACCCGTTCTAACAGAGAAATACAGCCAGGACGAGCTTCAGGAAATCGGTAAGCTACTCGATCCTTCTCGTGACCTATTATTCACATATATTGGATTAAAAACATTAGTAGACCGCTATGTAACGGTAAACTTTAAGAAACAGTCAGTGGAGCTTCCGCAAGAGCGCTGGTTGATCATTGCAATGACGTTAATGCAGGACGAAACAGTAGACCGCATTCATAAAGTTGGCGAAGCGTACTGGGCAATGAGCAATTTGTACATGACGGTTGCGACACCTACATTATCGAACGCAGGCAAGATGCACGGTCAGCTATCGAGTTGCTTTATCGATACAGTGGATGATTCATTACAAGGGATCTATAACAGCAACACGGATATCGCGAACTTGTCGAAATTCGGTGGCGGTATCGGTGTCTATATGGGGAAAGTTCGTTCTCGCGGTGCATCGATTCGTGGATTTGAAGGCGCATCAAGCGGTGTTCTTCCATGGATCAAACAGCTGAACAACACAGCAGTCAGCGTCGATCAACTCGGTCAACGTCAAGGTGCCGTCGCGGTGTATCTCGACGTATGGCATCGAGATATCTTCACATTCCTCGACCTCAAGCTCAATAACGGTGATGACCGTTTGCGTGCACATGACATTTTCACAGGCGTTTGCTTGCCGGACTTGTTCATGGAGAAAGTCGAGTCCCGGGAAGACTGGCATTTATTCGATCCACATGAAGTCCGCACGAAAATGGGCTATTCATTGGAAGATTTCTATGATGAAACAAAAGGCCAAGGAACATTCCGCGAGAAGTATGAAGAATGTGTCCGCAATGAAGATTTATCAAGAGAGACGGTTTCAGCGATTGAAATCATGAAACGGATCCTACGTAGCCAGCTCGAGACAGGAACACCATTCATGTTCTACCGCGACGAAGTAAATCGTATGAATCCAAATAAACATGAAGGTATGATTTATTCTAGTAATTTGTGTTCAGAAATACTGCAAAATATGTCAGCAAGTACACATGAATCGGTCACGCTTGAAGACGATATGGTCGTCACACGCACGAAGCCAGGCGATTTCGTTGTATGTAATCTGTCATCGATTAACCTTGGAAAAGCTGTTACAGCAGACGCGCTAGACCGTTTAATCAAAATTCAAGTACGTATGCTCGACAACGTCATCGATCAGAACCAAATCCCAGTTGTACAAGCGCAACGCACAAATGCACGCTACCGTGGAATTGGACTCGGCACATTCGGCTGGCACCATTTACTCGCATTGAAAAACATTCAGTGGGAATCGGACGAAGCAGTGGATTTCGCAGACGAGCTATATGAAAACATTGCGTATTTAACAATTAAAGCCTCGATGGAATTATCAAAAGAAAAAGGCGCGTATCCATTATTTGATGGATCGGACTGGCAAACAGGCGAATACTTCGAGCAACGCGAATACGATTCAAATAAATGGCGTGAACTGCGCATGGATGTGGCAATGAACGGTATGCGTAACGGCTACTTGATGGCAGTCGCACCGAACAGTTCGACATCGGTTATCGCAGGCTCCACAGCGTCAATCGACCCAGTGTTCAAGCCGTTCTACCATGAAGAGAAGAAAGACTATAAATTACCGGTCATCGCACCGGATTTGAACCACAACACGTATGACATCTACCGTCGTTCCGCTTACATCGTGGATCAGCGCTGGTCTATTAAGCAAAACGCCGCTCGTCAGCAGCACATCGATCAGTCGATTTCATTCAACATCTATGTACCAAACTCCATCCGCGCATCCGTTATTTTGGACTTGCACTTGCAGGCATGGAAGTCAGGAATGAAAACAACGTACTATATGCGTTCAACCGCAGCTGAGATTGAGGAGTGCGAGTGGTGTCATTCTTAATCGCCTATGCATCCTGGAGTGGCAACACGCAGGAAGTAGCGGAATTGATTACGGAAAGTCTACAAAGTGAAGGCGTCGAAGTCGATACTTATCGTATCGGCATCGGTGTCATCCCGAACGTTAAAGAATACGACGCGTTGTGCATCGGTTCATTCACATGGGAAAAAGGGGCAACGCCGGATGAAGTCAAAGATTTCGTGGCGGACGTCGGCTATAAACCCGATCTCGTCTACGTTTTTGGCACAGGGGATACACAGTTTGGCGGCGATGATCTATTTTGCAAGGCAGCAGACAAGCTCGCGAAATTCTATCATTCCCCTTTTGAACCATTGAAGATTGAGCAAAGCCCACGCGGCATGCAAGAACAAAGCGTTACGAATTGGACGAAAGGAGTGCTCGAACATTGGCGACACTTACAAGAGTAAAAGTACTGAATCCTGCAAACCCGAATAAGGCAACAGCTATTTTCGGTGGGGAAGCAAGCGGCATCCTGAATTGGAACGACATCGCGCACCCTCATTTCTATACATTGCGTCAGCGAATCCGTTCTCTTTTCTGGACGGCGAATGAAGTTGATATGACACAAGACGTCAAGCAATTCGCAAGCCTGACAAAAGAAGAGCAATCCGCATTCCTAAAGATTATTGGCTTACTGGCTACACTCGATGGTCCACAAACGGTCATCGCAATGAAAATCGCAGACTTTACAACGGATCCTTCCGTCAAGTCAATTATGGCGACAATTGCAGACCAGGAAAGCGAACATAATCACAGCTACGCATACGTACTTTCATCTGTCACGAACTTGGACAAGCAAATGGAAGCCTTCGAAATGGGCCGTACAGACGAAGTACTAATGAAGCGAAATGAACGAATCGTAGACGTTTACAATGAGTTTGCGGAAAACCCAACAATCGAAACGGTTCTAAAAGCAATGGTGTACACGACATTATTAGAAGGTTTATTCTTCTACAGCGGCTTCGCATTTTTCTATAACTTAGCGCGCCATCAGAAAATGGTTGGTACATCCACGATGATCTCATACATCAACCGCGACGAACTGCAGCATGGTAAAGCAATCAGCGACATCTTCCGTGCAGCGTTGGCTGAAAACCCAGAGTACAACACAGACGAGTTCACGGAATGGATCTATGACCAATTCCGCCACTCCGTCGAGCAAGAAGTCATTTGGAGTCGCTATGTATTAGCAGGAATCGATGGACTGGAGCTGGATGAGATGGAAGGCTACGTCAAGTATCGCGCGAACAAAATGTTGCGCATGCTCGGACTGAGCGAAATCTATCCAGAATTCACCGATAATCCAATGAAGTGGATCCGCGCCTACGTCGATAACTTCGACGACACGAAGACAGACTTCTTCGAACAAACGAGCCGTCAGTATGTGAAGACTAGCGATTTGAATGGCTTTGATGACTTGTAATAAGTAAGGGAGGGGAATCCATGATGGGTTCCTCTTTTTTTTTATGTGTGGGAAGGGGGGCTGTTGATCGACGCTCTTCGTTTACGATCAACTAATGTGTGGTTTTGTTTAAGTGGAGTCGCTCGGACATCTGGCCAAGCGCTCATACTTCCACGTTATCCGCTCATACATCTTCACAATCGCTCAATGAATCCCTAAAAGCGCTCAATCCTCCTAGTTAACCGCTCAATGTCCATCCTGGCGATCAGCTCTATCAATCTTCGGACGGGAGCCGCTCGGACATCTGGCCAAGCGCTCATACTTCCGCGTTAACCGCTCATACATCTGCCCAACCGCTCAATAAATCCCCAAAAGCGCTCTAACCATCCATTTAACCGCTCAATGAACTCTGGCATCCGCTCAATCCCCCCACAAAACCGCTCAATCCCCGCCAGAAAGCACCCACCTAACACCTCAATCAACATAGCCATCCACACACCCCAGCCTCTCCAAGCAAGGAACACAAGAAACACAAAAAAACACAAAAAAACCAAGCAGATCGAAGTCCGCTTGGTCATGTCATTCCTATAAAATTACTTCTGAGCTTCTGCAACCTTGTGCATAGTCTTGTTCTTCGCAAGATTCACGTGCCAAGATAGAGCCTCTTCCAAGATGTGTGGAGTTTGTCCGCCCACTTGTTCGCATGCTCTGTTGTAGTAATCGCGAAGCTCTTCCTTGAAATCAGGGTGAGCACAGTTCTCGATCAACAACTCCGCTTTTTGTCTTGGAGCCAAGCCGCGAAGATCCGCGTAGCCTTGTTCCGTAACAATTACGTCTACGTCGTGCTCTGTGTGGTCCACGTGAGAAGAGAAAGGTACGATAGATGACACGTCTCCGCCTTTTGCGTAAGACTTTGTAACGAAAATCGCGATGCGTGCGTTACGAGCGAAGTCACCAGATCCACCGATACCGTTCATCATACGTGTACCGCTAACATGTGTAGAGTTCACGTTTCCGTAGATGTCTAGCTCAAGCGCTGTGTTGAATGAAATGATACCCAAACGACGGATTACTTCCGGGTGGTTTGAGATTTCTTGTGGACGGAATACAAGCTTATCGCGGTATTTAGCGATATCGTCTTTGAAGCTGTCCAAACGTTTCTTAGATAGAGTCAATGAAGTAGCAGAAGCAAATTTCACTACGCCGTCATCGATCAAGTCGAAGATTGCGTCTTGAAGTACTTCAGAATATACTTCGATATCTTTAAACTCGGAAGTTCTCATACCGTCAAGTACTGCGTTCGCAACTGAACCAACACCTGATTGAAGAGGCATTAGCGTTTCATCCATACGGCCCAATTTGATCTCGTCACGGAAGAAGTTCAACAAGTTGTTTGCGATCTCTTGTGTCTCTTCGTCTGGAGGAACGATCGGGGAAGGGATATCACCTTTCTCTGTAAGTACGATTCCGACAACTTTTTCAGGGTCTACTTTGATTCCAGGAGTACCGATTTTATCTGTAGCGCTGTAGACAGGGATTTCTTTACGTTGGTTTTGAGCATCTGGGATGTAGATGTCATGTAAGCCTTCAAACTCCATAGGCGCGTTGACGTTCAATTCGATGATGACATGCTTCGCTTCTTGAACGAAAATGGGAGAGTTACCAACAGAACCGGTCGGAATAATTGAACCGTCTTCTGTAATAGCTGCTGCCTCGATGATTGCATAGTCAACGGGTCCAATTACGCCTTGGCGAATCCATTCAGATGTATGGGAAAGGTGCTGGTCGATGTAGAATGAGTCACCTGAGTTGATTTTGCCTCGCATTGCCGGGTTGCCTTGATAAGGTACACGTAGATTGATTATATCTGCATTGGCCATCAATTCATCAACGTTCGGGCCCATAGAAGCGCCAGTGAAAACGTTTACTTTAAAGTCCTCAGTTTTTCCTCGTTCTGCTAATGCCAATGGTACGGCTTTCGCGTCTCCGGACAAAGTAAATCCGCTCAGACCTAGAGACATTCCATCCTCGATCCAAGACGCTGCTTCTTCTGCTGTAACAATTTTGTCTTTCAGTGCTTCACAACGAAGTACCTTATTTAATTCGTTTGCCACGGTATCATCCACCTTACCTTTCATTTTGTATATAATTCTATCATTTATATAAATAAAATCAACTTAATATTATGAGAACTATACTAATTTTTCCACTCATTCAAGAAAAAACTTAAAATTATGAAAACTACAGATTAAATACATTAGCCGTCATAGAATGTTTTCCCTACACAGAAATTAAGACAAGGGATCTGTGAAATGAGAATAGGGAATTCCCCCATAGGAATTACTAAGAAAACACCTATACTTGTATAGTATATAGATATTTTATGAGAGTTAGTCGAAAAGTCCTGCAATACACAGTAATTAATAGGGAATTCCCTTAGTTTAAATTCAGACTACTTAGTCTATTTGAGGGTAGAAGAGTAATAAGTCTGATTCATTTACTGCTACATTCTGAGAAGGAGTGGAAATGTTCGATGAAAAAGAGATTCGGATTGAATTATTTTAAACCCGTTGAGAGTTATTCTGGAAGTTGGTCAGTGCTAGAAGAGAAAAATCGTGATTGGGAAAACATGTACCGTCAACGCTGGTCGCATGACAAAGTGGTCCGTACGACGCATGGTGTAAACTGTACAGGCTCTTGTAGTTGGAAAGTTTTTGTCAAGAACGGCATCATCACATGGGAAAATCAGCAAATCGATTATCCTTCCTGTGGTCCGGATATGCCTGAATTCGAACCGCGTGGTTGTCCACGTGGCGCATCATTTTCTTGGTATGAATACAGCCCATTGCGCGTGAAGTATCCGTATATACGCGGCAAACTGTGGCGCATGTGGAACGAAGCGTTGGAGGAAACGAAAGATCCTGTAAAAGCATGGACAGCGATTGTTGAAGATCCTGAGAAATCCAATGAATACAAAAAAGCCCGCGGTAAAGGCGGTCACGTTCGGATTCATTGGCGTGATGCGACGATGCTGATTGCGGCACAACTCATCTATACGGTACAAAAATACGGTCCGGATCGCGTGGCAGGATTCACACCGATTCCTGCGATGTCGATGGTCAGTTATGCATCGGGCGCGCGCTTCATTTCATTGCTCGGTGGCGAAATGCTCAGTTTCTACGACTGGTATGCAGATCTACCGCCATCCTCTCCGCAAATCTGGGGTGAGCAGACGGACGTTCCGGAATCGAGTGACTGGTTCAACGCAGGCTATATCATTATGTGGGGCTCTAATGTTCCGCTTACACGGACGCCAGACGCGCACTTCATGACGGAAGTTCGCTATAAAGGGACGAAAGTTGTCTCGGTTGCACCGGATTATGCGGAAAGCGTAGTGCATGCCGACGACTGGATTGGAGCGAACCCTGGAACGGACGCGGCAGTTGCTCAAGCTATGACGCACGTTATTTTGGATGAATTCTATCAGAAACGCAAAGAACCGACATTTATAAACTACGCAAAACAATACACGGACATGCCATTCTTGATTCTGCTGGATCCGCATGAAGATTCATATAAAGCCGGACGTTTCTTGCGTGCAAGCGATCTTGGACAGCAGTCGGCACACGCCGAATGGAAACCCGTACTATTTGATGAAGCGAAAGATGAAATCATAGTTCCAAACGGCACGATGGGGCAGCGCTGGGAAGAAGAAGTCAAGTGGAATCTGCAACTAGAAAACGCAGATGGCACACGCGTTGAGCCTGCATTATCTATTGAAAAGCAAGCAGAGCAATGGCAAGAAATTCATTTCCCTTACTTCGATAACCGAGGAAATGGCACATTCAAGCGCCCGATCCCCGCGATGAAAGTACAATTTGCAGACGGCACAGAGCGTTTAGTTGCGACAACGTACGATGTCATGCTGAGTCAGTACGGTGTCAACCGGATCGGCAGTGAGCAAGAGGCGACAGGTTATGACGATGTGACTTCTATCTATACACCGGCTTGGCAAGAAGCCATCACGAACGTCAAACCGGAACTCGTTACGCAAATCGCCATGGAGTTTGCACAAAACGCCATCGACACAGGCGGACGTTCAATGATTATTATGGGCGCAGGAATCAATCACTGGTTCAACAGTGATACGATCTACCGTGCGATTCTCAACCTCGTTACGTTGACGGCTTCCCAAGGAGTGAACGGCGGAGGTTGGGCGCATTACGTAGGACAAGAGAAATGTCGTCCAATCGAAGGATGGAGCACGATTGCCTTCGCAAAAGACTGGCAAGGTCCACCACGTCTGCAAAACGCCACATCATTCTTCTACTTTGCGACGGACCAATGGAAGTACGAAGAAGCGGGGACAGATACACTTATGTCGCCACTTGGTGGAGAAGCGAGATACCAGCATCCGGCAGACTATAACGTACTCGCGGCGCGACTCGGCTGGTTGCCATCTTATCCTCAGTTCAATAAAAATAGTTTATTGCTCGTGGAAGAAGCGGCGAAGCTTGGGAAGACGGATACAAAAGAAGTCGTTTCGCATGTCGTGGATCAATTGAAATCCGGTGAATTACAATTCGCAGCAGAAGATCCAGGAGCACCGGAAAATTTCCCGCGTTCATTATTTGTTTGGCGTTCGAATTTGATCTCCAGTTCTGCAAAAGGACAAGAGTACTTCATGCGGCACTTACTCGGTGCTTCAGACGGCTTGCTTGCGACACCGAACGAAGAGATGAAACCGAAAGAAATGGTCTGGCGCGATGATGTAGAAGGCAAGCTCGATCTATTAGTAGCGCTCGATTTCCGTATGACCGCGACGCCACTTTATGCAGATCTCGTGCTCCCAGCTGCGACATGGTATGAAAAAGTGGATTTATCTTCAACCGATATGCATCCATTTGTCCATCCATTTAATCCGGCAGTTAACCCATTATGGGAATCCAAATCAGACTGGGACATTTATCGCGAAATCGCAAAAACGTTCTCGACACTGGCGGAAACGCATTTGCCAGGCGTCTATAAAGACTTAGTCACATCTCCGTTAGCGCATGACTCGGTTCAGGAAATTGCTCAGCCGATGGGCGAGGTGCATGACTGGAGTAAAGGTGAAATCGAAGCCATTCCGGGCAAAACGATGCCGGGTATGACAATCGTAGAGCGTGACTTTACGAAGATCTATGATAAATACATTACGCTCGGGCCTTTATTATCCACAGGGAAAACGGGCGCACACGGTGTCAGTTTCTCAGTAGCGGATGAATATGAAATGATGAAAGGGATCAACGGTATTTATGATGATGATACCGTGAAAGACGGCTTGCCTAAATTGTATACAGCGAAACATGCAGCAGAAGCGATGTTAACATTGTCTTCCGCAACAAACGGCCGCGTGTCACAACGTGCATTTGAAGCAGCAGAACACGACACGGGCGTGGAATTGAAAGATATTTCGGCAGACCGCGCAGCCGAGCGATTCACATTTGCAGGTATTACCGCGCAGCCGCGTGAAGTCATTCCAACACCGGTCTTCAGTGGTTCGAATAAACTCGGTAGACGCTACTCGCCATTCACGACGAATATCGAACGTCTCGTACCATTCCGAACATTGACGGGCAGGCAGCATTTCTACGTCGATCACGAATTATTCCTTGGGTTCGGCGAAGCATTGCCGGTCTATAAACCAACGCTTCCGCCATTCGTCTTTGCGGACCGCGATGCAGAAGTTAAAGGCGGACAAGATGCACTCGTTCTTCGTTATTTAACGCCCCACGGCAAATGGAATATTCACTCGACATACCAGGACAATCAGCATATGCTGACGTTGTTCCGTGGTGGTCCGACTGTATGGTTATCGAATCTCGATGCAGAAGAGCACGGAATCGACGACAATGCTTGGCTCGAAGTGTATAACCGAAACGGTGTCGTCAATGCACGTGCCGTTGTCAGTCACAGAATGCCTAAAGGTACGATGTTTATGTACCACGCACAGGATAAGCATATTCAGATGCCAGGTTCGGAAATCACCGAGCAACGCGGAGGAAGCCATAATGCGCCAACGCGAATTCACATGAAGCCGACTCAAATGGTGGGTGGCTATGCCCAACTCAGTTATGGATTCAACTACTACGGACCGATCGGTAATCAACGTGATGTCTACGTCGCAGTCCGTAAGATGAAGGAGGTCAACTGGCTTGAAAATTAAAGCGCAAGTTGCAATGGTAATGAACTTAGACAAGTGTATTGGGTGTCATACGTGTAGTGTGACGTGTAAAACGACATGGACGAACCGCGAAGGTGCCGAGTATATGTGGTTCAATAACGTAGAAACGAAACCGGGGATTGGTTACCCGAAACGCTGGGAAGACCAGGAACTTTACAAGGGTGGCTGGCAGTTGCGAAAGGGTAAGTTGGAATTGAAATCTGGTTCTAAACTGTCGAAAGTCGCACTGGGTAAAATCTTTTATAATCCGGATATGCCTGAAATGAAAGATTACTATGAGCCATGGACGTACGACTATGAAAAACTGACGTCCGCACCGGATCGAGAACATACACCGGTTGCACGTGCAAAGTCTGTAGTCACAGGCGAATACATGGATCCAGAGTGGGGTCCGAACTGGGAAGATCAGTTAGCTGGTGCACATATTACAGGACCGACTGATCCAAATATTGAGAAAATCGAAGAAGAAATAAAATTCAACTTTGAGCAAGCGTTCATGATGTACTTGCCACGACTATGTGAACACTGTTTGAACCCGAGTTGTGTAGCCTCTTGTCCGTCAGGCGCAATGTACAAGCGTGACGAAGATGGAATCGTTCTTGTCGACCAAGAAGCATGTCGCGGATGGCGTTACTGCATGACGGGTTGTCCGTACAAGAAAGTGTACTTCAACTGGAAAACGAATAAAGCGGAAAAATGTACATTCTGTTTTCCGCGCGTGGAATCCGGTTTGCCGACAGTTTGTTCCGAGACATGCACAGGTCGAATCCGCTACCTAGGTGTCTTGCTTTACGATGCAGACCGCGTGCAAGAAGCCGCATCTACACCGGATCCGAAAGACTTGTACCAAGCACAATGTGATTTGTTCCTAGATCCACATGATCCGGAAATTATCGAACAAGCAATCAAAGACGGTATTTCTGAAGACTGGATCGAAGCCGCACAAAATTCACCGGTGTATAAGTTAGCGATTGAGTATAAACTGGCCTTCCCATTGCACCCGGAATACCGGACATTGCCAATGGTATGGTACGTTCCGCCGCTTAGCCCGATCATGAACTACTTTGAAGGGAAAGATTCCATCAAAAATCCGGACATGATTTTCCCAGCTATTGAAGAAATGCGAATTCCGCTTCAGTATTTGGCGAATATGCTAACGGCTGGAGATGTGGATATCGTTAAAGGAGGCTTGCAGCGTATGGCTATGATGCGTTCGTATATGCGTGCGGTTTCTTCAGGCAAGGACTTCGACGAATCCAAACTAGAGCGTGTCGGATTGACTGCCAAACAGACGAAGCAGATGTATCGCTTGCTTGCTATTGCCAAATACGAAGATCGTTTCGTGATCCCCACATCTCATAAGGAAAGTCAGATGAACGTCTACCGCTCACAAGGTTCAGCAGGTTATGACGGCATGGGCACATACGGCGAACAAGCACCTGCCCAAAATCCGTATTCCTCATTCTCCGTAATGGGGTCAGACGGAGGGTGTGACGGGTGCGGACCTGTAACACCGGGAGCAGCACCAGTGAAAACGGGCAAGCAAATCTACGAAGAGAATTTCTATGGGGGGATCTGGCGTGATTAATCTTGATCTCTTATATGAGAAGAAGCATATCTTCGGCTTTTTCTCCCATCAACTGAACTACCCGGAAAAGCTGACATTCCATCCAGATATGTGGAATGAGTATGTAACAGAAGATGCTGCAGGTTATGAAGACCTGCAGCTGTATTGGCAAACGATGCAAACGTACAGTTTGGATGAAATACAAGAGATGTACACCTACACATTCGATTTCCAAAAAGACGCTACGCTGTTCATGACCTATGTGAAGTTTGCGGACTCGAAGGAGCGTGGTCAGACGCTAGCACAGTTAAAAGTGTTATACGAAATGTTCGGGCTCGAAATGCCGGATGAAGAACTATCTGACTTGCTTCCGTTAATGTGTGAATTTATTTATGCAGCTGAATGGAAGGGAGATCCGCGAGCGCAACAGAGCTTTTCGATGTTGCTCGCAGTCATCGAGGACGGTTCGTACTTTCTAATGAAAGCACTTGAAAAGTATGAAAGTCCGTGGCTACATTTGATCCGTGCACTGCGTGAAACATGTAAATCATGTATTCAACGGGAGGTTTCCGCTAATGACTAGTCAATTTCTATGGGTCATTTTTCCTTACATCTGTATCGCAGTATTTATTGTAGGACATATTTTCCGCTATAAGAGCGATCAATTCGGCTGGACCGCGAAGTCGAGTGAATTTATTGAAAAGAAGCAATTGATGATTGGGAGTTTGTTGTTCCACATCGGAATCTTTCCTGTGATTTTAGGTCATGTGGCGGGACTTGGAATTCCGAAAGAGTGGACGCGGGCAATGGGTATTAGCGATCACATGTACCACATCGGCGCCGTGTGGGGTGGCGGATTCTTTGGTGTGATGACGCTAGCCGGAATGATTATTCTGACGTCACGTCGCTTCACAAAGAAAAATGTTCGCAAGTTATCTTCGAGATCGGATTTAATCGTCAATACCTTTTTGCTGTTTATCGTGTTCATTGGGGTATACAGCTCATTGATCACGAACACGATGACGCCAGGATTTGATTACCGTGATACGATTTCGGTCTGGTTCAGATCCTTGCTACTTTTCCAGCCAGAAGCTGCCTATATGGCATCTGTTCCAATTGCGTTCAAGCTTCATGTTGTAACTGGCTTCCTGATTTTTGCAATGTGGCCATTTACGCGACTCGTTCACGTCTGGAGTGTGCCATTGAATTATGTAGGTAGAAGTTATATCCTATATAGAAAACATCAGCCCACCAAACAATCACCTCGGTAAGCGAATGATGAATAATAGGAGATTAAGCTATGACGGGACAAGCAAATAGTAATTTCCAACTGGCGATCGACAATTTGAAAGAAACGCTTCATGCGGATTTCATTGGCTTAGCGTTAGTGGATTTGAAGAAATATCATCACGACTTTAGATGGCGATATGTAACGGGGAATATAAGTTTACGCTATCGTAGAATCGTCCTTCAATCAGGAAAAGGTGTGGCAGGAATTGTTTTCAAGACAGGAAAGCCAATGAATATCGAGAACGTAGACGTAAGTGTGATGGATGGAGATCTCTATAACTATCCAATTGTCGTATTTGAAAAGCTGAGAAGTTTTGGTGCGATACCATTATTCCTTGATGATCATGTGCAAGGCGTGCTTTTGATTGGCTATCGTGAAGCGGACCGGTTAACGGCTGACAAGTTTGAGCAATTCAAGCATGCGGTAGGACCTCAATTCGGACCGTTTCACATGAAGGAGCGATTGAAAGATGACTTTATTGGACAATGACCAACTAACCACTATGCTGCACAAACTATATGATCGTACGACAGAAGCGATGTTCTTTTTCGGCGCGAACGGCGAGATTCTATCGATGAATGAAGCGGCGAAAGAAATTATAGAACCCGCTCTCTATGAAAAGATGCTGCAAGGCGAGGCTGACGCGATGTGTCTCACATGCCGCGGCTTCACGAGTGAAGACGAACAGATGACGTGTGTCTCGTGTTTCATGGAGAAACCACAACAAACCTTATCTTCATTCCAACTCTATTTGGAGACGAAAGATCTTGGCTTGCAACCATACAGCGCAACGTATCAGGTGTTGGATAAAGACAACCACGTGTCCATGTTGATGTTGCGTAATTTAACACGGCAAACCGAGACGTCCGAAATTCTCCACCAAAAATTGCGCATGCAACAAGTCATTTTGGCGCAGGAAAATGAACGCAAAAGAATTTCACGCGAGTTGCATGACAGTGTAGCGCAGGAGATGCTCAGTTCACTCGTCGATCTGCGCGTATTGAAATATATGGGTATGAACGATAAGGCGCTTGAGAAGTTGCGTCAAACTGAAGGTTCGTTGATGCGCTTACTTGATGAGATCCGTCATCTATCTGTCGAACTGCGACCGGCTGTACTCGATGATTTCGGATTAGAAGCTGCTTTCCGAACGCACATCAAGAATCTTGAAAAGAATTACGGACTGTATGTTCATTTCGAATCCGATTTGAGGGAACGTCGTTATGAAGGCGCAATTGAAACGGTTGCGTATCGTATTGGCCAGGAAGCAATTCTCAACTCCATGAAATATGCCCAAGTAGAAGATGTCTTTTTAACATTGAGCGAAGCAGATGGCCAGCTGCAAATAGAAGTATTTGATGAAGGTGTTGGCTTTGATGTCAATGACTTCACACCGCAAGGCACGGGCCTCGGTCTCTATGGTATGAAAGAACGAGTGGAACTAGTAGATGGTAATTTGACGATCAATTCTAGTCGGCAAGAAGGCACGACAGTCCAAGCAACTATTCCACTGAAGAAGGAGAGAGCAACAAGTGAAAATCATAATAGCTGATGATCATGCAGTCGTCCGCACAGGATTCATGCATATATTGAATTTCCAAGACGATATGGAAGTCGTAGCAACAGCGGCAGATGGATTGGAAGCGTATGAACTAGTTGCGAAGCACAGACCGGATATTATTTTACTGGATCTTAGCATGCCTCCTGGCCAAAGTGGATTGATTACGACAGGCAAAATTCATGAAGATTTCCCAGAAACAAAAATCGTCATTTTAACGATGTACGATGACGAGGAGTATATGTTTCATGTACTAAAAAACGGTGCAGCGGGTTATATTTTGAAAAATGCTCCTGATGAAGAATTGCTACACGCCATTCGTGAAGTATACGACGGCGGGACGTATGTTCACCCGTCCATGGCTACGTCGCTTGTCAGGGAGTTTGTGAAGAAAGGAACGAAAGAGGCAGATGAAGATGATCCGTTCAAGATTTTATCTAAACGCGAAATCGAGATTCTGCCGCTTGTTGCTAAAGGTTACGGTAATAAGGAAATTGCAGAAATGCTTTATATTTCCGTCAAGACTGTAGAAGCGCATAAAGCGAAAATGATGGACAAGTTGCAATTGAAGAGTCGTCCGGAACTCGTCGAATACGCGCTGCGCAAGAAATTTTTAAATTTCTAAATGAAGGGGTGAAGGATGTTGGTCAATACAGGACTTACGCATACGCTACCTGCATTACGCGTGCTCGAAAATGAACATCGTTTCCTGACATCTTTAATGGAGCAGTGGCATGCGATCGTACTGGATTTTGAGAATGATAGATTCACGCGTGACGAAGGCCTCGAAGCGCTCAAGCGATTGCGCGTGCTAGTCGTCGAATTCATTGATCCGCTAAAGAATCATACGGAAAAGGAAGAAGCATTCCTGTTTCCAATGCTCGCGAAATATGTGGGCAGTGATCAAGGACCGGTTCAAGCTGTGCAAGAAGAACACGACGAGATCGATGCGTTTATCGGACATTTCCTTCATCACACAAGAGGGGATCTATCGGAATTTACACTCGCTATGATGCAAGACGTCGTAAAAGACGCAGGCGAGGCGTTTGAAGTGATCATGATTCACTTTGTAAAAGAAGAAAACGTCATTTTTCCAATGGTTCTATCGGTCTTACTTGCCAAAGAGCAAGATGAATTATTCGACCAATTATACACGTCAATTCTACCGGATTAACAAACAATGAAAGAAATGGGTTAGCATTGCTACTAATTTCAGATTGGATGGATTCCTATGACACAAAAGATTCAGTTGCCTCTACAAACGGCAAATCTAGTTGTCGGCTTCATGGTGTGGGTACTGATTTCTTCCTTGCTACCATTTATTAGCGAAGATATCAACATTCCACCAGAGCGTGTGGCCATCATCACAGCAATCCCTGTAGTACTCGGTTCAATTTTGCGAATTCCACTCGGCTACTACGCCAATGTTTATGGCGCACGTATGATGTTTTTCATCAGTTTCATCGTATTGCTATTTCCTGTCTACTACATAAGCGAAACATCAACAGTGACAGGGCTTTTGATTGGCGGTACGTTACTTGGGATAGGGGGCGCGATTTTCTCTGTTGGTGTTACGTCGCTACCGAAGTATTATCCTAAAGAAAAGCACGGACTGGTCAATGGTATTTACGGAATGGGGAACATCGGGACAGCAATCACGACGTTTGCAGCACCCGTACTCGCTATGAAGTTTGGTTGGTCGTTGACTGTCAAAATGTACTTAATTTTACTGCTTGCGTTCATCGCAATGAACTTCTTCTTCGGTGACCGTAAAGAAGTAAAAGTGAAAGCACCCATTGTCGAGCAAATTAAAGGCGTTTATAAGAATGAGAAACTTTGGTTCTTCTCGTTGTTTTATTTCATCACATTCGGATCATTCGTTGCGTTTACCGTGTTCTTGCCGAGTTTTCTCGTCAATTACTTTGAACTAGAAAAGGTCGACGCAGGACTTCGTACAGCCGGCTTCATCATCGTCGCGACGTTATTGCGTCCAGTCGGTGGTTGGTTAGGCGATAAATTCCAGCCGTTATTCTTATTAATGGGTTGTTTCGCAGGTTTGACAATTTCGTCTATCGTCCTGGCATTTTCACCGGGTATCGAACTGTACACAGTCGGCAGTATTATGATTGCAGCAGCTGCGGGACTCGGAAATGGTGTTATTTTTAAACTAGTACCGATGTATTTCAGTAAGCAAGCAGGTACAGTGAACGGTATTGTATCGATGATGGGTGGTCTTGGTGGATTTTTCCCTCCATTATTACTCGCAACGATCTTCTCCATGACAGGTTCTTATTCAATTGGCTTCATGGCGTTTTCACAAGTATCATTAGCCAGTCTTGTGTTGGCTTTCTGGCTCTACTATATGGATCGTACGAGCTTGTCTAAAGAAGTATTTGATTCGACTGGGCAAGGTATTCTCGTGACCAATTCAAAGGGGCTAATTGTTTCGGTCAATCCGGCATTTACGAAACTAACAGGTTATAGTGAAGAGGAAGTACTCGGTAAGAGTCCGAACATCTTAAGTTCAGGCAGACATGCCCGAGATTACTACAATGATATGTGGCGCACTATTAATGAACAAGGCGAATGGCAAGGTGAAATTTGGAATAAGAAAAAGAACGGCGAAGAGTATCTGGAGTTCCTTTCCATCAGTTCAGTAAAAGATGGAACAGGCGATGTCGTTCGCTATGTTGGTTCATTCAGTGATATTAGTCCAGACGTAAACGTAGGCAATCGGTCTTAACCGATTGCCTCGCTTGTGGTTTAATGAAAGGAAGTAGATCCAGTGGAGAATCGTTATTCAAGGCAAACATTATTTCAACCTATTGGCACGTCGGGACAGCGGCAACTATCAAACGCACATGCGGTAATTATAGGCTGTGGCGCACTCGGTTCTTCGATTTCCGAAACGCTCGTACGCGCGGGAATCGGCAAAATAACGCTCGCAGACCGCGATTATGTTGAAGCATCCAATTTGCAGAGGCAACAATTATTTGTCGAAGCAGATGCGAAAAATAGTGTGCCAAAAGTGGTGGCAGCAGCGCGCCGCTTGCATGCTATTCGTGAAGACGTGGACATTACAACTGTGCTCGATCATATCGACGGACCGTTGCTCGAAGAAATGGCGGTCGGCGCGGATATCCTACTCGATGCAACTGATAATTTTGAAACGCGTTTGCTAATCAATGACGTCGCATGGAAACTGAATATCCCTTGGGTCTACGGCGCAGTCGTGAGCAGTTCAGGCAGCGTCTTTCCTTTCATTCCAAGCAAGACCCCGTGTTTCCGCTGTCTACTACCGGTCATGCCGGCAGTCAATGAAACATGTGATACAGTAGGGGTAATTGCGCCCGCTGTACAGATTTCGGCTGCACATCAAAGTGCGGAAGCGATGAAATGGCTAACAGGGAATGAAGAGGCCATGCGCACAAAACTTCTGCATTTTGATGTGTGGAATAATACATCAGTGGAAGCAGGAATTAGTCGGATGAAGAACCCGCAATGCGAAACATGTGGTGAACATCCGACGTACCCTGCGTTGCATCAAGCAGCGGGAACGCAATACGCCGTGCTATGCGGACGCGATACTGTGCAAATCATACCGGATGCAGGACGTAAATTGACGGTGACAGACGGTGTGAAAGTCGCGCAACAACTAGGGTCGAAGTACCGGGAAACGCCGTTTTTCGTAGAGTTTCAAGCGGAAGGCTATCGCTGTATTTTATTCGGCAACGGCAGACTATTAATTCATGGACTGAAAGATATGCGAGAAGGACGAAAAATCTATCATTCATTATTCGGCTAGGAGGAATAGCAAATGGAAGAAGCTCATTTACCAAAGAAAGCGCGAGACAAATCGATTGCGGTCGCTGTGCTGACCATCAGTGATACGCGGACGAAAGCGGACGACAAGAGCGGCAAGGTGATTTGCGACAAGCTGGTTGAAGCTGGCCATACTGTGAAGGCGTATAAAATTTGCTCGGATGAAGCGGCACACATTGTAGAGCAATTGTCCGCTTGGTCGTCCGATTCATCCATTCAGGCAATGATTTTCACAGGCGGAACGGGGATTGGCGCACGGGATATTACAGTGGAAACCGTGTCACCTTATTTCACGAAGCCGTTAGACGGTTTTGGCGAACTGTTTCGCTTTTTGAGTTATACCGAAGACGTGGGATCGAAAGCATTGCTCAGTCGCGCGGCGGCTGGCGGAGTTGGCTTACAGGCCGTGTTTTTATTGCCGGGCTCTTCGAAGGCAGTGACGCTGGCAATGGATAAGCTGATCGTGCCGGAGTTGCCGCATATTGTGCATGAGTTGGGGAAGCATTTGGAGTGAGAGTATGAGCGGCTGCGTGTGTTGATAGAGCGGTTGGCGTGGGGGAATGAGCGTTTGCGTGTGTTGATAGAGCGGTTAGGTTGGAAGTATGAGCGGCTACGCGTGCTGATAGAGCGGTTAGCGTGAGAGTATGAGCGTTTGCGTGTGTTGAGCGGTTGGCGTGGGAGTATGAGCGCTTACGCGTGCTGATAGAGCGCCTAGCGTGATAGTATGAGCGCTTACGCGGCCTGATAGAGCGGATAGCATGAAAGTATGAGCGCTTACGCAGTCCAATAGAGCGCTCAAGCCACTTCATTGAGCGCCACACCACGCCACTCCAATCAGCACTACACCCACCAAACCCAATTAAAAAAACGCGCGACATTTAGTCCGCGCGTTGATAATCTCCATTCTTTCCACCTGATTTATGCTGTAGCATCGTCGGTCCGATGACCATATCTTTGCCGGCAGCTTTACACATATCGTAAATTGTCAATGCGGCGGCAGAAGCGGCAGTCAAAGCTTCCATTTCGACGCCGGTTACGCCTTTCGTTTTGACTTCGGCTTGGATGAGCACGTTATAATGGGAAGATTCTTCATCGATCTCCCAATCAAATCGGACATCAACACCCGTTAAAGGGAGTGGATGGCACATTGGAATGATAGTGGACGTATTTTTCGCGGCCATAATGGCGGCGACTTGCGCGACGGCGAAGACGTCTCCTTTTTTATTTGTGCCATGCGTAATTTGCTCGTGAATCGATTGGTTGACGAGGATGGACGTTGTTGCGATCGCTGTACGTAGTGTAGTTTCTTTTTCGGACACGTCGACCATTTTGGCGCGACCTTGTTCATTGAAGTGTGTAAGTTCGGACATGATGATCACCCTTTCGTTTCATTTCATTGTACTAGTTAGTATAACAAAAGAAAGTAGGAGATGTGCGTGGTAGAAATTCGAAAACCGATTCAAGTGGCGGAAGCTGTGGAGCGTGTGATGAAACATGTACATAAGCTTCGGACGGAAGTTCTTCCGTTAGAAGATACATATGGTCGAGTGCTGGCAGAGCCGATCGTAGCGAAGCATGATGTGCCGCCTTTTGATCGTTCGCCGTATGATGGATTTGCGATCCGTGCGGAAGATTCGACGGGTGCTTCGGGTGATACAAGAAAAGCCTTCCGTGTGATTGGGGAAATTGGTGCAGGGCATGTAGCGGATCGTCCGATTGAGTCAGGCGAATCGTTCCGTATTATGACAGGCGCATTGATTCCGGAACAGGCAGACGCAGTCGTCATGCTGGAGCAAACGATGGAAAACGACGATGGATTTACGCTGCGAAAGTCATTTGAAGCGGGCGAAAATATTTCGCGTCAAGGAGAAGATGCCAAACAAGGTGAGGTATTGATCGAAGCAGGAACGGTTATTCATCCAGGAACAATTGCGCTGCTTGCGACATTTGGCTATGCGGAAGTGCGTGTCGCGAAACGGCCGATTGCTGGGGTGCTGTCGACAGGAACTGAATTGCTAGATGTCGCTGATGAACTTGAGCCAGGGAAGATCCGCAATTCAAATGGGCCGATGATTCGTGCGCAGTTGAAGCGAATGGGGATTACATATACGTCGTACGGCATGATGGAAGACGATTTGGATGCATGTACTGAAATCGTCGAGAAAGCACTTCAAGAGACAGACTTACTTATTACGACGGGCGGTGTGTCGGTCGGAGATTATGATTATCTGCCGGTAATCTATGAACGTCTCGGTGCGGAAGTATTGTTCAATAAAGTGGCGATGCGCCCGGGCAGTGTGACGACGGTGGCGGTTTTAGGGGATAAATTATTATTCGGTCTATCAGGTAATCCTTCTGCTTGCTTCACAGGATTTGAATTGTTCGCGCGTCCTGCCATTTACTCGATGATGGGCTGTACAGCGCCTTATATGCCGCGTATTCAAGCGGTTCTGGGTGAAGACTTCAAGAAAGCGAACCCTTTCATGCGTTTCGTTCGTGCTAGCTGGTCGATGACAAATGAAGGCATCGTTGCAACGCCTGCAGGTTTCAATAAATCTAGCGCCGTGTCTTCTATTGCGCGGGGGAACTGTATCATCGTCTTGCCAAGCGGAACGCGCGGCTTTGAAAAAGGGATGGTAGTGGACGTATTATTGCTAGGAACGGAACAAGGTGTGGAGCGTTGGGAACTGTGAAGACGCTACATGTTGTCGGCTTCAAAAACAGTGGGAAAACGACGCTTGTTTCGCATTGGATTACCGTGCTGAAACGTCTTGGTTGCGAAGTTGCCGTGCTAAAACATCATGGACATGGCGGCGCGCCTGAACTGCCGCCAGCGCATACCGATACGGTGCAATTCTTAGAATTTGGAGCTGTCTCTACTCTTGTGGCAGGCGGCGATATGATACAATTGATACAAAATAAAGAACGTTCATTTGAACAACTAAAGGCATTGGCCGCATCTAGTGAGCCAGATGTTTTATTAATAGAAGGATATAAACAAGAAGCTGGTGAAAAAGTGGTTCTCATCCGAAATGAAGAGGAACGGCAAGAGTTGGAGTCGTTGCCTGGAATTATTCGGACGGTGAAAACAGCCGAGTTGTTCGAAGACATCACACGGCTCGACGACTGGCTGCAAGAATGGGTGGAGGCGAGACAATGAAACGTTATGAAATCATAGACACACCGATTGATGTGCAGAAATACAGTGATCTGGTCTTGCATCCGGCAGCGGGTGCAGTGACGGTATTCACGGGACATGTACGCGAGTGGACGCATGGTGTTCGCACATTGTATCTCGCGTATGAAGCCTACGTACCGATGGCGGAAAAGAAACTTGCTGAAATCGGTGCCGAGATGGAAGCGAAGTGGCCGGGAGTCGAGGTCGCTATGGCGCATCGGATTGGTGAGTTGAAAATATCGGACATTGCTGTAGTGATTGCGGTATCGTCACCTCACAGAAAAGAAGCGTATGAAGCGAATGAATATGCAATCGAGCGTATTAAAGAAGTCGTACCAATTTGGAAGAAGGAAATCTGGGAAGATGGCGAAGAATGGATCGGTGCACAGAAGAAATATCCAGAGAAAGGGAGCGAATCACAATGATTACAGTTCATTACTTTGCGAGGCTACGGGAGTTGACAGGTAAAGGTGAAGAGTCTTTGGATCGTGCGCCTTTGACGGTGGAAGAATTGCTGAACTGGGCGGAAGAAACGTATCCGGGTTTCGGTAAAGAGACGATCCATGTGGCGGTGAATGAAGAGTATGCCTTAAAAGATGATGTCATTCAAGCAGGGGATGTCTGCGCGTTCATTCCACCAGTGAGTGGCGGATGAAGACGGTCGGTGTGTTACTGGCAGGTGGCCAATCGCGACGTTTCGGCTCACCGAAAGCATTCGCGACGCATGAAGGCCACTCGTTCTATCATTATTCATTAGAAGCATTGCGGCCGATTTGCGATAAGATCGTCGTCGTGACGCGTCCTGAATTTCAAGAACAGTTTCCGGACAGCGTTCATGTGACGACGGATCTTGCGTCGTATGCGGGAATGGGGCCTCTTGCAGGGATTTTATCCGCAATGGAATTAATGGAAGCAGACCGCTACGTCGTGTTGCCTTGTGACATGCCGTTTATAGAAGCGGATATCATGGAAAGATTGCTTGAATTGCATGATGGGGATATTTCATCTGTCACGGTAGAAGGCAAGCGACATCCACTCGTTTCGGTTTGGAATGCGACTGTCAAACCGACGATCAAACAAGCGTTACGCGATGGCAATCGTCGGGTGATGCATGTGCAAGGCCAACATAAGGGTCAGTGGATTGAAGGTGCTTTATTAACCAATACGCCCGAAATAGCTTTTAAAAATGTCAACACGCCATGTGAACTGGAAAGGGGTTGAAGAAGATGAATGCCATTGTAGATCAACTCGGACGCCCGATTCGGGATTTGCGGATTTCTGTAACGGACCGCTGTAATTTCCGCTGTACGTACTGCATGCCGAAAGAAGTATTTGGTGATGATTTTGTATTTTTAGCCAAAAATGAATTGCTATCGTTTGAGGAATTGGAACGCTTGGCTCGAATATTTGCTCAGTTAGGAGTTAAGAAACTGCGTTTGACAGGCGGTGAACCGCTAATGCGTCGCAATTTACCCGAGTTGATACAGAAGCTTCACGACATCGAAGGGATCGAAGACATCGGACTGACAACCAATGCAGTGCTGCTCGGTCAATACGCGCAACCGCTTTACGACGCTGGATTGCGCCGTCTGAACATCAGTTTAGATGCACTTGACCCAGAACTGTTCGGCCAGATCAACGGCCGTGGCATTTCACCTGCACTCGTTCTCAAAAATATTCAAAAGGCACAAGACATCGGTTTTACGATTAAAGTGAATATGGTCGTCCAAAAAGGTGTCAATGAAAGCGAAATACTCCCAATGGCTACGTATTTCAAAGAACGCGGCATCACATTGCGCTACATCGAGTTCATGGATGTCGGCAATGACAATGGCTGGAGCTTCAAAAAAGTGGTCACGAAGAAAGAAATCTATGACATGCTAGCTGCTGAATTTGACATGGAGCCTGCGGAAGAAGACTATTATGGAGAAGTCGCAAAACGCTATCGCTATATAGGAACGAATGCACAAGTCGGCTTCATTACATCGGTTTCAGAGTCGTTTTGTTCAACGTGTACACGTTCTCGTCTATCATCCGAAGGGAAACTATACACGTGTCTCTTCGCGTCTGACGGCTTTGATCTACGGGAATTAATTCGTTCGGGTAAAACCGACGAAGAATTATACGAAGTGATTGCCAACGTGTGGAGAGGTAGAAAAGACCGCTATTCCGATGAACGTACGGAGCAAACTGTGAAGAACCGTAAGAAAATTAATATGAACTATATCGGTGGCTAAAGGAGTGTTGTACATGAAACCAACAGTATATATTTGTCGAGAGATGCCGGAAGAAATGATCGCACCAGTACGCGAGCACTACGAAGTACGTATGTGGGAATCAACGAGTGAAGCTGTTCCTCGTGATGTGTTGCTAAAAGAAGTGGCTGATGCGGATGCACTATGGACCGTCATCTCCGATCAAATCGATGAAGAAGTGCTTAACGCAGCTCCTAAATTACAATTAATCGTCAATATGGCAGTGGGCTATAACAATATCGATGTCAAAGCTGCGGTGGCACGGAATATTATCGTAACGAATACACCGGATGTACTATCAGAAACGACGGCAGATTTGGCGTTTGCTTTATTGATGGCAACGGCCCGTGATTTGATTGGCGCAGAGAACACGTTGCGCGAAGGGCGTTGGACGTCATGGGAGCCGCTTGGTTTTACAGGAACGGATGTGTACGGGGCTACACTTGGTATCGTCGGAATGGGCCGGATCGGTGAAGCGGTGATGAAACGTGCGAAAGGGTTCGATATGGACGTGCTGTATCATAATCGTAACCGCAAGTCCGAAATGGAAGACATGTATGGCTGTCGTTATGCCGAGCTTCCGGATTTGCTGGCGTCGTCCGATTTTGTACTGATTTTGGTGCCGTATAGTGAAGAGACAAAGGGAATGATCGGTGCGGAGCAGTTGTCTCAGATGAAAGAGACGGGTATTTTGATCAATGTTGCGCGTGGCGGGATTGTGGATGAAGACGCGTTGTTTGATGCGCTACGCACGAAGAAGATTCATGCGGCAGGGCTAGATGTGTTTGAGACGGAGCCTGTTCCGCTCGATCATCCGTTGTTGACGTTGCCGAATTTGACGGTGTTGCCGCATATTGGCAGTGCTTCGGTGAAGACGCGCAAGGCGATGATGAAGCTGAACGTGGACGCGTTGCTTGCGTTTGCGCTAGGGGAAGAGCCTAATCATCAGGTTCGTGGTTAGTTATTATTGATTGGATAGTACTGAGGTGGGGGCACCGTTGATCGACGTTCCAGGCGGACGTTCCGGAGGGCCCGCGGTGAGCCCACTAGTCGCTGTGCTCCTTTAGTGGTCTCACCTGATCGGGCTGATCCTCCCGGAGTCGCCGCCTTCCACTTACGATCAACTAGTTTATTCCATTATCTATACCGACGTGTAAAGGTTTCCCCACACTACACGAGCGACAATAACCTCCAGTGCTGAAGTAGGTTTCAATATGTAATACACACAAATCTCTAAATTACTTGCACCTATTTTCAACAATTAAAAAAGAGACTAGCAAAGTCATGCTTGGCGACTTTGCTAGTCTCTTTTTGTTCTTATTGAGATTTATTGATGAACAACCAAACCGCTGCGGATAGTTCGATTGCTCGTAGCTGCAGTTCGGAGCCTTCGAAGGCTTCGCGGAATGAGCGTACGACGGATTCAAGTAAATAGAGTCGAGGTTGATCAGATGATAACTCGTCTAATAAAAAATGGCTGTATAACGTTCGTTGACTTTCTTCTTCTGGTAACTGGCTGATGAATTTTTGCAAACTCTCGATCAGTACTTCGCGTGTCATAGGGTAAAAATCTGCAGCCGTTAACATGTCTTCTAGCAAGTTTTGCGACAGGAAGTGTGCGTCTCGTTTTATGATGTCTGGCACGATAACTTCCATTCGTTGCATGACGAACTCGACTAGTTTCATCGTATCGATGCGCTCTGTAGTGGAACTTTTCCAGACGTTGAGTGCGTGTTGGATGAAGCCGAAAAGCAGCGATGCGCAATCATAGGAGTAAGGTTTTATTTCTTCGCCGTAGACGTTAACAAGTCGTTTCGCGATCCATGCCAGTTCCCGGAAATGCATCTGTTTGACGAATTGACGTAGCTCGTCATCGGGGGAATGAACGATAGTTTCAAACAACGGTAGCAAGTTTTGTTCCCGGTTCATCGTTAAACGAATTTCAATTTGTGCAGAAAGCAGGGCGGGGTCTGTAAGATCTTTACCGATCGCCAGCTCATTTCTTCGTAAGTAACTTATATAATAGGCGTCGCGCAAGATTGCCATTAGACATTCGTTTTTAGAAGAAAAGTAATTATAGAACGTTCCCTTTGAAATTTGCGCTGCATCCAAAATGTCTTGAATGGATGTCGAGTGAAAGCCTTTGTCGATGAATAATTTTTTTGCGATAAGTAATACGTGCTTTTTACGGTCGTTCATAGATAATCACCTGTTATTTGAATTTTTTATACTGCATGTATACTTCATATACTATTCTTAAAACATTGTTATATCAAGCTTTTAATTCTCTCGAAATTTATTAGTTGTAATAAATGTACTAGCGGTATAAAATATAAATCTGACATATTTTATACATGTTATAGGAGGATAAAATGGTGGAATCAGTAGAAATTAAAAAAATGCATGAGAAACCGCCTTATGGCATCATTGCTATATTGTTCATTGGTGCATTTGTTGCGATCTTGAATAATACTTTGTTGAATATCGCATTACCGGTCATTATGGAAGAGTTTTCGATTACGCCATCGGCCGTTCAGTGGTTGACGACCGGTTATATGCTGGTCAACGGGATTATGATTCCGGCAAGTGCGTTTTTCATACAGAAGTTTACCAATAGAAGGATCTTCATTACAGCGATGGTGCTTTTCTCGTTAGGGACGTTTATTGCGATCATCGCGCCGACATTCTCTTTACTAGTAGTCGCACGTATGATTCAAGCATCTGGCTCAGCACTGATGATGCCGTTGTTAATGAATGTTATGTTGACAGCATTCCCAATCGAAAAACGGGGAGCGGCACTTGGTATGTTCGGTCTGGTAATGTTCACGGCACCAGCGATCGGACCCACGTTGTCTGGCTGGGTAGTTGAACATTATTCGTGGCGTACATTGTTTGAGATTGTCTTGCCGATTTCATTGCTGACACTGATTCTTGCTATTTTCAAACTCAAGAATATTACGCCGAATCGTGATGTACGCATTAATTTCTTCTCGTTAGTCTTATCGACGATTGGTTTCGGCGGTTTGCTATACGGCTTCAGTTCTGCAGGTGAAAAGGGTTGGAGTTCTCCAATTGTCTATGGCATGATTGCGCTAGGTACCGTTTCGCTCGTATGGTTTATTCTAAGACAATTACGTATGAAAGAGCCGTTGCTTGATTTTCGAATTTACAAGTACCCGATGTTTGCACTCGCTTCCGTCATATCCATGGTGATAGCAGTAGCGATGTTTTCCGGAATGATTTTGACACCGTTATATGTACAAAATGTTCGGGGTATTTCACCGCTAGATGCAGGATTGCTGATGTTGCCAGGTGCAGTGTTAATGGGTATCATGTCGCCGATTACAGGTCGCTTATTCGATAAATACGGTCCGCGTGCCCTAGTCTATACGGGACTGACTATTTCGGTATTCACGACGTATTTACTGAGCCAATTGCAGATGGATACAGGTTATTATTATTTGATGGGCGTATATACATTCCGGATGTTTGGCTTGTCGATGGTCATGATGCCGGTTATGACAAACGGAATGAACTCGTTGCCGATGATCTCGAATCCACATGGTACCGCAATGAATAACACATTGCAGCAAGTATCTGGTGCTATTGGTTCGGCATTGTTATTGACACTCATGACAAAACGGTTGGATGCATCGGCAGTGGCACAAGCAAAGGATTTGGCCGCGTCTGGAGTCGATGTGTCCACTATGACAGAAGAGATTGGACGTTTGGCGATGCTCGACGGTGTCAACCACGCGTTCTTCATCTCAACGATTATTACAGCCATTGCATTGATTCTATCGTTATTCATTAAACGGGTCATGCCGCCGACTTCGCCAACTATTGATGAAGTGAAGGAACAGTCTGAAAAGTGAAATAAGGGGTTTCGTATGCTGCTATGCATGCGGAGCTTCTTTTTAGTATGGTATAGTAAAAAGAAAAGGTTGTGTTCGATGTGATAGGGAATAAAGAGAAATGCCCATGCGGAAGCGGGGAAATTGTAGAGAACTGCTGCGGCAAAACAGATATGCCGGGCACAAATACAGTCCAGGAAGAACTGAAGAAAGTATTAAACAGCTACTATGAAACTTCATTGTCTCCTGCTGAGATTCAATCATTGGAAGGATTATTGAAAGAGTGGGCTGGGCGTCTAGGTGAGTGGATGGAAGAAGAGGAACTTGTGACGAATGTCAGCGATTATTATTTCTTCATCGTCCGCAAAGATCTTTGGAGACGCCACCTCGTAAAAGCGCTGAATCGTACGCAAAATAGAGCGGTACGAGCTATTTTGAAGAGCTGGCAGAATGTTTTCATCACGTTCGCGGAAGTGACGAAGGCGGATAAAGAAGTCTACCATATGAAAGAGATTCTTGGGAGTGGCGAATATTTATTGGCGAGAGAAGCAGGCGAGCCTGAAGATGTACGCGCCATCGTTGCCATCGTCCTGGAAGAGATGCGCAATGAAGAGCGCTGGGTCATGCCGATTTCTGCCATCGCAGTGAATGAGCATATGAGCGATGAACTATTGACGCGTGTGCAGGAACTAGCTGAAACGAGTGAAGAAAAGAATAGCTTCGATTTCTTCACGAAGCATCTAGTCGATATTTACGAAGTCGTTTGCAAACTCGACGTTCAGACGTTATCTGACGTAGTCGAGCAGAACTTCACACCATTACAGCGCGAAGTGATAGAAATTCTGGATGCTCAACTCGAAAAGGAAGAGCTATACCCGGGCGCATATGAAATGGTACTGTCCTTGATGGCGTATTACTTTACCGATCAAGATCCGAAGTTCCGTAAGCCGGAAGTACTCGCCGCAGCAGCTTTCCAATTGGCAGTGGACACGAACATGATGCCGAATACGTACACACAAGCGGAAGTAGGGAAACTGTTCGACGTTTCTGTATCTTCATTCCGAAAGCATACGGATATTTTGCTAGAGAAGATTGAAGAACTCGAGAAGATGATGGAGGAAGGGAAGAAGGATGCTGCGTATCCTATTGGAACCAATCCACTTCCATCTGAGCAAATGAATTGGCAAGTGCATATGTTGACGCAAAAGCATAACTTCGATTCGTTTGAAGAAGCACAAGCATACATTCAAGAAGCAATCCAGCAACCGTTCGAGCCGGAAAATCAGCAACAAGAAGCACAGATGCTTTGTTATATGGCATACAATGCCGAAACGATTGAACAGCGACATGACTTCGCAGTAGGTGCGTATGGCGCTGATTCGACGAACGTCGATGCGTTGTTACTTCAGACGGAGCTGACAGATTCGAAGGACGAGCAGGAGAAATTCTTTAAACAAGCTATATTCTCCGGTGAAAAACAGTTTGACAATCGTGCGGAAGATGCGTGGAAGTTCGCACCGAATCGTCCGTATTTACGTAGTTTGCTGCAGTACGGCGTGTGGTTCTATGAGCAAGGCCGTTTTGTTGAAGCGAGTGAGATGTTTATCCGTCTGCTGTCGCTCGACCTCTTCGACCATCAACGTGTACGGTACTTGGCGATTTCTTCGTTGATTCATCAAGGAGAAATTGATCAGGCGGCGCGGGTGTTGGAGGCGACTGAAGAAGTTTCTGAAGGCGATGCAGTGTATTGGTATTTGTCGTGGTTGGTGGAGATGGAGCGTGCGCAAGGTAAGTCTTCGGAGCGTGCTTTGGAGTTGTATGCTAAGGCGGAGCAATTGAATCCACATGTTAGTAAGTTGATGGAGATGGCTGTGGAGAAGATGAGCTATCCGAAGAGTGTTGCGCTAATACCGGGTAGTCATGAGGAAGCGCATTATATTTGGTATTTGTTGTAATGAATGCAGGCCGTCATGGCGAGTTGGAGTTTCCGACTTGCTGTGGCGGTTTTTTTGCGTGATGAAGCTGGTCGTAGTGTTGAGGAGGGGGCTGTGTATCAATACTCCGAGTTTCCGCTCATACTTTCAGCTAAAGCGCTCATACTTCCACGACATCCGCTCATAAATCTTTATAGGTGCTCTATGATCCCTCTAGAGCGCTCTATCTACCCATTTAACCGCTCTATGAAATGAAGCAAGCGCTCTATACCCGTTACCAATTCTTATCCTTCAAGTTAATTTATCCTGAATATGTCTAGCTTTAAAGGAATAGGATGATATATTGTCGAACAATTCTAATAGGGACAACTTACGAAAACGATATGGAGTAGAGAGGGGTAGTATGGATGAAGCTAACTAATTACATCGATGGTGTTTGGCAGGGGGAAGCTGCTAGTTATGCTGCTGTGCTCAATCCAGCAAATGGGGAAGAGTTGGCGCAGGTGCCTTTGTCGACGGAGGAAGAGGTGCAGCAGGCGGTGGCTGCAGCGAAGAAGGCGCAGAAGAAGTGGGCTTTGGTGCCGGCACCGAAACGTGCGGATTATCTCTATGAAATTGGCCGTATGATGAAAGATAAAAAAGAGCATCTAGCGCAAGTACTGACGAAGGAAATGGGTAAAGTAATAGAAGAGGCACGTGGAGAGGTGCAAGAGGGAATCGACATGGCGTTCTACATGGCCGGAGAAGGTCGACGCTTGATTGGTGAAACGGTTCCGTCTGAGTTGCAGGATAAGTTCGCGATGAGCGTACGTGCACCGATTGGCGTGGTCGGTCTGATCACGCCGTGGAATTTCCCAATTGCGATTGCTACGTGGAAATCGTTTCCGGCAATTGTGGCGGGCAATACATTCATTTGGAAACCGGCGACGGAAACGCCGTTGATGGCGTATGAAATGGCAATGATTTTTGAAGAAGCTGGTTTGCCGCATGGTGTGGCGAATATCGTCTTCGGTTCCGGATCAGATGTTGGTACTGCGCTGATCGAACATCCCGACGTACGCGTTATTTCGTTTACGGGCTCGACGGAAACAGGTCGCCATGTTGCGGAATTAGGCGGTCGTCACTTGAAGAAAATGTCTCTTGAAATGGGCGGCAAGAATGCGGTGATCGTGCTGGAAGATGCAGATATCGAGCTAGCGGTAGAAGGAATTTTATGGAGCGCATTTGGAACGGCAGGACAACGCTGTACAGCTTGCAGTCGGGTAATCGTTCATAAAGACGTCAAAGAAGAGTTGCAGAAGCGTCTGCTAGAGAGCATGAAAGACCTAACGATGGGTGACGGATTGGATGAAACAGTGAAAGTCGGTCCTGTGATCAATGAAAAAGCGCTGGAGAAAATCCAAAGCTATATCGAAATCGGCAAAAGCGAAGGTGCGAATCTAGTGGCAGGTGGACATGTGCTGAATGAAGGCAAATTCGCTACTGGACATTATTTTGAACCTACATTGTTTGCGGATGTCGCATGGGATAGCCGACTCGCGCAGGAAGAAATTTTCGGCCCAGTTGTTTCATTGATTACGGTCAGCAGTCTGGATGAAGCGATCGAAGTGAATAACAGCGTTGCATATGGCTTGTCCAGTTCCATTTTCTCGCAAGATGTCAATAAAGTATTCCGCGCTCAACGCGACCTCGATACGGGTATTGTTTATATCAACGCAGGCACAACGGGAGCGGAAATTCATTTGCCGTTTGGTGGAACGAAGGGGACGGGGAACGGTCATCGTGACTCTGGAGTTGCGGCCCTCGATGTCTTTACGGAATGGAAGAGCATTTATATCGATTACAGCGGCAAGTTGCAACGCGCACAAATCGATACGGAATGAACTCACAGGAAGAAGGGATGAGCAGATGAAAGTTGTTGTATTAGGTGCAGGATTAATGGGAAAAGAAGTCGTTCGTGATTTAGTCAAGCAGGACGAAGTGAGAAAAGTGTATCTCGCGGACCGCGCAATTCGGCAAGCGGAAGATTTCGCCGAAGAACTACTGAATGAAAAGCTCGACATTCTATTGCTCGATGCTACGAATGAAGAGCAACTGAGCGACGTCATCGGGCTTGGGGATATTGTTGTCAACGCCCTGTTTTATACATTCAATGAAGCGGTCGCCCGTTGTGCAGTAGAACGTGGCGTACATGTTGTCGACCTGGGCGGACATATCGGTGGAGCAACGGAAAAAGTGCTCGCGCTAAGTGAACAGGCTGCTGCAAAAGGCGTGACGTTAATTCCAGACCTTGGTGTAGCGCCCGGTATGATTAATATTCTGTCAGGATATGGCGCGTCGTTACTAGATGAAATCAAGTCGATCAAACTGTACGTAGGCGGAGTTCCGGTCAAATCCGAACCGCCACTGAACTATAATGTTGTCTTTTCATTGGAAGGATTATTCGATCATTATACCGATTCATCTCGCGTTATGCGAAATGGTGAAGTGAAGGAGTTACCTTCATTATCGGAAATCGAAACGCTAGAATTCGATGGCTATGGCGAAATGGAAGCCTTCCATACATCAGGCGGTACGTCGACGATGCTTGAATCATTCCCTAACATCGAAACACTAGAATATAAGACAATCCGCTACCCGGGTCATGCAGAAAAGGCGCAGCTATTAGTTGATCTTGGCTTGCTATCTAGAGATTCTACAATTCAAGTAGATGGTAGACCTTTACGTGTGCGCGACGTCATGCTCGCTCATTTGACGCCGCAATTACGCCTTGGAGATAAATCAGACGCTGTCTTACTTAGGGTCATAGTGAGCGGTACGAAAGACAATCAGCCGCAGACGGTGACGTTTAATATGATTACGGAAAAGGATCCGAACACGAATGAAACGGCTATGGCACTCGCAACGGCCAACACTATTTCTGTCGTAGCGCAAATGATCGGCAATGGAATCATCACGAAAAGAGGCGCTTATCCACCGGAAAATATCGTGCCTGGCGAACTGTATATCGCTGAGATGAAGAAACGTGGAGTGGTTATTGACGTACAACAGGCCTGATACGGTATATACTGGTAAGAAAGCGTGGATTTAGATCTCAACAGACCATCTCCTCGTAATTCTAAGGAGTGAAGTGAAATGCAACAACAAACATTGAATACATCACAGATGGGATTACAGCATCTCGCAACGAATCGACGGACATTGAATAGATTATTCAAATTCGTGCTAGTAGACTTCGGATTTCTCGACCATATTCCGTTCCCGATTATGCGCAACGCACTTAAGAAAAACGTCTTGCGTGCAGTCTATTTGACGGACGGTATTAACGTTTACGGCTATGCTATCTATCAGGAAATCCCGAAATATGGAGGTATTCACGTACTCTACTTGGCAATTGCACCGGAATTCCGTTCATATGGCTTAGGCAGCGTTATGCTTCGCCGTTTAGATGCGTTATCACCAGCGGGAATGTTACTAGAAGTGGAAGATCCCGACTTTTCTCGGAATGAAGAAGAATTATCGATTCGGACACGACGTATCGCATTTTATGAACGGAATGGATTGACACTGGATCAAACAGTGAAGCTAACCAATTTTAAGCACCCGTTATTATTAATGACAACTACGGCACTGCCTGCATTGAACGAGCGGCAGTTCCGTAAGTTTTATCGACAGTTATATAACCGTGTATACCGCATACCAGTAGGACAGATTGCGGTGAACGCACGCATCGAAAAAGCCTAGTTTCATTGTAAAGGAGGACACGAAGATGGACTTTACATTTACAGATGAACAGAACATGTTGCGACAGACGGCAAGACAGTTTGTAGATGCGGAAATTATGCCGCATATTGCGAAATGGGATGCTGAGGGAAGTTTTGACAAAGGAATTTGGAAACGGCTCGCGGACCTTGGATTTATGGGCGTCTGTGTCCCGGAAAAATACGGCGGCAGTGGGATGGATTATAATGCTTTGGCGATTTTATGCGAGGAACTAGAACGTGGAGACACAGCTTTTCGCACAGCGGTTTCTGTACACATCGGCTTGAATTGCATGACGTTGATGCAGTGGGGAACGGAAGAGCAGAAGCAAAAGTATTTAGTGCCGCAAGCGAAAGGCGAGAAAATCGGCGCGTTCGGATTGACGGAACCAGGCGCTGGCTCAGATGTTTCCGCCATTCAGACAACAGCGGTTCGTGACGGCGACGACTATGTATTGAACGGTCAGAAAACCTGGATTTCACTTTGTGATTCGGCAGACAACTTTCTCGTTTTTTCTTACACGGATAAATCAAAGAAGCACCACGGCATCAGCGCGTTTATTGTAGAGCGAAGCATGCCGGGATTTTCATCAAAGGCAATCAAAGGGAAGTACGGCATTCGGGCAGGTAACACGGGTGAGCTATTCTTTGAAGACGTTCGTGTACCGGCTGCCAACCTATTAGGTGAAGAAGGCGAAGGGTTCAAGATTTCGATGGCGGCGCTGGATAATGGTCGCTTCACGGTGGCGGCAGGTGCAGTGGGATTACTGTACGCTTGTCTTGAATCGAGTGTACAGTATGCAACCACGCGTGAAACATTCGGTAAGAAAATAGGTGAACACCAACTAGTCCAGCAGATGCTTGCGAAGATGGAAGCGGGTTATGAGATGAGCCGTCTTCTTGTCTATCGTGCGGGTGAGTTGAAGAATAGTGGTGTTCGGAATACACGCGAGACGTCACTCGCGAAGTGGCAAGCGTGTGATTTTGCTAATCAAGCTGCAGATGACGCGGTGCAGATCCATGGAGCGTATGGCTATTCGGATGAGTATCCGGTTGCGCGGTATTTACGCAATTCGAAGGCACCTGTTATTTACGAGGGCACGCGGGAAATCCATACGATCATGCAGGCGGAGTATGTGCTTGGGGAGCGTAGTGATAAGAAGTTGAATCGTATGTTGCCTAAGTGGCCGTTTGAGGAATGAAAGTAAATATGAGCTATCCGGAAAATAACAGAAATTTTGTTATCCGGATAGCTCTTTCTTTTTAAAATACTTATTTCAGTAAAAACATCAGAGATAGAATGTAATTTGGATCCATTCAAAAGAAAAGTATTGAACTTTACGGTATTCATAGAAATGGAAACCTCAGAAAAAATAAAAAACGTCATAAAGTATATTGACAATTTAGAATATAGGATATATTCTTTAATTCATAACTTGCATGTACCATACAAGTTTACAATGTATCAACGTCTCAGAGTTGAAAGCGCTAACAAGTTGATTTAAGGAAGGATGCTAGAAGTTAAGGGGCTCTATTCAAATCGTAAAATCCAGGAGGGCGAATATGACGAGAAGTTATTGGCATTTTATTAGAAGGAAAATTGATTGGCCAGTTTTCTTATTTAGTGGGGGTATATTAGTAGCGTTTGTAATGTTTTCTTTTTTTAAGGTAGATGCGGTCGGTAATTTTGTGAATAGTGGTTTTAACTTGTCAATAAAATATTTTGGAGCATACTGGCAGTTTTTAATGCTAGCAACTTTTATTGTGGGTGCAGTATTAGCCATTTCTAAATATGGAAAGGTCAGATTGGGAGATGCAAAAGGACCTGAGATGAGCTACTTCAAGTGGGTGGCAGTAATCTTAACTACCGGATTAGGTGCAGGTGGAGTTTTCTGGGCGGCAGCTGAGCCTATGTATTACTTTTTAGATGTTCCACCTATGCATAAAGGAATTTCAAGTAGTACGCAGGAAGCAATCGGACCAGCACTTGCACAAAGCTATATGTCATGGGGGTTCACAGCTTGGTCGGTATATGGCGCAATCAGTGCGATTATACTGATCTATGCACATAATCATAAAGGGATGCCTTTGAAACCGAGGACATTATTATATCCAATATTTAAGGAGAAAATATTAACCAGTAAATGGGGAACGGCAGCTGATGTATTCTGTATTATAGGCGCTGCAGCCGGCACGATAGGCCCTATCGGATTTCTTGGTCTGCAAGTTAGTTATGGTGTAAATAAAATTTTTAATGTACCTGATGTGTTTACTACCCAATTAGCAATCATCGTACTTTTAACAGGAGTAGTATTGTTATCTACACTTACGGGAATCGATAAGGGAATTCAATTTTTAAGTAAACTAAACGTAAACATGATCGTTATTATAGCAGCATTTTTATTGTTGTTCGGACCCGGCTTGTTCATTATAAATTCATTTATGTCTTCCTATGGAACGTATGTTAGTGAATTTATTACCATCAGTACTTTTCGTGGAGATGAAGCATGGCTGGGGAGCTGGATGTTGTTCTTCTTTGGCTGGTTTATTGGATTCGGCCCTTTAGTAGCTCTATTTGTAGCCCGTATCTCAAATGGAAGAAAAATACGAGAGGTTTTCCTAGTAGTTGCAGTGTTGGCTCCAATTGCAGCAAACTTTTGGTTCACAGTACTTGGAGGTACCGGAATCTTTTACGAACTGAAAGATGTGGGTTCAGTCAGCGGCCCATTAAATGATGGTGGATTGCCAAGCGCGATTATAGCTATAGCTGAACAAATGCCGTTAGGTGCTATCATGCCTATTGTTTTCTTGTTATTGACTACTCTATTTGTTGTAACAACTGTGGACTCCATGTCTTATTCCATTTCGATAGCTGTAACTGGAGACGGAAATCCACCTAAAATAGTTAGAGTTTTCTGGGCGTTAATTATGTCGGCCATTGCGTTAATTTTGATAAAGATCGGCGGAGGAGGTATTGGTGCGTTACAGTCCTTCGTAGTTATCGCTGCTGTTCCAGTATCCATAGTGTTGTTGCCTGTTGTGTGGTATGCACCAAAAATTGCACGCGAGCTTGCAATTGAGCAAGGGATAGTAGAGGAGCAAAGCAAAGTATTAATTAACAAAGTCGCAGCAGATTATGATCAGGGGATCAAACAAACAGAGATATAGGTTTAATATTCTAAAAACTCATTGACAATTGAATATTTAGATAATATACTTATTTCATATCTTGTATGGTACATGGTAGGGGACGCGTTAAAGATTTTTTTAAGCGAAAAGTTACCATGGTACATGGCATGAAAATATGAAGTGAGGCGATGAACATCACTCAGCTTATACAAACTGTTAGTATAACTGCTCAAGTTACAAGTGCTATAAGAAAGTCCATTATTTCAGGCGAGTACGAACCTGGAAAACAATTATCTGAAGCGGCTTTATCTCAAAGTTATAAAGTAAGCCGAACACCTGTAAGGGAAGCGCTCAAGCAATTGGAAAGAGAAGGATTAGTAGAGATTATCCCTCGAGTTGGAACGTGTGTGCGCAAGCCTACTGAAAAGGAATTAGATGAACTGTTTACAGTCAAAGAAGCTTTGGAAGGTTTTGCTGCAGGGATCTTGGCTGAAAGTAAAGATCCAGAGTCAATCCATTTAGTGCAGGAAGCTGTAGCTTTAATGGAAACTGCGGCAGACAACCATGACGTGGCTTTGTATGTAGAAGCTAATGAACAGTTTCACGCAGCTATATTGAAAGGTGCGAATAATTCAAAGTTAAGTTATTTATTCAATCTTTTATTGAATCAAATTCCTTACAATCAATATGTCTATATCAGCATAGATGATCCAAACCGATTACATGTGTCACTAAAAGAACATCAGATCATCATGAATGCAATTCTTACCGGTAATAAACAGGAAGCAGAAGACACTATGAGAAGACATGTGAAAGCAAGTGCGGAAGGTTTGAAAAATGGTATTGCTAAAAAAATGAATGAAAACGTAGTTAACTAAGGAGGAAAAATTGTATGAAATTTGGAGTGTTTGCTAACTTATCTGGCCCAGGCCGTCACGATGAATATGACAAGGTTTTAGATGAAGCGAGAGAGCAGGCTATTTACTGTGACGAAAATGGATATGACTCCATCTGGTACACAGAACACCACTTCGGTCATGAAGGAAACGAACTAATATCCAACCCACTCATGATCGGTGCGGACATTGCCGCGCGTACGAAGAATATTAGAATTGGCCAAGCTGCAAGTGTTGCTACATTCTGGCATCCACTTCGCTTAGCTGAAGATATTGCTATGTTGGACCAGCTTAGTAAAGGTCGTGTGGAAGTTGGTTTGGCACGAGGCTTGTATGGCCGGGAAGCAGCAAACTTAAATCCTTTATCTGATCCTACTAATAACGATCAAAATCGTGCGGTGTTCCAAGAAACACTGGAAGTACTGAAAAAAGCGTGGTCAAACCGTTTCTTTTCACATCATGGAAAATATTTCAACTTCCCTCCTGAAGGATTAAAATGGAGCCATCCTATGAGTCCTTCTTCATCCGACTTTATGGACATGGAGAAGAATGAAATTAATAAAATTTCATTGATGCCTAATACGTATGAAAATCGTATGCCTAATATCTGGCAAACTATTGATTCTCCTAGCTCAATTAAAATTGCTGCTGAAACGGGAATTAAAGGGATATTCTGGATGCCGACAGTCAAGGAGTTGAAGCAACGGTTTGAATTATATCGTGATACAGCCTCAGCTGCGCGCGGATATGAAGTGCCGCTAGGAGAAGGGATTTCCCTTGTTCGTGATGTATATGTCGCTGAAACGATGGAACAGGCCAGAGCTGATATAGAAGAAGCAGTGCTTAATACGTATCGCTGGATATGCCATTGGCGAGGTCTTGGCAACTTGCTAGATCCAGGAGAAGAATTAAAAGTTGGTCAAGAGCTTACGTATGAGTTTTTAGAATCTAGAAACTTGCTAGTCGGCACACCGGAATTTGTTGCAGAGAAGATTGAAGAGTTGCAAGAAGAACTAAATCTTCAAGAGTTGCTCTTATGGGTAAACCATAGCAACTTACCACATGAAAAAATGATGAAGAGTTTAAAAATGTTTACAGAACAGGTTATGCCAAAATTCACTAAAACTAAAATGGGGGTTAATTAATATGTTAGAAGTACGCAAAGTTTATACAGCAATTGAAGAGACACGAATTGAAGGCGGGAAGCAACTTGAGAATCCTATTAAAATGATCACAACTATGCTGGTTATGAAAAACCCTTGGGTTGATCGCGGGTATGTCGAGGACTTAATGCCTGAAATTAACGAATATGCACCTGAAATCGGTGAGATTCTAGTAGCTGAATTATTCAAACATATCGATTCTGCTGATGATGTAGAAGCCTTCGGTAAAGCTGCGGTAGTCGGTGTAGACGGAGAAATGGAACACGCGTCGGCTTTCATCCATACGTTAAAGTTCGGTAATAAATTCCGCGATTCTGTGGAAGGTAAAAGTATCTTGAGTTTCACAAATAAGCGTGGCGGTGCAGGAACGGCTGTAATGATTCCGATGGTGCATAAAAATGATGAATCTAAACGATCTCACTTTTTGACGTTTGAGGCATCTATTCCTGACGCGCCACGTGCCAATGAAATTGTAGTAGCTATCGGTGCTTCAACTGCGGGTCGTCCATTCCCTAGAACCGGAGATCGTAATCAGGATATGGTGGAGATGGGGCTTATCTAATGTCCATTATAATGTATGATCAAGAAACCACTTATTACGAAGAATCGGGTGTTGGCGAGCCTCTTATCTTCATTCATGGTGTTGGCCTAGATCATGCAATGTGGAAGCAACAGGTGCAAAGCTTGTCTAAATATTATCGTGTAATATCGTATGACTTGCTAGGGCATGGAGGATCTTCGCATCCTCCTAGCCCGTATTCACTTTCACAGTTCGTTGAACAACTGGCTAATCTCGTGGATGAATTGCAACTAGAAAAATTTAATTTAGTAGGTTTTTCAATGGGGGGCATGGTGGCCCAATCGTATACATTATTGTTTCCTGACACAGTAAAGACTTTGACCATTATGAACTCGGTGGCAAATAGAACGAGCGAACAGAGGGCATCCATACTTGCGAGAGTAGAAGATCTCAGACAGTATGGACCACGAGCGACTATTGAGCCTGCGATTCAACGCTGGTTCAATGATGAGTTTCAAGAACAGCAAAAACAAATCGTAGCAGATGTGCGTAAGCGTCTGGAAATGAATAATGCGGAATCTTATATGGCAGCGTATACATTATTTGCAACCGCGGATGAAGAGCTGTGGAATCAGTTACATAAAATCGCTGTCCCTGCCCTCATTATAACGGGAGAACTTGATGTAGGATCTACACCGAAGATGTCGAATCAAATTCATGAGAAAATAAAGGGTTCCGAGTTGTTAATCGTACCAGAGACTCGACATATGTTACCCGTTGAAAAGCCCGATATTATCAATAAAGCCATTCATGAATTTATTAATAATCATAAATCATGAGGCGGAGGAGTGTGTAGATTTGTCAGAAATGAAGACTTATCAGATGTATATTAATGGTGAGTGGGTTGATTCTGTAAGTGGCGAGTATTTTAATAGTTACAACCCTGCTACCGGTGAAGCGTGGTGCCAAGTTGCGAAAGGGACAGAAAGTGATGTGGATCATGCAGTTCAAGCTGCTCATGCAGCGTTTAATAATCCTGAATGGTCTGAAATGACATATACAGAGCGTGGAAAACTTGTTCATAAGCTAGGTAGTCTAATTGCTCAAAACATTGATGAATTAGCCAAATATGAAACAATGGATAACGGCAAATTACTTAGAGAGATGAAAGGCCAGTTAACCTACTTGCCCGAGTTTTTTTATTACTACGCGGGATTGGCTGATAAGATCCATGGCCAAACTCTTCCGATGGACAAGAAAGATATCTTTGCCTTTACAACGAGGGAGCCACTTGGTGTAGTTGCCGCAATTACGCCTTGGAATTCACCACTTTACTTAACGACTTTAAAATTAGCACCTGCTTTAGTGGCTGGTAACACTATTGTAATCAAGCCTTCTGAAATGACATCCGCTTCTATGCTGGAACTTATGAAATATGTGGAAGAGGCAGGGTTTCCTAAAGGAGTCGTCAATGTCGTGACAGGTTTCGGTCAACCAGTTGGCGATTCACTAACAAAGCATCCTTTAGTTAGAAGAATTGCATTTACAGGGGGGAGTGAATCCGCTCGTCATGTTGTACGAAATTCAGCTGAAAACTTTGCACAGGTTTCGCTGGAGCTAGGAGGAAAGTCTCCGAACATTGTATTCGAGGATGCTGATCCCGATAATGCTGCCATGGGAATTATAGCAGGAATCTTTGGTGCGTCAGGACAAAGTTGTGTTGCTGGATCACGTGCACTTCTACACGTTGATATTTACGATGAAGTAATGGAAAAGTTAAAAGAACGGACGAAAACAATCCAAATAGGTGATCCACTTCATGAGGCAACTGAAATGGGACCGCTAGCTACGGAAGCTCAATTGAAGCGAGTGAAAGAATACGTTTCTATTGGAGAAGAAGAGGGCGGAAAAGTTTTATTAGGTGGGAAATCACCTGAACACTTATCAAAAGGTTGGTATTTCGAACCAACTATTATTGAGTTATCAGATAGTCAAGCACGTATCGCTCAAGAAGAAATTTTTGGACCTGTACTTAGTGTGATTCCATTCCGTAATGAAGCAGAAGCTATTGAACTAGCCAATAGTACGGAATATGCCCTTGCTACAGGAATTTGGACCAAAGATGTCGCGCGTGCTCATAGAGTTTCCAAGGCAGTGCGTGCAGGAATCGTATGGGTAAATACGTACCGAAGTGTATCACCTATCGCTCCAATCGGAGGTTCAGGCTTAAGCGGCCATGGAAGAGAGAGCGGATTTGATGCAATTTATGAATATACACAAACTAAAGCAGTTTGGATTAATACATCTACTGAACCTATGCCTGATCCCTTTATTTTACGGTAAGTCTGTATTTAATGATACTAGAGAGGAGAAATCGCATGTCTATTAAACAATCTATTCATTTGCCGGATATAGCATTCGTGCGTCTCTGTATTGAGGAATATGGAGTAAATAAAGGACTTTACAATACAATCGATACGTTTTTTTATGAACGAGGGTTTGAGGAAATTATTGAAAGAAGAAAGTATATCTTAGACTTTTTGGGATTTGTTAAAAAGCAAAGTATTGCGGAAAGCCGAAAAGTGAAATTCGGTAGTGGTGGTTTGAGGATCCAGATGGACGATTATTTAGACAAAAATAAAATTATTAGTATTAATCAATATAAAACAGAGAAACCAATATCCAGCAGAATGCAGGTGTATTAATGGGAAATAAATCGTCGGTAAGTGTACAGAAAAAGAAATTGTTAATTAACGGTGAATGGGTAGGGTCTCAGGAATATAGTGAACTTGTTTCTCCTTTTTCAGAAGAGGTTATTGCAGAAATTGCGGTAGCAACGCTTGAACAAACTGATGAAGCAATTGACGCAGCGATGAATGCCAGGAAATCGATGGCTTCTATGCCTGCCTATCAGCGTGCAGAAATTTTAGAAAACCTTGTAGATTTATTACAGGAACGTGCAGAAGAAGCAGCAGAAATTATTGCAATGGAAGCAGCAAAGCCAATTGTGACAGCTAGAGCTGAAGTGCTCAGAACGGTGGAAACTTACAAGTTCGCAGCAGAAGAAGCAAAAAGAATCCATGGGGAAACATTGCCACTAGATGCAGCACGTGGAGGAGTTAATCGTCTAGCTTATACTGTACGTGAACCAATAGGAGTGATAGGAGCAATAACTCCTTTTAATTTCCCGATGAACTTAGTTGCACATAAAGTGGGACCTGCAATTGCAAGTGGGAATACTATTGTTTTAAAACCAGCCGCACAGACGCCATTATCTTCTATTTTTATTGCCGAATTGCTTATGGAAGCAGGTTTGCCTAAGGGAGCACTTAACGTTGTAACTGGAAGCGGAAGAGTTATAGGGGATAAGATTGTGACTGATCCACGTGTACGTATGATTACTTTCACTGGAAGCCCGGAAGTAGGAATCGGTATACGCGGTAAAGCGGGCTTAAAGAAGGTCACATTAGAATTAGGGTCCAATGCGGCTGTTATTGTAGATAAAGGTGTAAATATAGAAAAAATTATTAGTCGCTGTGTAACTGGTGCATTTTCATTCCAAGGACAGGTTTGTATTTCATTACAACGCGCATATGTACATGAAGATGTATACGATGAGTTTGTTGAAAGGCTTGTACAAGAAACACAAAAACTGGTTATGGGTGATCCGTTAAGTGAAAAGACTGATGTCTCTGCTTTAATTTCATCAAATGATGTAAAGCGTACATTATCTTGGATTGAACAGGCGAAAGATGCGGGTGCATCTATTTTGACGGGCGGAACAGCTCAGAAAAATATTTTGCTTCCAACTGTCATTACGGAAGCGGATAAAGCTCTTAATGTTTCCTGTAATGAAGTGTTTGCACCGATTTTAGTGGTGAGTAAAATTAAAACAGTCGAAGAGGCAATTGAACTCGTGAATGACTCGCGTTTTGGGTTGCAAGCGGGTATCTATACAAATGATATTAATACAGCGTTATATGCTGCTGATGAATTATATGTAGGCGGCGTCATGATTAATGATATCCCAACATTCCGAGTTGATAACATGCCATACGGTGGTGTGAAAGAAAGTGGGAATGGAAGAGAAGGATTGAAATATGCTATAGAAGAAATGACAGAAATGAAGCTCGTTGTCTGGAATCGTGACTAGGAGGTGTACTATGGCATACTATACCGCGTTACTGCACATGATTCAACCAGAAAAAAATGCTGAAGTTTTGCCTAGACATATTGAGTATCTCGACCAGTTGGATGCGAAGGGAAATATATTTGCCCGTGGACCCTTTGCTGATGGAACGGGAGGACTAGTTATCTACATTGCAAATTCATATGAAGAGGCCTATGAAATGGCTACTAGAGACCCTCATGTTATTGAAAAGGTGCGTCGTTTGGAGATGAAAGAATGGCGACCGCTTCTTTAAAGTGAACGAGTACTATTATTTATTATAAAGGAGAGATGAAATATGCAAGTTGCTGAAAAACAAGATTTATTTAAACAAATCATGGGGAATTATCCTACAGGTGTTACAATCTTGACGACTACAACTGAAGAAGGAACCCCTGTCGGTTTAACAGTTAACTCATTTGCGTCGGTCTCACTGGATCCGTTGCTAGTTCTTTGGTCAATAGACCACCGCGTATCTTCTTTGGAGTCATTTACAAAGGGTGGGAAATTCGCTGTTCATGTATTAGCAGGAGAGCAGCAAGAACTTTGCAAGACGTTCGCAAGTAAGGTAGAGGATCGTTTTGCGAATTGCCAATGGGAACTATCTTCAAATAATTTACCGATTTTAGAAGGAACGTTTGGGGTGTTTGAATGCAAGACACATCAAGTAATAGAAGCGGGAGACCACACGATCCTAATTGGAGAAGTTGTAGATTTACAAGTTGACAAAGATAAAGACCCAATGCTTTATCATCGACGAGTATTTGGTTCGGTCCCGCCGGTTTTCTATGATGAGAACTGATTTTCACATATATGAATGAGTAAGAGGCTATCCGTAAAGTATGATCCATACTTTTTGATAGCCTCTTTATCTTCGCGACACGTAGTAGTCTGTACGCAATGAATCAAATGAATATGGATCAGCCGGAAATTCACATCCGTTAATTGATTTACACAAAAAGCAGGAAGTAGCCTGAAGCTGTTAATGACCTAGAAATTAAGACCCAACAAAATCTCCGCCATCGACGTGTATCGTCTGTCCAGTCATATAGGTCGAGTCCTGTGAAGCTAAGAATACATACGCGGGTGCGTTCTCAGCAGGCTGTCCACGGCGTTTCATCGGTGTGTCTGCACCATGTTCATCCACCGTCTTCGCGTCAAATGTAGCGGGGATCAGCGGTGTCCAGATCGGTCCTGGTGCCACTGCGTTGACACGAATTCCTTTGTCCGATAAATTTAATGCCAATGAACGTGTAAAGCTTGTGATCGCCCCTTTTGTCGCGGAGTAATCAAGCAAACCAGGTGATCCGTTATAGGCTGTTATCGAAGATGTATTGACTATGCAGTCGCCTTTTTTCATATGTGTAATGGCTGCCTTGGACATAAAGAACAACCCAAAGAAGTTCGTTTCAAATGTTTCCTTCAACTGCTCTTCCGTAATGTCTTCGATAGATTTTTGCGGGAATTGTTTACCGGCATTGTTAACTAGTATATTGAGTTCGCCAAAGTCTTCTATTACTTGGCGGATCAGTTGTTTACAGTTTTGATCGCTGCTAATATCCGTTTGATATTTCTTAGCTTTACCACCGTATTTCTCGATTAATTCAATTGTTTTATCGGCATCCTCATCTTCCTGATCAGCTAAATATGCGATGGCGACGTTCGCACCTTCTTTCGCATAGGCAACCGCGACGGCTCGTCCAATTCCGCTGTCACCACCTGTGATTAGTGCAGTTTTTCCTTTAAGTTTATCGGCACCTTTGAAATTCGGGTCATCGTAAATTGGCGCGGGGTCCATCTTTTCCTCGACACCGGGCTGTGTAGATTGTGTCTGTCCTGAAATGTTGTCGTCGATTTTTTCGTATGGGTTTTGGCTCATGTAATATCCTCCTCAATACATAGTTACCAAAAGTATTCCCCGATTGCTCATGAACAAACATTCAAATGTCCGGTATAAAATTAATCCAAGCGGTGTTTTTGCGTGTTATAATAAAGTCGTGTAGTACTATATAACAGCTAAGGAGCGTGTCTTCGTGAACTTTCAACCTTCCAAAAAAATGTCCATATTCTCACCAGCAATCTTTGGTGACTTAAAAGCAGCTGCTGAGTTAAAAAAAGCAACAGGCGCGCAAGTCGTCGATTTGAGTCTCGGCAGCCCGGATCTTCCGCCTGACGAGCGTGTACGTCAAGCGTTGTCTGAGCATAGCGCGTTGGCCTCATCTTACGGTTACACACTGGGAGGGACGAAGCGATTCCATGAAGCCGTCGCAAATTATTACAAACGACGCACAGGTGTCATCATCAATCCCGATACAGAAATTCTGCAGACAATGGGTTCGCAGGAAGGTCTCGTTCATTTACCTTTCGCATTCTGTGACGAAGGAGATTACGTCCTAACAACGAATCCTGCCTACGTTGCCTATGATGCAGGAATCAAACTAGCAGGCGCAGTGCCTTACTACATGCCATTACTTGCGGAAAACGACTTCTTGCCTAATCTGAATGAAGTCCCGGAAGACGTGCTGAAAAAGACTAAACTACTTATTCTAAACTTACCAGGAAACCCAGTACCGGCAATGCCAAGTGAAGCCTTTTTCGAAGAAGTCGTAGCGTTCGCAAAGAAACACGAAATCATCGTGCTTCATGACGCAGCGTATTCGGAATACTATTTCACTGGCGACCGTCCAGCAAGTTTCCTCACAACACCTGGCGCAATGGAAGTCGGTTTGGAAATCAACTCGCTGTCAAAAAGCTTCAGCTTAGCTGGCGCACGGATCGCTTACTTCGTCGGAAATGCAGAAATGATCAAAGTACTACGCGAACTGAAATCCAACCTCGACTATGGAACATTCGGACCGATCCAAGAAGCAGCCATTGTGGCACTTGATAATGGTGAAGAAATCACGGATCGCCTACGCGCCGAGTTCTCTAAACGCCACCACGCGTTAATGGACGGACTCGCATCACTAGGCTGGGAAACGACCCCATCTGAAGGCGGTATGTTCGTCTGGGCGAAGTATCCATACGACATCGACGACATAGAATTCGTCTTCGAAGTTATTAAACAAGCGGGCGTCGTCATGGTACCCGGCAGCATCTTCGGTACCGCAGGAAAAGGTTACGTCCGCCTTGCCCTCGTGCAAAAAGTCGAATTGATTGAACAAGCTATTGAACAGCTTAGAAAACTATCGATTGTTAGCGTGTAAATAAAAAAGGAAGAGCGTTTTTTTATGCTCTTCTTTTTTTTATAATCAAAGAAATGGTTCGAAATCAATTCGATACAAGACGTCTACTGCATAGATTAAGTTACTACCGCAAACTATCAATAGAAACGTAACAGAGAGAGGAGGGGATACGATGACCGAACATAAAAAGGACCGAAGCTCCCAGAAAGACAACAGAATTCAACCCCGTAGAAAAAAACAGAGTATTGTAATCTGGAGTGTTGTCGCGACAGCCACCGTGATGTTTTTGCTACTCGTGTTACCATTGTTGCAAGAGTCGAATACGGAAAATGAAAAGGTTGTACCAGCTGTAGGCCTGTATGAAGATCTAGAAAATTTACAACTCAAGGTGTTACAAGAAAGACCGTTAGAAGATGGAAAAATCGAATACTTAATTGAAATAAATAATGACACCAATAGGGTAATTCACCAGCCTACATTAATCTTCAGTTTCGAAGTGAAACTAGAGAAAGGTTGGGCAGAAAACCCCTTCAAGTACTCAACTGATCTTGGACTGGAAATTGAACCGGGGCAAAAAATGAAAGTACCGCTTGCAGTGAATGTTAGTCTACTCAACAAGGAGACGATCGATACTAATCACGTTATGCTTGAATTGAAAGGCTATCTGGATGAACTAGAACTTGAGAATCTATTTCATACGGGACAATCAATCAGTAATGTTAAAGGCGACAGACAATGGAAGAAGCTAAAACCAAGCTGAAATCACTCTATAAAAAGAGTGGTTTTAGCTTTTTTAAATAGGGTGTAACGAAACTAAAAATTTTCAGTCTACTCTATTACATACTAAATAAAAGGAGATGAAAATCATGAATACAGGTAGATGGCTCATTGTGTTAGGTGTAGCTGGAACGATTGGAATCCTAGTGCTAATCAGTTTCCTGTTCTGGCCTAAAGTAGGCATCACATCGACGCAGTCCGTGCTCGCGGGTCAGTCGCTACATGTTTACTTTACGGATCCGGTGAGAGGAAACTTGGATGCTTCGCAGTTTCACGTAACGAAAAGTAATAAGAGAACTCCGGCCAAGCTGGCGTACGGAAATGAAAAGAAATCATTGCAAGTAGAGGAGCTGCAACCGGGAGACTATACATTGCATATTCCAGCGAATAGTTTTGGCGTATGGAAACGCGCAGAAGACCAAGCGCTTTCATTCACCGTACTCGAATCCATACAGCCCGTCACTTCCATGAAAGAAATAGAGAGCTTCTTTGAGCGGGTGAAACCTCAGGGACGCAGTGAAATCATGGAGGAGTCTTCTTCGGAAGATAAAGCTTCTGGAGGTGGTAACGATCATTCACAAACCAATCAACAAGTGGCCGGAGTAGATGAAGCGGATACTGTCAAAACAGACGGTGATTTCCTCTACGATGTCCTAAATGGTGAAGGGCTTATAATCACAGATATCGGCAATCCAAACGAGATGGTCCGTGCCAGCAAGATCGACTTCACGGATGGATTCTATGCGAACCAACTGTATGTAGATCAAGACAAAGTCGTATTAATCGGAGGCCAAAGTCTAGATGCTCCGACGTCCAATATGGATTCGAACATGACTGAAGATCGCATGATGCCAACGCAGCAAATGTCCGTCATTCGTGTCTACGACGTCACAGACCGCACGAATCCGAAACTCATTCGCGAAACAGGTGCAGAAGGGTACGTCATTGGGACACGAAAAATTGGCCAATTCGTCTATATGATCACGAACAATCAACCATTCCTTTGGTATGATCATCCAACTCCGGTAGAAGATCAGCTAGTACCAAAAGTCTATGATTCTATATCCAATCAAAAAGTACAGCCGCTCACACTCGATAAAATCTCGATTTTGCCAGGCGCGATAGAACCTTCCTACTCGGTCATCACGACACTCGATATCGAGTCGGGTGAAAAAGGTGGGGTGAATACGAAAGCTTATCTTGGCAGTGGTGAACAACTGTACATGTCTGAAGATCATCTGTACCTGACGTCTACAAACTACCAAGATAGTCAGCAAAGCACTAGCGAAGTATTCAAATTCAGCCTCGACAAAACGCACGTTCATTTCCAACAAACGGCTCAACTAAAAGGGACTATCTTAAATCAGTTTTCTATGGATGAGCACAACGGCTATTTTCGTACAGTCACAACAGAAGGCAATCTCTGGGACGAACGCAATAAAGCGAAGAACCATTTATTCATCCTCGACGAAAATATGAACCAAGTTGGTTCAGTCGAAAATCTGGCAGTCAATGAACGCATTTATTCCGCACGATTCCTTGGAGACAAAGCGTATATGGTAACGTTCCGTGAAACAGATCCACTATTCGTCATGGACGTTGCGGACCCGAATAACCCGAAAGTACTCGGCGAACTGAAAATTCCTGGCTTCAGCAACTACTTACATCCCCTTGATGAAGGCCATTTAATCGGCTTCGGCTATGAAACAATTGCGAAGAAAAATCCACAAGGCGGCGCGCCCATCATCCAAACAGGCGGCATGAAAATCTCAGTGTTCGACGTAACAGATTTTGCGAATCCAAAAGAAACCGCATCTGAAGTCATCGGAGGGCAAGGGACCTATTCCTCAGTCCAACACGATCATCACGCGTTGTTCATCCATCCACACCGCAACTTATTCGGTTTCCCGATTTCAGTGTATGAGCAATCCAAGCGTGAAAACATTCTAGATCTACAAAGCTCTGGCGCAATGATCTACGAAATTACAGCTGAACGCGGTATTGTTAAGGCAGCTGATCTAACCAAGCGCATGACAAATGACTACATGGACTGGGAAAAAGAAATCCAACGTCTAGTGTATAGTGGCAATTCCCTTTACACGATTTCCGTAAATGAAGTAAACAGCTACACATTAGACCAATTCACACCGCTGGATACGTTAGAAAGAGCTAGCTACACAACGGACAGTGTACTACCCCGTGAATCGATAGAAAAATAAGGCTTGAGCGCTCACTAGTATTGGTGGGCGCTCATTTATTTTGTCGAGCGCTCTATCGTGGCCGTGTTTCGCTCTATGAAGCTGGTCGAGCGCTCTATCGCATTCGCTATCCGCTCAATCCATCCATCCAAGCGCTCTATCACATTCGCTATCCGCTCAATCCATCCATCCAAGCGCTCTATCACATTCGCTATCTGCTCAATCCACCCATCCAAGCGCTCTATCGCATTCGCTATCCGCTCAATCCACCCGGCCAAGCGCTCAATCGCACCCGCCATCCGCTCAATCAACCCATCCAAGCGCTCTATCGCATTCGCTATCCGCTCAATCCATCCATCCACGCGCTCAATCACATTCGCCATCCGCTCAATCCATCCATCCAAGCGCTCTATCACATTCGCTATCCGCTCAATCCACCCAGCCAAGCGCTCAATCGCATTCGCCATCTGCTCAATTCACCCGGCCAAGCGCTCAATCGCACCCGCTATCCGCTGAATCCACCCGGCCAAGCGCTCAATCACACCTGCGATCCGCTCAATCCACTCGGCCAAGCGCTCAATCGCACCTGCGATCCGCTCAATCCACCCGGCCAAGCGCTCAATCGCACCCGCGATCCGCTCAATCCACCCGGCCAAGCGCTCAATCGCACCCGCGATCCGCTCAATCACACCCGCGATCCGCTCAATCACACCCCCACAACCCAATCAAAAAAGGTTGTCTTTTCACCTCCTGTACAGTAAGCTGTAATCAAACGCACTAAGACTTACCACAACTGAACAAGATAGACAAAAATGGAGCCCTTTCTTTATGAAAGGAGCTCCATCTAATTTGATAGCAATACTTTATTTAATTTCGATTTGCTCAGCCGGCATCGGCATTCCGATGAAATGACCTTGCATAGCATCGATGCCCATCTCTTTCAGCAATTCAAATTGCTGTTCATTGCTGACGCCTTCTGCGATCGTGTACAAGTTGATCTTCTTGGAAAGTTGGATCAATCCTTCGATCAATTTCTGCGTCTTCGGATTGCTCAACAACGCATCGATAAAGACGCGGTCAATTTTGACGCTGGAGATCGGCAAATGCTGCAAGTAGCGCAACGATGCATATCCAGACCCGAAATCATCGAGAGTAAACTGTAAACCGAGGTTTTGTAGTTCGGACATTTGTGCCAGCACGGATTGTTCTTCTTCCGCTTTAAGCGCAAATTTCTCTGTAAACTCAAGATGCACTTTATTTGCGGGACAACCTGTTTCATTTAAGATGGAGATTAATCGGTCTTTCCATTGTGGATTCAAAGATTCACGAATAGAAGAGTTGATGGAAATACTCATATCATTCCCGGCGCGATGCCATTTCGTTACGAACGTCATCGCTTCTTCTGCCACATATGCACCGACTTCTTCAATCAAACCGTTTTCTTCTGCAATCGGAATCAATTCGTTTGGACTGATGACGCCAAGATCTTCATCCTCCCAACGAACGAGCGCTTCATAGCAAGTAATTTTCTCGCTAGCCACATCATATTGCGGTTGATAAGCTACATGCAATGAATTGCGATCTAGTGCTGTCAGCATCTTGCGGTCAATTTCCAAACGTCGGTTCAGAATTTTATGGGACTCAGCAGACAGTGAAGCAATCCGTCCACCACCTTGACTAATGACATCATCTGCGGCAGTCATCGCAACTTTGTATAGTTGCGTGTATGTTTTCTGGTCTTCAGGGAAACGTACAATCCCGCCACTGATCGAAAGTGTTTGCGCATTGTGGCTGAGGTAGATCGGTTGTTGCTTTAAGAAATCATAGAAACCTTGAATATACCAATCGCCGAAAGCTGTCAGTACAACAAAGCTATTCGTATCGATACGCGCAATCGGATTATCTTGGAAATAACGTTTTAATCGATTGGTGAATTCTTGAATCAGCTGCGTCTCAGATTCTTGGGATTGCAGCTCTTTCATAGTGAAGTAATGATCGATCGTCAAATAGACAAATGAAAAATGGCTAGCATTTGCGATGTATTCGTTCACTACTTGTTCTAGCTTATGGCGGCTCATGAGTCCTGTTTCTACATCAATGAATGCAATGTCTCCTAAGCGTTCCTGCAAACGAACATCTTCCGTAATATCTAGCTCCAAGAAAAATACGGATTGCAGTTCTCCGAAGTCGGAGAGGGTAGGGACAGCGAGTGTATTCACATAGAATGATTCACCTTTGCGAGACATTTTTTCTATTTTACCCGCCCATGTTTTCCCTGACAGCAAACAATCCCAAATGGAGTTCGCTATTTCCTGGCTTTCAGGTCGATCCGAAAACATTTGCCAGAAAGATTTGCCTAAGATGCGCTTGGGAGTCCAACCACTGACAGTTAGGTAGTTTTGGTTGGCATAGGTGATTAGACCTTCGCCGTCTGTATGTGTAACTAATTGGTATTTACTTAGACTATCGACTAGTGCGTGATGTTCGCTAGTCTCTGGTAACGGAATTGTATGCATAGAGGTACTCCTTTCCAATTCTACTATATGACTATTATAAATGAAGTTTCAGTGTTGTCCATGTCTCATATGTGAATTTTATACTATATGACTAAAAAGACAAGAAATTAGTTAGGGGTGACAAATCATGTTGCGATTAAAAGGAATTATCATGATTATTATAGGTTCGATGTTATGGGGCGCTACGGGACCTATGATGGAGTGGATTTTGAACCATAGTGAAATGTCCGTTTCGATGATGTTAATCCTACGTTTGTCGATCGCGGGTGGCGCGTTGCTATTATTATTGAAAGCAAAAGGCATACAGGTCGGTCGTCCTATGAGGCAAAAGTTGTGGTTGCGCAAAATGGTGATGTTCGGCGTGATCGGAATGCTCGGTGTACAGTTTGGATTCGTTCAAACCATCGCACATAGTGACGCAGTAGTCGCAACATTATTCCAGTTCGTTGCACCTGTCTACATCATCATTCTGCTTTCAATATTTCAGAAATCCTTCCCGCCAGGCAGCCAAGTAATCGGTATGGTCATTGCGTTATTCGGTTTGATTTTACTTTTAACAAACGGTTCATTCTCGAGTATTTCATTGAGTACGACCGCAATTGTGTGGGGTGTGATTGTAGGATTTGCCTTTACTTTCTACACACTATATCCCGTAGTTCTTATGGCAGAGTGGGGTGTATTACTCGTCGTCGGCTGGGGAATGTTCATTGGTGGTATGACTTTATTCATCATCAACTTGCCGATGTTCTTCATGAATCTTGGTTCTTTGCTTGACGGTCCAGCGATGGGTATGTTGTTACTCGTCATCATTATGGGAACACTCGCATTCATCATGTTCCTGCAAAGTATGAACTATATTTCACCTGTTGAAACGAGCGTGCTTTCCAGCTTCGAACCGCTTACAGCGATGATAGTCTCCGTATTCTGGCTAGGTCAGGCAATGGGTGTCTGGCAACTAACTGGCGCGGCGATCATGCTAGTGGGGGTTGTCTGGTTATCCATCGGCGGTAATCGCAAGAAGAAAAGCGCTCCGTTCCCAGATCCTATTCAAGAGTACGACCATAGCGAGGTATAGCTTTTCGCCTGTACACACTGTATTCCTATATGACATAATGAAAGGAAAGTCAGCAAGTAAAGGGTGAATTAGATGAAAACGGTTTTTCGCTATGCACTACCTTATAAATGGCCAATGTTCATCGCCATTTTACTCATGTTACTTGAACTATCGGTCGAATTAATTCAGCCATTGCTGATCGGTAGAATTATAGATGAAGGTATTATGAAAGAAGACTTGAACACGGTTCTGATTTGGGGGAGTGTCATGATGGCACTCGCCTTTATAGCGCTCTTTACGGGCGTCGTCAATTCCTATTTCGCTGCACATGCCGCGCAAAGTTTCGGCTATGATCTTAGACAAGCTTTGTTTCGGCGCGTCCAGACGTTTTCGCTAGCGGCATTTTTGCGCTTTCCGACATCTAGTCTCATTACACGTTTGACAAGTGATGTGACGCTTGCCCAAACCGCACTCTTCATGGGGTTACGGATTATGGCCCGCGCACCGTTAATGGCACTCGGCAGTCTGATTATGGCATTCGTCGTCAGTCCAAAACTCGCAGTATTCTTACTAATCGGTTCACCGTTCCTAGCTGTATTCCTCGTCGTCATGGCGCGCAAAGGTGTACATTTATTCGGGCAAGTTCAACGCCGTTTGGACGGTGTCAATCAACTCGTACAAGAAAATTTACAAGCGGTTCGTCTCATTAAAGCCTATTTACGAGGTGTTTTTGAAACGAACCGTTTTTCCAAAGCGGCAAGTGCACTGAAAAAAGATAGTGTCCATGCGATGCGCTTAATGGAACTAATTTTACCCGTGTTACTGTTCATCATGAACGTCAGCTTTATGGCGGTGCTTTGGTTCGGCGCAGACGAAGTCCGCAACTCAAATATGCCTGTCGGAGACGTCGTAGCAGTCGTCAACTACACGATGAGAATGACAAGCGCTTTTTCAATGTTCTCCTTTTTGATCGTCATTTTCTCGCGCGCAAAAGCGTCTTCCGATCGGATGGAAGAACTGCTAGTTGCCGATGGTGATCTCGAAAAGCTAGAGATAGCCGGCAATTGCCAACATGGTGCTGTTTCAGTTCGTTTTGAGCACGTATCATTCCGTTATCCAGGAACGAATGAAGATGTGCTTAGAGACGTGTCGTTTGAAGTTCCAGCGGGTGAGAAGCTTGTCATTATGGGGGCTACCGGTTCCGGTAAATCCACGATGCTTCAACTACTCCCGCGCATGTTCACAGCGACGGAAGGTACTGTGTGGATCGATGGCAAAAACATAGCCGACTGGCCGCTTGACACATTACGGAACTTGACCGGTTATGTGCCGCAGCAATCAATGCTCTTTACAGGTTCGATCACTGATAATCTTTCATGGGGTAAACCGGATGCCACTGCGAATGAAATCGAAGAGGCCGCTAAAAAAGCACATATTCATTCGTCTGTCATGGACTTTACAGATGGCTATGAAACACGTGTCGGGCAGCGCGGAGTGAATTTATCTGGCGGTCAGAAACAGCGTCTGTCGATTGCTCGCGCATTGATTCGTAAGCCCTCCTTACTGATTTTGGATGATAGCACGAGTGCACTAGACGTCAAAACCGAATCGTCATTATGGGAAGCATTGCAGGAAGAAGATACGACGATGCTAATTGTCACGCAAAAAATCCAAACTGCTCAAATTGCTGATGCGATTTTATTATTATCAGATGGCGAGATTGTGGGCTATGGCGCGCATGAAGAGTTACTTCAAACGTCTGCCTTCTATCGTGAAATTGCGAAATCGCAACAGAATGGGGGAGTGGCGTGATGCGAAAACCATTCGGCTATGAGCCTATTATTCGGAAAGAGGATTTATCAAAAGTACAGCGTAAAAAAGTTCAGAAAGCGGGCGACTGGAAATCTGTACTTGCACGCATTTGGCGTTTGATCGATCAACAACGAGGTTTACTGATCGCAGTCATGACACTCGTTTTAATCAGTTCAGCCCTAGCGCTAATTGGCCCATTGATGATCGGAAACATGATCGACCATTTCATCATTCCGAAAAAAGTGGACGGGCTCAGTATGCAGATTGGTTTATTACTGCTCGTGTATGCAGGCTTCTCATTGTCTACCTATTTCCAAAACTACTGGATGGTCGGAATCGCACAGCAAACGGTTTATCGTCTGCGCACGCAATTATTTGGCCATCTACAGAAGCTGCCCATCCGATTCTTTGATAAGCGGCAGCACGGAGAATTGATGAGCCGCGTGACGAACGATATCGAGAATGTTAGCCAGACGCTGAACTCTTCGTTGATCCAAGTGTTTTCAAGTGTACTGACACTGGTCGGTACGGTATCAATTATGCTGTATCTCAGTCCGTTATTGACGTTGCTGACTATGATTATCGTACCTTTAATGTTTATTGCCATGCGCTGGATTACTCGTCGCACGGGTATATTATTTAAAGAGCAACAGCGCGCAATCGGTGAATTAAATGGGATGATTGAAGAAACCGTTTCTGGTCAACGTGTCGTCAAAGCGTTCTCACAGGAACAGAATGTCATGGAAGAGTTCGCGCAAAAAAGCGAACGCCTTCGTACAGCGGGTTTCTGGGCGCAGACGTATTCAGGCTTCATTCCAAAAGTCATGAACACACTTAATAATATGTCGTTCGCGATAGTTGCGGGGGTTGGCGGACTGCTGGCGGTGACAGGATATGGTGGCGTAACAGTCGGAACGATTGTTATCTTCAGTGAGTACGCACGGCAATTCACGCGACCGCTGAACGATTTGGCCAATCAATTCAATACCGTACTCTCCGCCATTGCAGGAGCAGAGAGAGTGTTTGCCATTATGGACGAGCCTGTAGAAAAAGACGAAGCAACGAAGCAGATCAAAACATTATATGGCGATGTCGAGTTCCGCAATGTGACGTTTGGTTATGAAGAGGAAGCGATTATTAAGAACCTTAGCTTCCATGTTCAATCAGGTGAAACGGCTGCCTTTGTTGGTGCAACAGGAGCAGGGAAGACGACGATCATGCAACTGCTGTCACGCTTTTATGAAGTAGACAGCGGCCAAATTCTACTCGACGGCATCGCGATCGACGAACTGCCACGCCATACCGTACGTAGCCAAATGGCCTTCGTCTTGCAAGATCCGTTCTTGTTCGAGGCGACAGTTCGCGAAAACATTCGCTACGGGAGACTCGACGCAACGCACGAAGAAGTGGAAGAAGCTGCAAAAAAAGCTAACGCCCATAGCTTCATCTGCAAACTATCGTCCGGCTATGACACGGTGCTAACAGCCGGTGGCGAAGAGATATCGCAAGGACAAAAACAACTATTGTCCATAGCCCGTGCTCTAGTAGCGGATCCAACCTTGCTGTTACTCGACGAAGCTACTAGTAGCATCGATACAGTGACGGAGCTCGCGATTCAAGAAGCGTTGGAGCGTCTCATGGAAGGACGAACAAGCTTCGTCATCGCCCACCGTTTGAACACCATTAGACAAGCAGACAAAATCTTTGTACTGGCAGATGGCGAGCTACTCGAATCCGGCAGCCACGAAGGACTGCTGGAACGAAAAGGCGTGTTTTATGGGATGCTGAATAATGAAGGGGAGGAAACTGTTGATCACAGCCTTCCGCTTACGATTGATTAGTGAAGTTTTCTACTGGTGGAGAGTGGAGTTAAAAACCTTACTTCTTCGTCTATGAAATTGAATAATTACAACATGAACGAGCATCGCATGTAGCGGTGCTCTTCTTTTTTTGAATAAACTTAATCAGAATATTTTTGGAAAATTTATGTATGCCTGTAATATAGTAACTGAAAGAGTGGAATCAGAAGGTTTAAACATAGTTAATTGAATTCAGGGTATTGGAGAAAAGTGGACACTCTTACACTTCGTGGACGTATATATAGTAGAACTATAATTGTTCAAGGATCAAGTCAAAGCCAAATAGAAGAAGAGTCATTTTGATAAAAAGGGGGGCTTTTATGAGAAGGTTCTTTTATTACTTCGGTTGGACAATGGTGATAGGAATTATTATTTATGTAGGTGCTAAATATCAGTTCCTGTTGAAACAAGAATACATGAAAAACTACGAAGCCCTATCATTTGTTTTGTTTTCATCAATTTTTCCTATTGGTATTGGAATGCTGCTTAAGTTACCAAAACTTATAAATGAAATTATAGAAAATAGACAATGGACCTTTAATTGGGCTAAATTCATGGGGATTGGGTTGCCATCTCTTGGTGTATTATCTATAAGTATATTAATATTTACACCAGCAGGGGAGAATATTATTCCGTTTGTACCAGAAATAATGTATTCGGGAAATTCAACAATTCAAACAATAGCTGGTGTAGTGTTTGGCTTTATTTTGTTAGATAGTGTAAAGAAATAATGAGTTTTATTTAGATTAACAGGTGTTGTTGTTGAAGAAGTGTTGTGCCTGAAACGGGCCATTTTATTGAATGACCTTTAAAATAAATTAGAAAGGCGAATATGCCTAATTAGGGAGGAGGGAAATTGTATGCTGATTAGCTTGATGCAGGGGATAGGCATTTTTTATTTTTGGACTTGGTTTATCTGGCCATTTGTATTTGTTTTTTCATTGGTTTATGCAATTTCTTCATTAGTGAAAGTCGACAAAACATCAATGAAGCCTGCAATAGTCGCTTCTATATCACTTTTAATAATGCTAGCTGGAGTGACTTCCCCGACATTTAGTTAGTTATTAAACGGGGACGATTGTGGTAAATGGTTTATTCCCAATCGCTTAGTTGATCGGAGTGGAAGCCGGCGACTCCGGGAGGATCAGCGGGACAGGTGAAACACCCGGCGAGCGAAGCGAAGGGGTGTGGTTCACCGCACGCCCTCCGGAACGCGTCCGGCTGCAACGTAGATCAACGGGTTGCAACCACTATCCCGTTGTCGGGGGCGATTGTGTAACATAGTTTATTCGCACTTACTTAGTTGACCGGAGCGAAAGCCGTAACGAAGAACGACTTTTGCGAGTGCAACGCAGATCAAAGGGTTCCAACCATAACTGTCAATTGGTAGTGGGGCTCGTAGGATTTACAAATTAATTTGGTTAGTACAACTTACTTTAATTACATTAAATCATTAATAAAAAGGCATGCAAAAAAACCGCTAATTCATATATGAATTAGCGGTCTGCTTTATTCTGCATTTTGTACTAGTGAACCGAACAGGTTACTAAACCCGTATAAATAGCTGATCCCACGTTATTACTTTTTCTCATCAATATGAAGAGTCTTGTCGTCTGCAAACTCTACATCCAACTTAAACTCATCATACCCATCAAGACCGTACCACTGCAAAATGCGGTCGATCGCTTCTTCTTTAGTAGTCCCACTATCAATCAAAATCTCCATAAACATCTTATGCATATCGTCAATCGCTTCATTGCCTTCGAGATTCACTTCCTGGAACTCATTGACATACTCTGCATCACCAGGCTTTACATCCTCATAATCCGTTTCAATTTTCTTATCGTCTTTCTTGATCGTTAAATCGAAATCCGTGAAGCCGTAGCCGTCACCTGTGTTCATTGTACTGCCTTCATCCTCGCCTTCAATGCTGACCGCAGCGTCATTGTCCGGTGCCTTGTCTTTTGACGAGCAACCTCCGAGAAGTAATATAGATGAAACCCCAGCAATAGATAATATTCGTATTAATGACATAAGCGCCACCCTTTCTAAAGTGTATACTACTTGTATTATCACCTTAAAACAGTAAAGTTAAACAAAAAACGGATCTCTTTGTAGGTAGGAGAGAAGGATAATTAGCGATACTTACGCTCCAAGATCGAACCGAGCATCTGTCGAATAGGTAAGACTTGTCCGCTTGGTAGTCGAACTTTTCCATGATAATAGCCGACATATTGAGTAATCGACATCTTTCTAACAAGATAGTGATCGAGTGTTGGGCATTGGAAGAATGGTTTAAATGTCAATTGGATATTATCCGAAAATTTCGTATGTATTTTCCATGCACTTTTCGGGTCTTTTTTATCGCTCGTGAATACTACATCCTCGTGAAATTTATGCATTGCACCTTCCACAAAGACAGCATTTTCCGTTAACCCCGTACCATCCGTCCAACGGCCGCCAAAATTCAAGCCGATTCGTTTACCGCTTGTCCGTTGAGAGGCCATTGCCCAATCCCAATTCGTTCCCGCATGCCACACACCACGACCATAATCGTGGACCGCGAAACTATAATACGGATTAAAATCATAGCGTCGATCGCCAACGCGAACATATCCGCCAGTCGGCATAATAGAGTGTTTGGAGGTGAAATGGAATGAGTCTCGACTTCTCGGGATGACCACATTTAAAGATTCATCTTTCTCGGGATGAATAATATGCAAATCTGCATGCAATACTTCATTGTCGAAATCAGGAATGACCACGGACAAATGCGTTTCGCCTTGCATATGGACGAGTTGAATTGTAATATCGTCATGCACAAACTTAATACTTTCGAGTGCCTCTTCAGGCATTTTTATACGTCTTCCAAAAGGTAGGGTTACATGTTTTTCATAGAAACGCTGTGTTTCATAGTTGAGTATGTAAACTAGACAAATAACTTTATGATCTAAGTGTACAATCGAGGCAGTCAATAAGACCTCTTCCCCGTAGATGCACCAATTATTCCAGCGCTTCTTTTTCATAAACTGTCCTCTTAGATTGCTCCTCACTAAAGGGCTGCGTGCGTATCCTATTGATTCAGGATTCAGAAGTCCCTTGGAGTCACACAGAGACACAGTTTCAGTCAACTCTCTTTCTTCATGCTGCATGCCGTTAACCACCTTTCTTGCCTATTGTCTTTTAAACGAACAGTTGATATACTCTATATTGTATCAGATATGAGGGGCATTAGCTCAGCTGGGAGAGCGTTGCGCTGGCAGTGCAAAGGTCAGGGGTTCGAGCCCCCTATGCTCCATTAAGATAATCGCGGCAGTTCTTGAGAGAAATCTCCAAGAACTGTTGCTTTTTTTTATTTAAAACGATACTACTCATACTATACTCCCCTTTACCGTGCGCAATAAAACTATTTACTATTGTATAATTATTCATTGTAGCGTATATTAAATAATATAGGAAGTAACCGTTATAAGATCTTGTCCAATATATGTAGTATGCAAGCAAACGTATACATATACTTGTAGACAGTTGTAAGTCAGTATCTTATAATTGTATTAATTTAGAATATTTATACTAGTGAAGAGAGAGAAGGGGAAATGTATGAAGAAGATGTTTACAGCACTATTACTTATCCTAGTCTTGGTCGTTGCGGGATGTAGTAGTAACGATGGAGGAGCAGGATCAACAGAGAAGTCCACGTTAAAGAATATTAAAGACAACAAGAAATTGGTGATCGGAATTGCACCAGGTTATTTCCCTTTTGAAATGAAAAGCATTGACGGCGGATTTGTCGGCTACGATATCGATCTAGCAAACGCGGTAGGTGAAGCGCTAAATACAGAAGTGGAATTTAAACAATTCGCATTTGATGGCTTAGGACCAGCTTTGCAAATAGGTGATGTGGATATGGTCATCGCGGGTATGACGATCCGTGGAGACCGTGCACTATCCATTAGCATGTCGAATCCTTACTATAAAACAGGTCAGGCGATCATGGTGCCAGCTGCGAGCAAAGGTATCAAATCATGGGAAGAGCTTGATGTTAAAGGTAATAAAATTGCTGTAGGTATCGGGACTACGGGCGCACTGCTTGCAAAGTCTCAGTTCAAAAATGCGGAAGTAGTAGATTACGAAGATTTCCCGTTGGCAGCTACGACAATGGGTTCAGGACAGGCTGATGCAGTGGTGTATGATGAACCTGCTATTGCGGTATGGCGCTTAGAACACGAAGGAGAAGTTCATCAGCTCGAAGGTTTGCTTTCAGCTGAAAACTTAGGGATTGCAGTGAAGAAAAATGATTTTGAAACGATTCAATGGTTGAATTCATTCTTGCATAGCTATGTTGATAGCCCGGAAGAATTAGCATCCAGAAGTCGCTGGTTTGAGGAAAGCGACTGGCTAGATAAGGTTTCGGGAGAATAATATGGGCGGCTATGAATATGACTTCAGTGTAATATCGCAAAATATGGATATCTTTATTGAAGGGGCGCTGAAAACACTTGAAATTTCGGCGATCGCATTATTGTTGGCTATTCCGCTGGGTATTATTATCGGAATGGGCCGGATTTCCCGCAATAGATTCATCCGTATTCTTTCCTCAGCCTATGTAGAAGTCATGCGCGGTGTGCCGTTGCTAGTACTGCTGATTTGGATTTTCTTTGTGCTCGGTCAATTTTTAAAACTCGGTTCCTATTGGGCATCGATTATTGGTCTAGCTGTCTTTACCGCAGCATTCATTGCAGAAATCGTTCGTTCAGGAATACAAGGTGTGCCAAGAGGTCAGATGGAAGCGGCTCGTTCGTCAGGTATGACCTACTGGCAGGCAATGCGTTTGATCGTCTTGCCACAAGCATTCCGACGAGTTTTACCGCCACTTGCTTCACAATTCATCATGCTAATTAAAGATTCTTCTTTGATCTCGGTCATTGGTGCGACGGAATTGACGTTGAACGCGAAGAACCTCGTTGCCACTAGTATGCGTTCCATTGAAGTATGGACATTCATAGGTTTCGTTTACTTCGCCATGACGTTCACGTTATCCATGATCATTCGTGCGATCGAACAAAAGTTATTAGCGAGAGAAAATTCATGAAGTTCGATGTGAAGGAGTGCCAGATATGATTTCTATAAAACATGTGAATAAAACATTCGGTATGAACCAAGTGCTGACAGATGTCACGCTTGAAGTGCCTAAATCAAACGTTGTGGCCATCATAGGCCCAAGTGGAGCGGGTAAGTCTACATTAATTCGCACGATCAATGCGCTCGAGCCGATCGATAACGGAGAAATTGTTGTAGACGGAATTTCCATCCACGATAAAAAAGTGAATATCAATAAAGCACGTTCTGAAATCGGATTCGTTTTCCAAAGCTTTAATCTTTATCCTTTCCTCACAGCGTTGCAAAACGTCACGCTTGCGCCCATCAATGTAAAAGGATTAAGTAAAAGTGCAGCGGAAGAGCGAGGGAAGGAGTTGCTGACTTCACTCGGTCTTGGCGATAAATTCGACGCGTATCCGAACCGGTTATCGGGCGGTCAGCAACAACGTGTAGCGATAGCGCGTGCGCTTGCGATGGATCCACAAGTCATGCTATTTGATGAGCCGACTTCTGCACTCGATCCCGAGATGGTCACGGAAGTTCTTGATGCGATCCGTAAACTCGCTGAAAGTGGTATGACGATGGTCGTCGTGACACATGAAATGGGCTTCGCCAAAGAAATTTGCGACGAAATCATCTTTATGGCAGACGGCAAAGTCGTGGAACAGGCAACACCTGCCAAGTTCTTCACGAATCCCGATTCTGAACGCGCCCAAAACTTTTTATCGAAAGTATTACATCATTAATTGTACGTCCCTCGTTGTCATATGATATGGCAAGGAGGGATTTTTTTGTACAATCGACAAGCGGCAGTAGACTATGCAGATAAGTGGTGGAATAGCAGAAACCCTGCTTTCCCGAGTTTTGAAGATGACTGTACGAATTTCATTTCACAATGTCTGTTGGCAGGAGGGGCACCGATGCACGGAGCGCCGAACCGCGAAAAGGGCTGGTGGATGCGTAAAGGCACGTGGAGCTTCAGTTTTACCGTCGCTCACTCGATGCGCTGGTACTTGGCAACTTCTACAAAAGGGTTGACTGCAACTCAAGTAAAAACTCCACAAGAACTGCAGATTGGGGATATTATTACGTACGACTTCCATGGGGATGGCCGTTTCGACCATACAACGATTGTAACTGCCAAGGACGGGGATAACCCTCTTGTCAATGCCCATACGTATAACGCGTATCATCGCACATGGGATTATAAAGACTCCTACGCTTACTCGCCGAATGCGAAGTATATCTTCTTCAAAATTAATGATCATTTCTCATAATTGTCCAGTTCTGCATCAAAGTGTTTCTCATAGCCTCTAGCAACAGACTACCAAGTTAGGGTATAATGAGAAACAGATACTTAGTGCAAAGGAGAAGGTTGAGTGTGAATGAACAAGCATTATCGGTAAGAGAGGCCATCGTCACACGGCGCTCTATCAAGAATTTTAACGGACAACCGATCGAACCAGAGATCATCCCAGAAATTATAGAAGATGCCGTTTGGGCGCCAAACCACGGAAACCGTAATCCTTGGCGATTGATCGTAGCAACAGACGAACAGTATGAAGAGCTTTTGGACGTCTTGAAGGAGTTCGGTGTAGCAAATTGGAAACAGCTTTCTGACGAGGATCTCGAAAAACAAATGAAGAAGTTCTCGACTGCCAGTGCAGCTGTATTCGTCATCGTCCCTGAAGATGTACGCCAAAAAGAGCGTATGGAGGATTTTGCAGCAGCCAGCATACTGATTCAGAATATCCAATTGCTTGCTTGGGATAAAGGAATCGGTACTTGTTGGAAGACGCCGCCGTTCATCGACAACCCGAAGTTCCGAGAGCGTCTAGGTGTAGAAGCGGGCGAGCGCATCATCAGCATGTTGCAATTCGGCTATTTCGACACATCACCAAAAGCTCCACCGCGTAAGCCGGTAGAGGAAATCATCACGTACTTTGGTAGTAGTGAGGACGAAGAAGAGGAAGCGTGAGAGCGGGAAAGTACCGTCCTTAATGTGGATATATTAGTGAAATGAAATACGAAACAGGCTACCCCTTTGTGGAGTAGCCTGTTTTTTGTGTGAGAAAAGGGAGAAGTGCTCATAGTTTCTTGTGGGCGCTCTATCCAGCACCGCAGTCGCTCAATGCAATCTCGTGAGCGCTCTATCCAGCACCGCACCCGCTCAATGCAACCCCGTGAGCGCTCTATTCAGCACCGCACCCGCTCAATGCAATCCCGCGAGCGCTCTATCCAGCACCGTAAGCGCTCAATGTAACCCAGCGAGCGCTCTATCCAGCACCGCAGTCGCTCAATGCAATCCCGCGAGCGCTCTATCCAGCATTGCACCCGCTCAATGCAACCCCCGCAAGCGCTCTATCACCACACACAACCGCTCATTCAATCACAATCCAAGCTTTTCAATCTCTCCATAATAACTGCTGATGACACGCAGTCCTTTATCGAAATTCTCCAAGTGGAAGTGTTCATTCGGCGCGTGGAAGTTTTCTGTATCCAGTCCGAAGCCCATTAAGACGACTGGGATGTTAAGGATTTCATCAAATGCTGCAACGATTGGTATGGAGCCGCCACCGCGTGTGTAAACGGTAGGTACGCCGTATACTTGCTCATACGCTCTGCCAGCCGCTTGAATCACTTCGTGGTCGTATGGCGTTAGGTAAGGTTTCCCTTTATCAAATTCAGTTACCGTTACTTCACAGCCGACGGGTTCGTGTTTTGCAATGTGCGCGCGTAGTTTTTCTACGATTTCATCCGGTTCTTGATCGGGAACTAGTCGACAAGTGATTTTCGCTCCTGCTTCGGAAGGGAGGACGGTTTTGATGCCTTCTCCTGAAAATCCACCGAATACGCCGTTGATCTCAAGTGTAGGACGAGCCCATGTACGTTCTGTGTACGTGTAACCTGGTTCGCCAGTTAGTTCTTTGACACCGACTTCTTTTTTCACAGCTTCCTTATCGAAGCCGAGAGCTGCCCAACCCGCGCGCTCTTCTTCAGTTAGGTCGCGAACTTGATCATAGAATCCGTCGATTGCGATAGTTCCTTCGGCATCACGGAATGAAGCTAGAATTTCGACGAGTGCGTGGATCGGGTTTTGAACACCGCCACCATATAGACCGGAATGCAAGTCACCTTTAGGGCCTTTCACATCGATTTGTACGCCGGCTAATCCGCGCAGTCCGTAGCAAATTGCAGGCTGTCCTGGTCCGTACATGCCTGTATCAGAAATAACGATGAAGTCTGCCGCTAGCTTGTCTTGATTATTTTGGATATATTCCTCAAGGCTCGGGCTACCAATTTCCTCTTCCCCTTCAATAATGAGCTTGACGTTTACAGGAAGTTTGCCTTCGACATTCATTAGCGCCTCGATTGCTTTACTGTGCATAAACACTTGCCCTTTATCATCGCTTGCTCCGCGTGCATATAATTTATTATCACGGATTGTTGCTTCAAATGGAGGTGTTTCCCATAAGTGAAGCGGATCAACAGGTTGCACATCGTAGTGGCCATAGATCAGGATGGTTGGCTGACCTTCGGCATGCAACCAGTCTGCATAGACAACGGATTGTCCAGCCGTTTTTTCAATCGACACGTTTTCCAAGCCGATATTTTCGAATTCATTCGACAGCCATTCCGCTGCTTTTTGCATATCCGGTTGATGTTCGGAAAGTGCGCTGATGCTTGGAATTGCCAGGAAGTTCGTTAACTCTTCCAAGTGGCGGTCACGGTTGTTTGTGAAATATTGGTCCAATGATGGTAATGAAGTCATAGTAAACCCTCTTTTCTTTGGATATTTTCTATTCCACAGTATAGCAGAAATTCGTGATGTAATAAGGTTTAAACGCTTACGGATAAGGGAACCGAATGATAAAAATATACGTCCTACCTGTATGTTGGATTAACGATTCAGTTTATATGTATGATATACTTACGTAATAAGAAATGTTGGATTCATGGCAATATTACATGATGAATGATGACAAATAAATGGGGAAACGTTGGAGGAGACGCAATTGTTTATTGCACTGGGACTATGTTTAATTTTGTCCTTCTTTTTATCGGGAAGTGAAACAGCTCTAACCGCTATCAATCGAATGAAAGTTCAATTGCGTGCGGATCAAGGAGACATTAAATCGATAAAATTACGAAAGTTGATTTCCAAGCCGGACCGTATGATTACGGCCATCCTAATTGGGAATAATGTTGTAAATATTTTGATGCCGACGATTGTGACAATGATTGCAATCGATAAAGGATTGAGCATTGGATTACTGACAGGAATCTTAACTGTCGTTTTGATTATATTCGGAGAAGTATTGCCGAAAACGATTGCTGCAACATTTGCAGATCGTATCGCGTATATTGTAGCGCCACCTATTTCGGTGCTCGTGAAGTTATTGATTCCATTGACGTTGGTTCTATCGTTGTTTACTAATTTCTTCGTTCGCTTGATTTCTAAAGGAACGGTGACGGAAGCAACTCTGACGAAAGAAGATGTGCGTTCGATGGTGGACATTGCGTCTACAGAAGGTACTTTCGGTCAGGATGAATCAATCCGTTTAAAGGGTATGCTAGATTTTCGCGATAAAGATGTGAGCGATGTAATGGAAACACACCGTACAGATATTATTTCATTGCCGCTGGATTCAACGTATGAAGATGTACGTGACGTCGTATTGCAGTATTTCTACACCCGCTATCCAGTATATGAAGAGAGTATCGACAAGGTGGTCGGTATTTTTTATTCAAAAATGTTGATCGAGTGGTCCATGTTTCCCGAGCGGTCGTTTGCGGATGTCATTGATCGCCAGCCTTTGTACGTCGTGCAAACGGCAAGTGTAGAGCTTGTATTTAAACGTATGTTAACGCAAAAGAAACATATGGCGATTGTGCTAGATGAATACGGTGGGACACTGGGGATCGTGACACAGGAAGATATTATTGAAGAAATGATTGGGCAGGATATAGAGGACGAAACGGATGTTGAGGAAGAGTCGATGGTCTTCGAAAAAGAAGAAAATCATTTAGTCTGTCAAGGCCGTTTAGAGATTGAAGACGTTATTGAACTACTCGATATAGAGATACCGACAGATCATGATACTATCGGTGGATTTGTTTTTCAGGAAATAGGACATATTCCAGAAGAAGGCGAAAAGTTCAGTTATAATTCGTTGTTGTTTGAGATTGAAGAAATGGATCGAACGCGGATTTTGCGCCTAAAGATTACCAAGCAGGAACCAAAAGAAGAGGTCATTGAAGCGTAGGATATGTCAAGTAACCTTACACAATTGTAAGGTTACTGAAAGAGAAAGCGATAGTTCGTAATGTGTTTGTCGGTGATAATAAGGGTACCAGTTACAAAACGGAGGCTACTTATTATGAAAAACGACTTAAACGCATTATACGAAGAATATGGACGCTATATATATCATTTATGTCTTAAATTGACTCGAAACAAAGAAGAAGCAGAAGATCTCATGCAAGACGTATGGGTGAAAGTAGTGCGCTACAGAGGTGAAATGAGTGAAGTCAACCGCATGAAGGCTTGGTTGACGACGATTTGTATGAACACATTCCGCGACCGTTATAGAAAAAATGTACGTCACAGTCAATACGTGATGAATCAACCTGATACATTAGACGTTCCGATCTTGGATTTGGTTCCCAGTAATGCGAAAACTCCTGCTGAGTTGATGGAGCAGAGTGATATTTCCGAGCTTGTGCAGCAGAAGATCAGTGAGTTGGACGGTATTTACCGGAAGACGATTGAGTATTTCTATGTGAATCAGTATTCGTTAGTGGAGATTGCAGGTTTGATGAGTGTGTCAATCGGTACCGTGAAGTCCCGCTTGTTCCGCGCGAAGAAGTATCTGAAGGAGTTGCTCGTACAAGACGAAGCAGCCCACGAATATGTAATGGCTTAAGCTCACATTTGCTGTGGGCTTTTTTTAATGGAGCGAAAGCCGTAACGAAGAACGGCTTTTGCGAGTAAAAGCGGAGCGTTAGGAGCACATCTTTGCACTAGGAGGGGCGACTCCCAGAGGATCAACTCGCTGCGTGCCCTCCAACGGCCTAGAGCGCAACCCCCCCCCGACAGCACCTCGAGCCTTAGCAACTCTAAAGACGCTAAAAAACAACCTCTATCAGCTATACCTGGTAGAGGTTGTTCGTATTAATTCGTCGCTTCAGCAAGCTGCTTATTCAAATCCGCTAGGCGCTCTTCCATTTTAGAAAGACGCAACTCTGCATTTTCGATCATCTTCACATGACCCGTCGACTCCAACTTCTCCATATCGCCCTGCAAGCTGATGTAGTCCATCTTAAGCTCTGCGATCTCTTGCTCCAACTGATCCTTTGTCATAAGGGAAAACTCCAATCATTTGTTTTCCCTTAGTGTAACATATTCTGTCTTGTGCGTTTAGGGAACTCCAGCAAATAACGGATCGCCTCAAGCACTTTTTCGTCACTCGCCCCGACATCGATCTGCAACTGCTTTTTGATTGCGCGTTCCTTACGTGCGTCATGAAGCAACGGTTCCATAATTGCGTTCAATAAGTTCGACTGGGTCACTTTACGGCCGAGACCCAGGTGGGTAAAGCCATTTTTTTCAGTCGGAAATCCGAGAGTTGATTCGAACTCGTTTTGAGCAAGTACAATACAAGGAACACCGATAACGGCTACTTCATATGGTGTATAACCAGCATCGCACAGAACCATATCGGCTTTTGAAAACAGTTCTGCACGGTTGTCCGGGGCTTGGACGACTTTCGTGTTCGGTCGGCTCAATGCCATCATTTGAATTTCACTCACATCATGTTTATAATTCGGTCCGAGTAGTACTGTAACGGACAAAGGAATTTGTAGTTGCTTTAAATGTCGCAACGCCCGGAAGGTGAGGTTGCCAGGGTCTTCATCACCGAATGAAATGACGAGTTGCGAAGAAGAGGAGGGAGATTTTCTCTTTAAACCGGCATGCCGGAGTGATTGCAGTGGCGCATCTACCATGAATGTCTGTGGCCCCACGATATAGTGCTCGGCATGTAGTTCTTGAGTTTCGGGATACAGCGTCTGGATCACCCAGTCTGCTAATTGTCCACCATCACCGAAATCGTCAAAATGTAGAATGCTTGGCACTAGTTCATGAATTTTGGAAATTTCCTCTTTATGGCTTGGACCACTGTCTCGAATTAAAAGATCAGGTTGAAGTTTACCTATTAATTTACTTAATGATGAAGGACCGATTACTTTATGACACGTGAAATGGTCACTTGGGACTGGTGTTTCTTGGTCGTATAAAAAGATGACTTGTGCTTCATTTTTTAGTGTGTTTGCCAGTAGTAGTGCACGTCGTAAAGGATAACTTCCTTTACCTTCAGTTATGGAAAGATAAATCACGATTGTTTTTTGGACTTGTTTTTCGATTGGAACCACCCTTTCTGAACCTGCTCGTTCCTCTTACCCTATGAAAAACGGGAATAGTTTATTACAATGGGATGAAAGCAGTTCAGAAAGGCTTGGAAGAGGGAAGGAGGCGACCTACCTAATGTTCAATTCATTGATTATGGATTTGATGTTGGTCGTGTTAATTGGCGTAGCGTCGCAATGGATAGCGTGGCGAACGAGGATGCCAGCGATTGTCGTGATGGCAATTGCAGGGCTATTAATTGGACCGATTTTCGGTTTGATTAATCCACAGCAATCAATGGGCGAATTATATTCACCCATCATTACATTCGCAGTAGCTATTATATTATTTGAAGGCAGTTTGAATCTTGATTTTAAAGAAATTAAAGGATTTGGACGTCCCGTTGCAAGAATCGTAACATTCGGTGCGTTTATCGCATGGATCGCAGGTTCACTTGCAGCTCACTATATCGCAGGATTGTCGTGGGAAGTGGCATTCATCATAGGTGGACTGTTTATCGTCACAGGTCCTACCGTAATCTTGCCTTTGCTTAGACAAGCGCGGTTAAAACCTCGTGCAGCCGCAATATTGAAGTGGGAAGGAATTGTCGTCGATCCGTTCGGTGCACTTCTTGCGGTATTTGCATTTGAAGTCATTAGGTTCCTTAATAGTGAAGTTACGGCCAAAGCGATGTTGCTGTTCGTTGGGGCTTCACTGTTCTCGGTGCTTCTTGGCTGGGGAACGAGCCGAATTTTAGGTACAGCATTTGAAAAAGGTTGGGTACCGGAGTATTTGAAAGCTCCGATTTTATTCGGTCTCGTGTTATTTGTCTTCGTATTATCTGATGAAATTATGCATGAAACGGGCTTGTTGGCTGTCACCGCGATGGGGATGACGATGGCGAATATGCATTTGACTACTTTAGAAGACATCCGCAATTTTAAGGAGAATATTTCAGTATTGCTCATCTCGGGAATTTTCGTCATGTTGACGGCGTCATTGGATCCGCATATTTTGATTGAAATATTGAATCCGAAAATTATTCTATACGTACTTGCGATGCTATTTGTTGTCAGACCACTATCGATATGGGTATCAACAATCGGTACGGATTTGACGAATCGTGAAAAAACACTCATCGGGTGGATTGCGCCACGTGGTATTGTAGCGCTGACCGTATCAGGCTATTTCGCGACCATATTGCTCGAGAACGGCTATAAAGATGCGGAGCTATTAACCGCTTTGACTTTCGCGCTCGTATTTGCGACCGTCGTCGTACATGGTTTCTCGATCGGCTGGCTTGCAAAGAAACTCAATTTGGCCACGCCGGAAGAATCCGGTGTAGTACTGATCGGAAGTACAAGGTTTGTAGCGGAACTTGCGAAGAATATTAGTAACGCTGGCCACAAGGTTTTAGTCGTAGAAGATTCATGGGGCGGTCTGTCCAATGCACGAAAACTTGGCGTACCAACGTATATGGGAGATATTTTATCCGAGCATACGGGCTATCATTTAGACTTGACGCCATACCGTTATATTTTGGCCATGACTAAGACGGATTCCTATAACTCGCACGTATGCGCCGATTTCACACCGGATCTAGGACGGGACTTATTGTTCCAGACGACGACGCATAAACGAAGCGCAGATCAACAGTTCAACCTGGCGACAGGACAATTCCTGTTCACGCCGAACTTATCCATCCACGAACTAGACGATCGTATGAACCAAGGGCATGTATTCCGTAAGACCTTGCTAACGAAACAATACAGCTACACGCAGTACTTACGTGAGCGCGATGACCAATCGGTGTTGTTATACATTATCCGGGCAGATGGGGACATGGAGTTTTACACCGCAGAGAAAGAACTAAAAGCACAAACAGGGGATACGATCGTAGCGCTATCGACGTTGAATAAAACGATCGAACGGACGATTGACCGACTCGAAGAAAAGAACGGCAAAGCGACGATGCCGAAAGAAGTCGTCGAGACAAAGTTCTTGGAAGATATACCGAATGAAAAGCCAGCAATTCCAGGCGAGACGCCGCCGAAGATTATGAAAGATTGAGTGACATTTATCGGTGCTCATTGAAATTGTAATTGTTTCTATATGTGAATTCGACAAGCCCTTGAACCTATCAAAGTTCAAGGGCTTTACTATTTCATATACTATCTACAGTGACGAATTTATGTACCTCCACTCTAAACATAGGATTGAAGCGTCCGCCAGCTGGAGCTTCAATCCCATGCACTCTGTCAAGCAACGAGTAGCCTTGTTTAAACACATGAAAAAAGGGTATCTATACCACACATATTCCCACATTGAAACTAGTAAATTCCCCCCGCCTAGCATATCCATCTAGTATGAAATGCGTAACCAGTGGGTAAAATGAAATTACCATCCCACGCAAATGCAATCTTTTGATGGATTGGCAGTTCACGCGCTACTGCGTAAACTAGTTATACTAGATACACATGTCGAAAATTTCTAATTGGAGGTGGATACCATGAATGCTGTAATAGGGTTTGCGAGCGCCGCCGAACCACTACAGCGGTATGACGCAGTCCGTAGAAAGAATGCCGAAAACGCCTATGAACGCCAGACAGAATTCCGTGAACAAGCGCAAAAGACCAAAGACGATTTAATTGCATTGCTACGCGGAAACTCACAACCGATTGAGAAATCCGAAGAAGCGCAACAAGACTTCCAAAAGCTTGGTGCAGGCCAGATGAAGAATGTTTCAATTCCGCTCGGCAATAACTTGGATGAAACGATTGATCTCTGGCGTCAAGTTCGCAAAGAGGCATACTCTGAATCACCGCCAACGACAGCGGATTATCAGCTAGCCAGTAATGCATCAGCGAAAATAACACAAGCCGAACTACAATTAGCGTTACATAACCGCGCCAAAACTATTCGTGATCAAGTGGATACAATTGACAGCACCTTAGCAACTGACAGACCGAAGCGTATGCAACAGCAATATAGCCATGCATTTTCCATCTATCAAATACAAAATCAAGCTAGAATGAATCAGTACGAAATGGATCAGCCACAAATGAATGTCAGCATTTGATCTGATTTGTTTGAAAATGAAGCCCGTTTTGCTGGAACCCAGTGAATGGGCTTTTTCGGTGATATATATTCTGCTAGCTTTCCATCAAAACGATAAGAAAGGAAGTCCTACATATGTCAAAGAAGAATAAGTTACCAAAAACCAACGCGATTCGCATCATCGAAAGCGAAAAGATTCCATTTGAAATCCGTAGCTATCAAACGGATGATGGACATAATGATGGTGTATCCGTTGCGAATAAAACGAATGAACCGGTCTCTAGCGTCTATAAAACGCTCGTTGCGATGGCGAGCAAAACGGATTTACTCGTCTTTATCATTCCTGTCTCGGATGAGTTAGACTTGAAAAAGGCAGCAAAAACGGCAGGTTGTAAAAAGGTCGAAATGCTTCCGATGAAAGAATTGACGAAAGAAACTGGCTATGTCCGTGGCGGTTGTTCGCCAATCGGTATGAAACGGGAGTTACCGACATTCATTGACCAACAAGCTGAAACGCTCGACTATTTTTATGTCAGTGCGGGCAAAGTCGGTTTGCAAATGAAATTGGCACCACAAGACTTGGCGCAGGTCGTAAAAGCACAATTTAGCGATCTCGTAAAGTAATGCCATAGCAACTTTGTTGATTTCTGTTACAATGAATGATGAGACTGACGATTAGAAGAAAGAAGAATGTATATGCGTAATTTATTAGCTTGGCGATGGATATTTTTCATCGGCGGCATGATGATCATGTCGCTTGGCATCTCGTTGATGATTAAAGGGCAGCGGCTTGGGATTGCCCCTTGGGATGTGCTCCATCTTGGTTTGTATCAAAACTTCGGATTAACGATAGGGTCGTGGAGTATTATATCGGGTTTTGTTATCATTTCGGTGACGTCAATTATTTTGAGAGAATGGCCAAGATTAGGTACATGGCTTAATATGTTGGTCATCGGATTATTTATCGACTTTTTCAACTGGCTGTTACCTGATGTTACTTCATTGACTGTGCAAATTATTTGTTTCATCATTGGTGTATTTGTCCTGTCCTATGGGGTAGGAATATATGTTTCACCGAATCTTGGGGCTGGGCCTCGTGATAGCTTGATGCTGTTGTTTGTTGAAAAGTTTGGTTGGAGTCTTCGATTAGTACGGACTACGATTGAAGCCATTGCAACATTGATCGGATTCTTACTGGGTGGACCTGTAGGGGTCGGTACATTGGTTGTCGTCCTCTTCTCTGGTCAAATCATTCAAATCGCCTTACCGCAATGCAAGAAGATGTTATTGAAGATCACTCATCAAACGGATGAAAAAGTTTTATTACACTATAAAGGAGCATAAGCCCACTCGGCTGTGCTTTTTTTATTTGCCAATACATATAATGAAATGAAGAAAGAAAGGGTGGTCAATATATACGGACATATTACAGAATATATGGGAACGGCTTATACAGGACAAGGCGTGCAGCATAAATATGAGGAGTTGCTCGCGGAATCAAAGAAGACGATATTTTTGAAGTGTTTGCCTACACATTCCTTATCGCAAGTGCTCAATGACTTGGCGGTCTATTTCGTCAACAGGGGCTATAGTGTGGATCGATTTATGAATCCTGGTCATGTGGATAAAACTAATGCGCTTTTTGTTAAAGGACTGGAACTTTTCATCTTGCAGGCATCCCACCCGATTTCATTCGAACCGACAGATCTTGGCAAGCGACATAAAGTTTTTTGCTTCTATGATGTCTATCATCAGGATCAGTTACTCGGACAGCATGAAGAAGTGAGTGCTTTGTTGAAACAGGAGAGAACACACTTCGATCAATCGTTGAAAGAGCTGAAACGAGCAAAAGCGATTCATGACGAATGGGAAGCAGTCAATATCGCACGTATGGATTGGGCCCGCCACGAAGAGATTACGGAAGAATTAAAGCAAGAACTATTCGGTACGATTAAACTAACGAAATCGGCTCACGTCTCGCATCGCATTATCGGTTCATTGTCAGCTGGCAGTGCACATGACTTCATCCCGTCCATCACAAAACGTACGAAACGTCGCTTACTAATCAAGGGCTTACCGGGCACAGGCAAGTCGACGATGATGAGGGCGTTAGGAGACGAAGCACAGCGACGGGGGCTTGATGTGCTATATGGTTGGTGTGGACTGGATCCTGCAAGTATCGACTTAGTCCTGTTCCCAGAGTTATCGGTGTGCCTGTTTGATTCGACGCAGCCTCATGCTTATGATGCAGAAAGTCCGCGCGATGAATTAGTGGATATCGTGCCGTTATGCGCAGAAGATGAAGAAGCAGAAAAGCAAATCGATAATATACGCCGCCGCTATCAAACAGTCATTGGGGAAGCGGGCAGTCAGATGCAAGTCGCTGTGCAATCACAAAACAGCGCAAGAATCCAAATGGACCGTGCGTTAAACGTGGAAGTATTTGAGAAGAAGTTGCAAGATCTCTATGCCTTTATTAAAGCGTTTGAAGAGAAGTAATCTCGTATAAAATACAAAAAAACCGCAGACTCTGCGGTTTTTTACTTGAATTCATGAATATAAAAGGCTTCATTATACAACCAGTCAAGTGCATCCTTGTCGTTTGCAGCCCATCGTTTTTCCATATCGGGTAGCATCCAAACTGTCTGGGAGGCATGTGCGCGTAAAGCGGCAATCTTTTTATCTGCTACATTAGGTGTATGGTGCACAACATGCGGCTCACCTAGTTGGTTCAACGTATCATTATCGAATGCTTTCATGTACAGTACCGGTCGATCCGTTTCCGGCATACGGCTCATCGCTTCAATCACAGCTACGCCTGTTGCGTTGTGGTCAGGGTGTACAGCAAGCGTCGGGTGGAATGAGATGACTACTGAAGGGTTTAATTCTTCAATGAGATCGGTCATCAGTTTAACAAGTTTCTCGGGATCTTCAAATTCTATCGTTTTATCGCGAAGTCCCATCATTCGTAAATCTGTCAATCCCATTGCATTACACGCATCCAGCAACTCTTGTTTTCGGATTTGCGGTAGTGTTTCGCGGTTTGCAAAAGGAGGATTTCCGAGGTTTCGGCCCATTTCGCCAAGTGTCAAGCAAGCATACGTAACGGGTACGCCCATTTCAATATATTGTGCAATCGTGCCAGCAGTGCCGAATGATTCATCATCAGGATGAGGGAATACAACGAGTACGTGTCGTTCTTTTTGTAACATCAAAAAAATCTCCCTTCTTAATAAGCAAATGGCGTTTCGCTGATTTCAAGCGCTACCGCTAGTTTTCCATCAGGTCCAAGTCCCGCCATCAGTAAACGATTATGTTCGTCAAGTGTATAGTGTGTGATTCCTTGTGCGTAAATCCAACCACTCGGCAATTTCAAACCGATGCGGTGAGGGGATTCGCCTGCAACTTTTCCAAGTTCATACCGGATCACGACATTACGAATAAACGCCCCAGCATTAAAAAAACCTTCTTGGAAATGAGAAGCATACGATCCATTTGTCGTTTCCAAATGTATGTAGACATCTTTATTGGCAAAGGAGTCCAGTAACTCCTGTAAATGTTTTACGTCAACAGTTTCCATACTCATCCTCCTAAATCTTGCAGTCATTTCGCTGCAATCTTCCTATTTAATATTATATAGATAGTGCAGTTTGAATGCGATCAGACGGCTCACAAAAAAGTCAGGAATACACCTGACTTGTAAGCATTCGTTATACTTCCTGCAGCTTTACCTGTGGCACGTCGAACTGATTTTTTGCACCGTGCATGACAGGTCCTACATACTCGTTGAGCTTCCAGCCGTGCGAAATGGCCGCTGTGACAAACTGCTTCGCTTCAATGACCGCGTCCTTGATCGACAACCCATTCGCCAAATTTGCTGTAATCGCTGCCGCAAACGTGCAACCGGCACCATGATTATGATACGTTTCGGATCTTTCTGATTTCAGTAACGTAAACGTCAATCCATCGTAGAATAAATCTACCGCTTCTTCATGATCGAGTTGTTTACCGCCTTTGATCACCACATTACGTGCACCGAGTTCATGGATTTTCTGTGCCGCCACTTTCATATCATCAATTGTCTTTGGTGTTTTCATAGAAGCCAATTGTCCTGCTTCAAATAAATTGGGTGTGACGATTTCTGCTTTCGGTACGAGATAGTTAATCATCGCATCCGTATTCCCAGGATTCAATACCTCATCTTCACCTTTACACACCATGACGGGGTCGATGACTACATGATCCAAACCTGATTCATCAATTGCCAGACCCGCTGTCTGAATGACTTCCTCTGTGCTCAACATACCTGTCTTGATCGCGTCAATTCCAGTGGATAATGCCGTTTTCAATTGTGCTTTCACGACATCGATCGGCAAAGAATAGACATGATGTGACCAATTCTGATCGGGATCCATCGTGACAATCACTGTCACAGCTGTCATGCCATACGTACCGTGCTCCTGAAAAGTTTTTAAATCCGCCTGAATACCCGCACCGCCTGATGTATCCGAGCCTGCAATCGTTAAGGTTTTCTTCAATGACATAATAAAACATCTCCTTCGCTTACTAAATTTTCATGTTATTTATAGTATACAACTAATTGTCGAAATACAAACAACTCGGTTATGATGAAAGTCTAGAAAGCTTGTAACGCGAACAAGTCTTACTAATGAAACCTATTATTCGACGGAACGTACAAATAGAAACGGAGTGTTTGATTAAACGAGAGGATGTGAGCCATGAGTAAGCGTGATTCGTCTAAGAGAGGGAAGAAGGGAATGACGGAGGCTGATGCGCAAGCAGCCATAACATTCGCTGGGCGAAAAAAGATCAAACGGAAGCGCAGGGGAGGAATTCTTGAACTCGCCTTCACTTTGTGGTCATCATGGAGAAAAACCTATATTTTATTAATTTTATTATTGGTCGCTGCACTTATTACCCTGCCGATCGCAGGCTTTTATTTAATGCAACTAGGCTCTACTTTTTCAGAACAAAAAACCGCTTTTGTTGAGCGTGTTCAAGAGCTACAGCAACTGACAACCGCGGAAGCTTATACGAAAGTGCTCGTCAAACGTACCGACAATGAATTATTTGGTCAAAGCATTGGTGTTAATTTTCCTGGAACGAAGCGGAATTTATTAGTCGTCATTCCAGGTTCCATCAAAGCGGGAATTGATCTAAGTAAAATCACCGAGCAGGATATGTGGGTGGATGAAGAAGAAAAACGTATTGAGTTGACAATACCGAAAGCTGAATTCCTCGGTGGTGCAGAATTGTATTTCGATAAAGTAGAAGTCTATTCTGTAGAAGGATTATTCCGTGGAAAAGCAGATATAAAAGAAGGCTATGAGCTAGCGAATGAAGCTAAAACGCTCATAATGGAAGAGGCATCCGAACAAGGTGTGCTGGAATCTGCTGAGCAGAATGCAGTAAAAACGCTGAAAGATATGTTTTCATTCGCAGGCTTTCGACTGGATATTGAATTTAAGGAGTGATGCATATGGTAGCAGAATTTCGTAATGATTGGGATCACCTACTAAAAGATGAATTTGACAAACCGTATTATCAGGAATTGCGTACTTTCCTACGAGATGAATATACAAATCACATCATCTATCCGCAAATGACCGATATGTGGACGGCTTTTAAACTGACACCTTTTCAGGACGTCAAAGTCGTGATTTTGGGTCAGGATCCGTATCATGGGCCAAACCAGGCGCATGGTATGAGTTTTTCTGTCCAGCCTGGCGTGAAGGTGCCACCAAGTTTACGCAATATCTTTAAAGAGCTGTCATCGGATATCGGGATCGATGTCCCAACTGAAGGAATGTTGACAGGATGGGCCGAACAAGGTGTATTATTATTGAATACTGTACTGACTGTGCGCGAAGGAGCAGCGGCATCGCATCGCGGAAAAGGTTGGGAACGCTTTACGGACGAAGTCATTCGTAAACTGTCGATGCGCAGCACACCAATTGTTTTCATTTTATGGGGAAGACATGCGCAGGAAAAAACGGCATTGATCAACCGCAGGCGCCATGCGATTATTGAATCACCGCATCCAAGTCCGTTCAGTGCGTCCAGAGGATTTTTTGGCAGTAAGCCGTTTACTAAAACGAATGATTATTTACGGGAGTGGGGAAGAGAGCCGATAGATTGGGCGAAAACTACCAAGTGAATAAGTAGAAAGGAAGTGTGACGATGGCCGTCAATTGCTTCGACTGTATCTTCTTTTATACAACATGGGATCCTGCAAGTCCGCGCGGCTGCAAGGCATATGGATTTAAGACGAAAATGTTGCCATCTATAGTGGTAAAGCGTTCTTCTGGTATGGAGTGTATGAAATTCGAACCGAAAAAGGGGATGAAAATTCGATGATTACAGCTGCACAATTGCTTGGAGAAATCGAGCAACAAGTACGCTTGGCGAAACAAACACAGGATGAAGCGGCACAAAGAGAAGCCATCTATGCTGTGCGAGCGTTATGTAATGTGATGCTCAGTGATGAAAGACCATCTGCGCCGTCCATGCCTCAAGCTATGCAAATGAGTACTGTACATGCGACGCCGATTACGTCGCTAAACGAGCAACCATTGCAGGAAGCGGATGCCAACGGAGAGTCGCTGTTTGATTTCTGATAGCGCCACAAACCGTTCAAACACCTGTCATATCTACGTGTTTTAATATGGTAGACTGGAAACAGGATATACAAGATTCGTTAGAAAGAAGGAATAATCATGCCGTTTTTTATTATCGCAGGAGCTATTAACGCCGCGATCGCAGTTGGATTTGGGGCGTTTGGTGCACACGCATTGAAAGATCGCCTATCCGAACATTACTTAGCCATCTGGGAAACCGCGGTACAATATCAGATGTTCCATGCGATTGCCTTGCTCGCAATTGGTATTTTGATGAGCAGCACATTGCTTGGGCCATCGACGCAACTATCATGGGCTGGCTATTTAATTCTGGCTGGTATCATGATTTTTTCCGGAAGCCTGTATGTACTCAGCTTATCTGGAATCGGGATACTCGGCGCCATCACTCCGATTGGCGGCGTTGCATTCATCGCAGGGTGGATCATGTTGATCATTGCTGCAGTGAAATTTGGAAGATAACAGAGGAAAACCGCTCACACATGATGAGCGGTTTTTTCTTATGGCGTTTGGTCGAAGTAATTTAATTCCTCAGGGAACTCCGCATAATCGAAGTAGATCATAGGGAATAAATAGCGTCGTCCTGTATTAGCTTCACTGAGGATGACATGATCGCGTCCCGCAGCTTCGACCATACCCGTGATAGCTTTCGTGTTCTTACCTGCTTCTACTGCGTGTTCAAATGAAAAGTGAAAGACGCCGGGTTTTCCTCTGTTAAGCCGTAAAATATTCTCGATGTACGACTGCTCTCTAAAAGGCGTAGTTGGTGCGTTCCCCTGTACATTTGTTTGTGGTGGTACCATTTGTTGCTGGGCATAGCCAGGATTCCAATAATATTGAACCATTTCAACATCCTCTCCAGATCTGTTAGTTTTACTCGCGGGCAGTCTTGTTGGACGGGGGAAAGGTGCGTTGCGTTTTGAAGTAGTCTGTGTGGTCGTTTCAGACATTCTTCAGTCTGTATGAGATGAGCAAGCGCATCTATTCCCTTTTTGGTTGTCACGATGACAGCTAAAGCAAAACCCCCTTGGTTGTATCTTATGTTGGAAGGGTGGTGGGTATGAATGATGTTTTTTGGAAGAGGGAGTTCAAAGCTGGGGGAAGGCATCGTTTCGCTGCGTTCCAGGCGGACGCGTTCGGGAGGGCCCGCGGTAAGCCCCCTAGTCGCTTAGCTCCTTTAGTGGTCTTACCTGTCGGGCTGATCCTCCCCGAGTCGCCGCCTTCCACTTCGCTTCACTACTGTCATTTTCTGGAGTTAGAAAGTAAAATTCAAGACCTTATGTTGCGCTTAAATTTAACTAAGTTAGAAGCCAACAATAATTCACTTGCTATTAAATGTAATTGTTCTAAGTAACACCACTTCGTACGTAGGATTGAAGCGGAAGCTGGGGCGACTCCTGGGGAATAGAGTGATCTTGAGACCCCGGACAGATGCCTTAATTTCTGCAAAGTACACAGAAATACGGCAAAGCGAACCCTTCGCTGTTCGCTTGGCTCAAGCCACGCCCTCCGAAAAGCGTCCCCAGCTGGAGCTTCAATCCCGAACCACTAGCCCTATTTCCCCTCTTTCTTCGCAACAAAAAAAGCCGCGAAGTGTTTCATTCGCGGCTTCAGTCTTACGTATTAAACTTCGAAAAATGCTGCGCGCTTGTCGGCGTCTAAAATCGTACCGACGAAGAATGAGCCGAATACGCCGTAGCGTGCGCTAACTTCATCAAAACGCATTTCATAGATGAGCTTCTTAAACTGCAACACGTCATCAGAGAACAACGTGACGCCCCACTCGTAATCGTCAAAACCAACGGAGCCAGAAATGATTTGCTTCACTTTACCTGCATATCCGCGGCCGATCATGCCGTGGCTGCGCATTAAACTCTTACGGTTGTCCATGTCAAGCATGTACCAGTTGTCTTCGCCTTCGCGCTTCTTGTCCATTGGATAGAAACAAACGTATTGGCTACGTGGTAGTTCAGGATACAAGCGTCCGCGTACATATGGGTTCTGATATGGATCTTCGTCAGATTCACCTGCTAGGTAATTCGATAACTCGACTACCGACACATAAGAATACGTCGGGATAGTGTAATCCGCGATCGTTAACTTATTGAATTCTGCTTCTAGTTGCTGAAGTTCATCCATTGTAGGACGTAATGTCATCAGCATGAAGTCTGCCTTTTGACCAACTACTGTATAAAACGCATGACTTCCTGTTTTAGCATCATCTGCCTCTTGCATACGCTCTAAAAATGTTAGAAATTCATTGACTGCTGCCTGGCGTTCTTCTTTTGAAATCAGTTTCCAAGAAGCCCAGTCCATCGTGCGAAAATCATGAAGTACATACCAACCGTCTAATGTAATAGCTGCTTCGTTCACTTGAATTCAGTCTCCTTTTAAATCAAAGTAGTTTCTATTTCAAGTGTATCATAACGGCCTTTACTCGTTAAGGAATAAGGTAAGATCCACGACATGTAGTGTAAAAAACGAATAGCTAGGTGACAGTTATCAGAATATTTCAGAGTTCTTAGTGTAATAATTAAGCTTTTCAGGTATGATGAATAGGAAAATATAACAAAGGGTGGGAATGACATATGGCAGATCTTTTTGAAGGTATTCGTAAAACGTTGGAAGGTAAAGGAAAGACGATTGTATTACCTGAAGGGGAAGATGTGAGAATAATAGAAGCAGCTGTACATCTTCAACAAGAGGGGATTATTACACCAGTTTTATTAGGGAATGAAGAAGCGGTAAATAAAGTAGCAAAAGATAGTGGTTTCGATATTTCTGAAATTAAGTTGATCGATCCTGCAAACGCTTCCTATTTTGAAGAACTGGCGGAAAAATTCGTTGAACGTCGTGCAGGAAAAGCTACAATCGAGCAAGCGCGCGAGCAATTGAAAGATGTAAACTATTTCGGAACTATGCTAATCTATACAGGACGTGTAGATGGTTTAGTGAGTGGAGCTGCACATTCGACGGCAGATACAGTTCGTCCGGCATTGCAGATCATCAAGACAAAGCCTGGCATTTCAAAAACAAGCGGAGCTTTCATTATGATGAAAGAAGATGAGCGTCTGATTTTTGCAGACTGTGCGATTACTGTGAATCCTTCGGCTAAAGAGTTGGCTGAAATCGCTGCGGAAAGTACAAAAACTGCAAAAGCATTCGGAATTGATCCGCGCGTTGCGATGCTTTCATTCTCCACTAAAGGTTCTGCTGTGACTGAAGAGACGGAAAAAGTGGTGGAGGCGGCTAGAATTGCAAAAGAATTGGCACCTGAACTATTAATTGATGGAGAATTCCAATTTGACGCAGCATATGTACCAAGTGTAGCAGCGAAAAAAGCTCCGGAATCTGTCATCAAAGGAGATGCAAACGTCTTTATTTTCCCGACACTCGATGCAGGAAACATTGGCTACAAATTGACTGAACGTCTAGGCGGATACGAAGCAATCGGTCCGATTCTTCAAGGACTGAATGGACCTGTTAATGACTTGTCACGTGGTTGTTCCGCAGAAGACGTGTACAAGCTGTCTATCATTACAGCAGCTCAGAGCCTATAATCACAGGTTCGAAGTTTGTGAACCGTCTACATAAAATCCAGATCAACCACCATAGGAGAGCTAGACATGTCACAAGATAAACATTTATTGAATCAACCAGCTTGGCGTTTCATCGACGAATCGATTTCAGCACGCAATCGTTCTGCACTCGAATCATTCGCTATGGATGATACGTTATGCCAATTAGTTGGACAGCAACAAAGCGTGCCTGTAGTCAGAACATGGGTACATGACAAGACGATCGTGTTAGGTATTCAAGATCATCGCATGCCTTTTATTCAACAAGCAATGGAAGGGATCGAGCAGCACGGCTATCAGTCAATCGTTCGCAACTCGGGCGGTCTGGCAGTCGTTCTAGATGAAGGGGTATTAAATATTTCCTTAATCTTTTCCGAACAAAAGTCTTCGATTGATATTCCGGTAGGCTATGAAGCGATGCTATCACTAGTACAGCTACTATTTCCTGAACTTGGCGAACGGATAGAAGCCTATGAAATTGTCGGATCTTATTGTCCTGGATCGTATGATTTAAGTGTCGATGGTAAGAAATTCGCAGGGATCTCCCAGCGGCGTCTGCGCCAAGGAATCGCCGTACAAGTGTATTTATGCATTGAAGGCAGTGGTTCTGAACGAGCGGAGATCATTCGTGAAATCTATGAGAAGGGCTTACAGGGACAGCCGACAAAATTCAGCTATCCTGTGATCAAGCCTGATACGATGGCGTCGTTATCGGAAATTCTCGATACGCATTTGACGGTCAATGAAGTCGTTATTCGTCTGCAAGTATTATTGCGCTCGTTGACAGAAGATGTGCGACACGGTGGTTTAACAGACGAGGAAATGGAATTATACGGATTTTATTTGAAACGCGTCTTTGAACGCAATCAAAAGATGCTGTCATAGAACGAAAAAAAGCTGCCAATCAGTTATTGATTGGCGGCTCTTTTGATGAGACTAGATTTCCATTAGGCTCCATTTTGAACAACGGTGCTATGTGCTCGCTTTCTTCATTTAAAGCGATTAATCGGCGTGCGCGATTCATGATTTGGACGAATTGCTCATAATCGTCTTTCAATGTTCTGTTCTCTTTTTTCAGATCTTCTATTTGCGATTCCAGCGATTTCATTTGTTCCGTCGCTGTTTTTGCCGTCTGTCTCCAACGAAGTGCATCCGTATCGGCACCCCCGTTATGATGCATGCGAATCAAATATGCAATGACGGTGTCGAGCGATAGGGCGGATAATGGAACCTGTATTTTCTCCTGGCCATCTGCGCCTGTCTCGGGGTTGTACATTTGCTGGTTACGTCTTTTAAAATCTGTACCTAGCACACGTAACGTTTGCTTTCTCTCTTTCTTCGCTTCGGAGAGTTCACTCTCGTAGTCTCTTCGGACGACTGCATTCCATCTGAACCCACAAGCTGCTGCAGTTCGGTTCAGTGCGTCGCCTACTTCCTCAAATGCACCTAGTTGTGTACTTCCTTCTCTTACATGTCGTAGCACCGTCTCTGCCAATAATTCATCGTCCTGTTCTAACCATGCGTCTTGTCTAACTTTCACCATCTCCATGCCTCCTGTCTTGTACTCTCTTTCTACTGCCATTATGACCACGAAATGAGTCTTTTATTCAGAGAGTCACAAAATTCTATCAAGATGGTAATAAAGTGGGCGGGCTTTTTGGGTGAGTAGGAGTTGAATATGGTAGTTGGTAGGGTGTTCGGGAATAGGCTGACGGGCTGTTGGGGTGGGGATTGGTGCTTCGGAGTGGACGCGGTGATCCTCCCGGAGTCGGCTCTCCTAGTGCAAAGATGCGCTTCCAACGCTTCGCTTATGCTCGCAAAAGCCGTCCTTCGCTACTGCTCTCGCTCCAATCCCTGCATTGCAAGTGGGTAATACTTCTTGTTGCGCATTGAACTGTCGCAAACGCTCAACAATCTGTTCAAGCGCTCATATTTCCTGCGTAGCCGCTCATTAAATTGATTAAACGCTCATAACTCAAGTCTAACCGCTCTATCATCAGCGACAAGCGCTCATACTAAGTCGGCAACCGCTCATATAAGCTGAATCTACATGTAGTTACTAATTCCTTCTTCACTAAAAACATGTTTTACTATTTACTGTTTAAAATCCGTCATAGAGTACTATGTCACGTTCGGTCGTTTTTTGTTATACTGGAACGAATGAAGGATGAGGTGACGACATGGCGTACCAAAACGAAAAACTGCCCGAAGAAAAAGTGTTTAAAGATCCCGTGCACCGCTACATACACGTCCGGGACCGCGTAATTTGGGATCTGGTCAACACACGAGAGTTCCAGCGCCTGCGCAGGATTCGCCAGCTTGGCACCACCTACCTCGTGTTCCACGGCGCAGAACACAGCCGCTTCCAGCACTCGCTTGGCGTCTATGAAATCGTCAGACGAATTCTAGACGACGGCTTCAGTGGGCGTGAAGAATGGGACGAAGAACAACGACTTGTCGCCCTTTGTGCAGCACTATTGCATGATCTAGGACACGGTCCGTTTTCCCACGCATTTGAAAAAGTATTCAATCTGGATCACGAACAATTCACCCAGCAAATTTTATTGGAACAGACAGAAGTCCATGAAGTGTTGCATCGTGTGTCGCCAGATTTCCCTCAAAAAGTGGCGGATGTCATAGATAAGACGTATCCGGACAAACTAGTCGTCAGCTTGATTTCCAGTCAAATCGACGCGGACCGTATGGATTATCTTCAGCGCGATGCGTATTACACAGGCGTTTCCTATGGCCACTTCGACATGGAACGGATTTTGCGTGTGATGCGTCCGACTGAAGAACAAGTCGTCATCAAGCACAGCGGCATGCATGCGGTGGAAGACTATATCATGAGCCGTTATCAAATGTACTGGCAAGTATATTTCCACCCTGTATCGCGAAGTGCAGAAGTGATTCTGATCAAAATTTTACACAGAGCGAAACATTTATTCGAAACTGGATATGCGTTTAAGCAAGAACCGCTGCATTTCGTTTCGTTTTTCGCACAAGAATTCAAATTGAAAGAGTACATAGCTCTTGATGAGGGCGTGTTATTGACGTACTTCCAGCTGTGGATGGAAGAAGACGATACAATTTTAGCGGATTTATGCGATCGCTTCGTGAACAGACGGCTATTTCAATATGCCGAGTTCGATCCTGCAGTGCAGTATATGAAATTCGGTGAACTTATTACATTGTTCAAAGAAGCAGGGATCGATCCTGACTATTATTTAGTGACGGATTCTTCATCAGACTTACCTTACGACTTTTATCGTCCAGGTGAAGAGAATGAGCGCGTGCCGATTTATTTACAACTAGAAAATGGCGATTTGCGTGAACTGTCGCGGATGTCCGATGTGGTCGAAGCGATATCAGGAAAACGCAGAACAGACCATAAAATTTATTATCCAGAAGATTTGTTGATAGATGGAAACCCGTTGCATAAGAAGATTTTGGAATTGTTAAGAGGCTAAGAGAGGGGTTGCGGGACTTGCTGCAAGAGCATGCAAAAATCGTTCAGTTTATATCGTTGGCAAATGAAGTGAATGGCCGTAAGAAAATGCAAAAAATGGTTTATATATTAAAGAAAATGAATTTCCCGTTTGCAGAGAAATACGAGCTCCATATGTATGGTCCTTATTCGGAAGAACTGACATTGCGAGTGGAAGAGTTATGTGAAATGGGCTTTTTGGCTGAACGTTTTGAGGACAAGGGTTCATATAAACAATATTGCTATCAAGTGACGGATGAAGGGTCGAAATTCCTTGCGACAGCAGAAGCACCGAAAGAACAGTTGCCCAAATGTATCGAGCGATTGAATGAGAAGTCGTCACGCTTTTTGGAATTGGTCTCCACATTGTTATTTTTCGATCAGCTCGATAAAGAGGATCAAATTGCTAAAGTACGTATCGTGAAAAACAAACTAAACTTTACTGATCAAGAAATGGATCAAGCATTTGCCTTCATCGAAGAGATGCAAGAGAGTTCAGTCAGCTGAATGAATTAAGTAAAAAGGATTCTCGCGATGAGAATCCTTTTGCCGATTTTACTGCTCACTCATAAGTTTGCCTTCTTTAAAAAGATGGTTTTTTGGCATTTCTTCAATGAAAACTGTTACGCTAGCAGTAGTAGCACCAGTCGTTTCCACAACGGCTTGCGTAACTTTTTCACAGAGTGCACGTTTTTGATCGTCAGTGCGGCCTTCAAGCATTTTTACTGTGACGTATGGCATTTTATTTCCTCCTTAGCAGAAAATTCAGGTATAGTACATATAATAACAGAGACGGAGGGCGATTTACATGGCAAGTGAGCAAAATTCAAAACCAAAGTTAGGCTTTACGATAATTAAAAATGATCCCACAGATGGACATAAAGGGTTTGGCATAGGTTCGTTGTCGCTCGAAAACATTTCGCCTGTGATCATCGATGTAGAAGCGGGTACAGCACAAGTGGAAATGGGTGCTATGCATGCTCGTAGTGATACGGAACGAGGAATCAAATTCACCACGGACCGCAAAGATTCTGAAGGCGGTAAACCATACTGGCTCGTTTGGGTGACAATTGATTACCGTGAAGAAGGTCCATATTATGCAGGAATCACAGCGTGTGAAATGGTCGTCAATCGCGAAAAGAGACGTGGCTATAAGTTACTCGCAGACCACGTCAACCGCATGGACAAATCAATGAAACGTCAAATTATTGTAGACGATATGGACGATCGTTCAAAGAAAATTCTAAAAGACTTTCTAAAGTCGCATAACGCAGAGCTTTGGGAACGTAGTACACCTGAATTACACGAAGGTTTGCGTACAGAGTAAGACGTCACACGGCATAATTGAAAAGTACAATTCTCGTCAAATACGTCAAAAATGTGACAATTTGCATAACGTACTCTTTGAGGTTGAATGTCTGCAACAAAGGAAGTAAACTAAATATACAGCTTTGCGCTGTAATCTAGGACACCCGCTATGTAGACAGTCGTTTGATGAAACCACAAACCCAAGCAGTGCGGATTCATTCGATCACTGCATAACGGTCAAAAAAGCCTCGCTCTCCGCGGATACGGAGAACGAGGCTTTTTTATTGGGATTTGAGGGGTGGAATCTAGTTGTGGCGCTCATACTTTGCGGCTGCGCGCTCAATGTTGACGTTCGAGCGCTCATAGTTTGCCGCTATCCGCTCAACCTCGGTAGCTATTCCGCTCATACATCAACGCTACCCGCTCTATCCTGCCCGCGAACCGCTCATACTTTGCTATCCGCTTTATTGCGACCGTCATCCGCTCAATCATCCCGGCTATCCGCTCTATACGAGCGTACATCCGCTCATACTTTGAAGCTATCCGCTCAAAGCCAGCAGCCAACCGCTCATATCCCAAAACTCTCCAATCACTCAAAAAACGAAAACGGGAACAACTCCATTTTAGAATTTTCCTCTTCTCCGGAATGCTGTTCTCTCAACGAGCGATCCGTACATAACTTCTGCGGTACGTCTTTATCCTTCACGTAGATCAATCGCTGCTTAGCGCATTCATTGACTGCAATTCCGCCAGTTTCGATATCTACAATGACACCTTGCACGCCAGAAGGGGGGAGGAATGGTTGTGGCGCTGTACCCTCATGCGCGGCTTCCATAAAATCAATCCAGACTTTTTTCGAGACAGATTTATCTTCCAAATTCTCGAGTTGCTTGCCACGGTCGTAGCCTGTCCAAATTCCCGCTGTTAATGTGGGCGAGAATCCAATCAAATACTGATCCGATATCGTCGTTCCGGACTTTGCAGCATAAGGCCGTGATTGTTTCGGGCGCATGGATAGGCCCGTAGAGGTTAAATAATCATTAAAGACGGGGTCGAACATTCCTGTCATCAAATGTGTCAGCACAAACGCGTCTTGTTCCGACATTGCTTGCTTCGGTTTCTTCGAAGGGTGTTCATAGACCAGTTTTCCGTTCGCATCTGTAATCGATAGAATCATTTGGGGCTCAACCTGTTTCCCTTTTGACGCAATGCGATTATACGCTGTCGTCATCTCGAACAGCGTCAAATCGGAAGTTCCTAGAGCAACTGCAGGCGATTCGGGAAACGTGACGTCGATTCCGAGTCGTTGTGCCATTTTCGTGTACGGCTTGTAACCGACTTGCTCAAGCGTCTTGACTGCATAAATATTATCCGAAATCGCAATCGCCTGTGCCAATGAAATCGGCTTCGCCGCAAACTCCCCGTTAATATTGCTTGGCTCATATGTCGAACGACCGTCATCATACGTAAACAGCGTTTTTTCAGCTGTCATGAACGTTAAAGGATTCATCCCTTTTTCTAGCGCTGCCGCATAGAGGATCGGCTTCATCGCAGACCCTGGCTGTCGTTTCGCTTGAGTCACCCGGTTGAAGGAGCTATCGCCAAAATCCACACCGCCTATCATCGACGTAACAAAACCTGTATCTGCGGCCATTGAAATGAATCCAACTTGCAGATCATTTTCAGGCATTGCTTGTTTAATTGCTTGTTCTGCCGCTTGCTGGTGCTGTTGATTCAACGTCGTTCGGATTTGCCAGCCACCTTCCGCTGGTGCTCGACCTTTCGAAGCGAGGATGTCTTCTGCTTGTTGCCACGCAGCATCCAAAAAGTAAGGTGCCACTTGCTTCATATCTTTCCAACTATCTGTCTTGAGTACAATTTCCTCTTCTATTGCTCGTTCTTTCTGTTCAGTAGAAATATAGTCATAGCGCTCCATTTGATTCAGTACAAGCAATTGACGGTCACGTGAATTTTCAGGATGATCAAGCGGTGAATAAATGGAAGGGCCTTTTGCGATCGCCGCAATCGTAGCTGCTTCCTCTAATGTCAGGTCTTTCGCGGCTTTGGAGAAATAAAACCGGCTCGCCGCTTCCACTCCGTACATTCCGTGACCGAAGTAGACGGTATTTAAATAACCTTCCAAAATCGTATCCTTGTCATAGAAGATTTCCAGTCGATAGGCAAACAGCGCCTCATGGAGTTTCCGTGTCCAAGACTTCTCGTGCGTCAAATACAGATTCCGCGCATATTGCATGGTAATCGTACTCGCTCCCTGTGCCTTACTCATCGTTTTGACATCCTTCAGAACTGCACCCGCAATCCGTTTATAATCAAATCCATTATGCGAATAAAATTTCTTATCTTCGGTTGCAACGAAGGCATCCGAAAGATAAGGGGACATATCAGACAGCTTCATCCAATAACGTCGATGTTGTGAAAAATGATCCCCAATCTGGTGTCCACTATGATCAAGGAACAATGAAGCCTTTGGTACGCTCAATGAAGGGGCACCAAGTACTTGAGCATATATTCGAAGAGCGATTAAGACAGTTAGGATTGCGGCTATTGACGTGATCGACAGAGATAATACGATCTTTTTCCATTTTTTACGATTTGTAGATTTTATATAATCGGTACGTTTCATTGCGCATCACATCCCGTTCCATTCAGTATCTTTTGACAGTATGGGACGGTTATGGACGGATTAAACGGTTCGTAGGAAAAGTTTAGATGTGTAACATTGAAACTAATGCCAGAAGAAGTGTATAATGAGTGAATCTATTTACTTAAGGCGGTGAACGAATGGAAGCGCCAAAAATGGAAGTTCAGCTCCGTTCCGTTATTCAACATCCAGACCAGCAAGCGGAAACGCATACGATGCAGGCAACTGGAGAACTCATTGAGAAAAAAGGACAGGCCTACTTATTGTTTGAAGAACGAACAGAAGGAATGCCATCAGTCCGAACGACCGTGAAATTACATGCTGATGATGCCTTCATCATGCGTAAGGGCGGCGTACAGATGCGATTGCCTTTCAGACAGGACGATGTCCGTTTCGGTACGTACGGTAATGGTCCTGCCGTTATGGATTTAGCCGTTCATACCAATCAACTGGAGTGGATACCAGGACGCTTTACAGTAGCGTACGACTTACATTCAGACGAAAGTTTATTAGGGAAATACCATTTGACAATAACCTACTCGGAGGTAACACAATGAATGCAGTAGAGCAGATTCAACATGAAATTAAAGTAGCATTGCACGAAGCGATTGAAAAAGCACAATTAGTCGAAGGTGCAGAAATTCCGGAAATTAAACTGGAATCACCAAGAAGTAAAGAGAACGGCGACTATGCAGCGAATATCGCCATGCAGTTAACGAAACTAGCAAAAAAGCCACCACGGGCAATCGCGGAAAGTATTTTGGAGCACCTCGATACGACGAACACAGCAATTGACTCCATTGAAATCGCTGGACCTGGCTTCCTCAATATCCGCTTAAAAACAGACAGCCTTGGAGATATCGTGAAGACTGTCCTTGATCAAGGAGCTGACTACGGACGTTCCGACAGTGGACAACAACAAAAAATTCAAGTTGAATTCGTCTCAGCGAACCCAACAGGCGACTTGCACTTAGGGCACGCACGCGGAGCTTCGCTAGGCGATTCATTATGTAATATTCTCGATAAAGCAGGCTATGACGTAGCGCGCGAATATTATATCAACGATGCAGGTAATCAAATAAACAACTTAGCGTTATCTATCGATGTTCGGTATTTCGAAGCACTTGGATTGGAAAAAGAAATGCCTGAAGATGGCTATCGTGGTGCAGATATTATCACGATCGCAAAAGGCCTGGTCGAACAATACGGCGACAAGTATGTCGATGTTCCAGAAGAAGAGCGACTTGCATTTTTCCGTGAGCACGGCTTGAATATCGAACTGGATAAACTGAAGAAAGACTTGGCGGACTTCCGCGTTCATTTTGATAACTGGTTCTCAGAGACGTCCCTATATAACAACGGCAAGATCGAAGTCGCACTTAATAAACTTCGTGAAAACGGCCATGTCTTTGAAGAAGACGGTGCCACTTGGTTCCGCTCCACTACATTTGGTGACGACAAAGACCGTGTACTGATTAAGCAAGACGGTTCATTCACATACTTAACACCGGATATCGCGTACCACCAAGACAAGCTGAGTCGCGGATTCGATAAACTCATCAATATTTGGGGAGCAGACCACCACGGATATATTCCACGTATGAAAGCGGCAATCCAAGCACTTGGCTATGACCGCGATACGCTCGAAGTAGAAGTGGCGCAAATGGTTCAGCTCTATAAAGACGGAGAAAAATTCAAGATGAGCAAGCGCACAGGAAAAGCGGTCACACTGCGTGAACTCGTGGAAGAGGTCGGCTTAGACGCTGTACGTTATTTCTTCGCGATGCGCTCAGGTGACGCACAAATGGACTTCGATCTAGATTTGGCAGTATCCAAATCCAATGAAAACCCTGTCTACTACGCACAATACGCGCACGCACGTATTTGCTCGATTCTACGTCAGGCAAAAGAACAGAACGTAGAAGCGTCAACAGAGAACGTCACGCTATTGCAAGATGAAAAAGAGCTAGAGCTACTGAAGAAACTCGGAGACTTCCCGAAACTAATCAGCGACTCGGCACGCATGCGCGCACCGCATCGTGTAACAACATATATTCAGGAACTAGCAGCTACATTCCATAGTTTCTATAATGCTAACAAGGTGCTTGATCCGGAAAATAAAGACCTTTCCGAAGCACGTTTGGCTTTGATCACAGCGACTAAAACGACGATTGCGAACGCGTTGAAATTAGTTGGCGTGCAAGCACCTGAAAGAATGTAATATATCAAAAATGGCCAAGCAGATTGACTGCTTGGCTTTTTTCTTTATGAATGGGAAAGGGGAAGGCAACGTTTCGCTGCGTTCCAGGCGGCCCCTCAGGAAAGCGTCCCCCTGCTGGAGCCTCACTCCCCATGTCATACCCAAACTCCTCCTATCCCCTGTACAACCAACACTATTATCGCTATAATAAGTCATAATTACATATCTTCTAAAAAGGTTCTCAAAACTTGAGATGAAAAGCGAAATCGGTTCAAATCCGATGCGGTCCCGCCACTGTATGTGCCATGCACAAGCCAGGTCACCTGCCTTTTTAGAAAATGAAGTTCCGCAGCAACCTACGAGGATAGGTACAGTGGAAGAAATCACGTATTGATTTCATCCCACCTGATCCTTCGAACTATCGAAGGTTTTTTTCATGTCTGCGGCTTGCGTAATGCTACACACATATTAAAGGAGGAACACACATGAAGAAGTTTTGGCAACTGATGCTGACGGCAATGCTTGCGGTACTACTACTCGCAGCATGCGGAAGTGACAGTAAAAAAGAAGAAACACCAGCAGATGAAAAACAAGCTGGCGAAGAAACAAACACAGAACAACAATCGACGGATACAACGAGTTATCCATACACCCTGACAGACGCGGCTGGCGAAGAACTTACATTTGAACAAGCGCCGGAAACTGTAATTTCATTAGTTCCAAGCAATACGGAAATTTTATTCGGTATTGATGCAGGAGATCAAGTCATCGCAGTAACAGAAAACGATGACTACCCTAAGGAAGTAACGGAGCTTGATACAGTAGGGGACTTTACGGTCAACGTGGAAAAAGTCATTTCATTGGAGCCGGAAGCAGTATTTGCACATGAAATGATGATGGGTTCAAGTGAAGAAGGATTGAATCAAATTCGTGACGCAGGCATCCCTGTGATCGTCGTACCAAATGCAGAGACATTTGACGAGACATATGAAACAATTGAACTGATTGGTGCAGTCATGGACAAAAATGTGGAAGCGAATCAAATCGTCGAAGATATGAAAACAAAAGTTGCGGATATTGAAAAGAAAGCAGCAGACATAACAGACAAGAAGCGCGTGTTTGTTGAAAACTCCGATGCACCTGAAATTTATACGCCAGGGAAGGGAACATTCCCACAGCAATTTTTGGATATGATCCACGCTGAAAACATTGTGACAGAAGAAGGCTGGATTATGATCAGTCCTGAAAAGATTGTAGATGAAAATCCCGATGTAATTTTGGCTATGTATAGTTATGTTCCAAACGTCGTAGAAAACATTAAAACTCGTGACGGGTTCGATGCGGTTACTGCGATCAAAGAAGATCAAGTCATTCAATTGGATGAAGATATTACAAGCCGTACAGGTCCACGTTTAGCTGACGGATTAGAATTGTTTGCAAAAGCAGTCTATCCTGAGGTATTCGGTGAATAAAACCGCTCTCGCCTATGTCGTGTCGATTGCCACGTTGCTTGTGGCAATTTGGCTCGGCGTATCGATCGGTACAGTGAAAATACCAATAGAGACGCTATGGAATCAATCGGACGCGACCGCAAGTAATATTTTGTGGAAGATCCGTATGCCTCGTGTGCTGCTGGCGGGAATCGTCGGTGCCTCACTGGCTATTTCAGGAGCCGCTTTCCAAGGGCTGTTGAAAAACCCATTAGCTGATCCTTACACCCTCGGAGTGTCATCCGGTGCCTCTGTCGGCGCCGTGATCACACTCTTTTTTGGTATTTCTCTACCGGTTCTTGGCGCATTCACCTTACCTGTATTTAGTATGATCGGTGCCGCAGTGACAATGTTTCTAGTGATCGGTTTTGCCCGTCTCGTCGATCGATCAATGAAAATGGAAACGATTATTTTGACAGGCATTATTTTCGGTTCGTTTCTTGGCTCCGTGCTGTCGCTGATGATCGCGTTAACACAAGAAGAACTCCGTCAGATCGTGGGTTGGCTGCTTGGTAGCGTATCCATGCGCGGATGGAATTATATTCTCATGGTACTGCCGTTTTTCATCATCGGTTCATTCATGCTGTGGCTCAATCGCCGCGAATTGAACGCTTTATTATTCGGTGAAGAACGCGCGCATCATCTTGGGGTCAATGTCAAACAGCGTAAATTAATGATTTTGCTAGGCGGTTCGGTATTAACTGGTTCTGCTGTTGCTGTGTCTGGGACAATCGGTTTCGTGGGCCTAGTTGTCCCTCATATGACACGAATGCTATGGGGTTCTGATCATCGTCACGTGTTGCCGTTATCATTATTCAACGGTGCCTCATTATTAATCATTTGCGATCTCGTCGCACGAACGATTATTTCGCCGGCTGAATTACCGGTCGGCGTCATTACAGCATTCATTGGCGCTCCGGTGTTTGCTTACATATTTTACAAACAACGTAGAAAAGGAGCGATGTGAAGATGTTGCAAGTGGAGAACTTATCAGGAGGCTACGGCAAAGAACCGATTGTGCGAAATGTGTCGTTCCACGTGGAAAAAGGAGAAGTTCTTGGGATTTTAGGGCCGAATGGTAGCGGAAAGTCAACCTTATTGAAAATCATTTCGGGAATTTTGCCGAAACAAAGCGGCAAGGTAATGATTGCAGGAAAACCTTCTGGCGCATATAGCCAAAAGCAATTCGCGCAGCAAGTAGCCGTCTTGCCGCAGCTTCATGCTCATGCTTTTTCCCATAGCGTGAAAGACACCGTCGCTCTCGGTCGTTATCCGTATCAGTCAGGGATTTTCTCGAGCTGGTCGGAGTTGGACGAGCAAGCCGTGCAGGAAGCGATGAACCATACAGGTGTCACGCGATATGAAAATACCGCCATTGAATTATTATCTGGAGGCGAGCAACAACGCGTATTCGTTGCGCAGGCACTCGCCCAGCAAGCACCTATTTTATTATTGGATGAACCAACGAACCATCTGGACATCGCGCATCAGCAGCAATTGCTCGATACGATCCGCAATCAAGCGAGACAGAAGGGGATCACGGTCATCTCAGTATTTCACGACATCAATCTGGCCGCTCTTTATTGCGATCGTTTGTTGCTATTGAAGAACGGGGAAGTAGCATCAATGGGTGTACCGCAAGACGTTGTACTTGAGTCGGAAATTCATCATGTGTACAATGCGCGCGTCAAAACACAGCCTCATCCTGAAATGCCAAAGCCTCAAATGACGCTATTGCCGAACTTGCAAGAAAAGGTAGAACAGTTTTGTGTAAAGAAAGCGGACGTAAAGATTCAAGAAGATCATGTCTTGTTGCAATCAAGCCAACCGTTGAAGACGATTTCTTCCGCTGTCCATAATGCAGGACTTGGTTGGTATCGGACGTTCGTTAATCGAGGTGTGCGTGCGGATTATATGATCGATGATGTCCAACGCGAGAACACGGAATACTTGCGAGCGCTTGGTTATCATCTGACAGATACAGTCGCGATGATGACTGCCGTTAGTCCTGAGCACGTTGAAGTAGAAGAGTATGAAGGAGAATTTGGCTCGATTGTCGTGGCAGTGACAGCAGGTGTTGGAAACGCAGTGGACGTTTCGAAGTCCTGGCAACGTGAAGATATTCCGTACATAGGGACGATCAACACATGGGTATTCATTAACGGCGAATTAAGTGAAGAAGCTTTCGTCCAAGCATTGATTACTGCAACAGAAGCGAAAGTGAAAGCACTGCAGGATGAGCAAGTAAAGGATCCTGAATCCGGCACGGTCGCTACAGGTACTTCGACAGACAGCTTGTTGATCGCATCGACACAGCAAGGGGAATACTTGCCGTATGCCGGACCGATCACGCAACTCGGGAAGTTGATCGGTAAAGGAGTCTATGACTGTACGGTACGAGCTATTCATTCGTATCGATTAGCAGTAGGTGAGTACACATGATCCCCGCACATTTCATAGCGATCGCGATCGGCATGGTGCTCGACCGGCTCATTGGTGATCCGCCTAACTGGCCCCATCCAGTCAAATGGCTAGGTACGACGATTAGTAATTTGACGAAGCTAATGAATAAAGGCCGTATGCGGACAGTAAAAGGTGCGATTTTATGGGTAGTTATTTGCATGACGACGTTTTTTCTCGTCATCTGGCTCGTTAGTATCGCGTATCGTCTGCATCTAGTAGCGGGCATCGCGATCGAAGCGCTACTCATTGCGGCGGGACTTGCGCAAAAGAGTTTGCGTGGTGCGGCTTTGTTAGTCTATGAGCCATTGAAGTCAGGAGACATGGACGAAGCACGTGAGAAACTGAGTTGGATTGTCGGCAGGGATACGAAAAAGCTCGATGAGAATGCGATATCCCGCGCTACGATTGAAACGGTTTCAGAAAATACGTCTGACGGAATCACAGCTCCATTATTTTGGGCATTCTTGCTCGGAGCACCGGGTCTATGGTTGTATAAAGCGGTCAATACACTCGATTCTATGGTCGGGTACAAAGATGAGCGTTATCGTGAATTCGGAAAAGTTTCGGCTCGTATGGATGATCTCTTTAACTGGATACCTTCAAGAATTACAGGATTGCTCATTCTATTGTTCACTCCGAATGAAGGTGGACATTCATTTAAAAAGCGGATTAGCGGCTGGTTAGGCGATGCCAAAAAACATATGAGCCCGAATAGCGGCTATCTCGAAGCGGCAACTGCTTGGCAACTTAATATCCAGTTAGGCGGCAGCAGTACATATCGCGGAGTAGTGTCGGAACGAGCGATACTTGGCCCGGCAGTCATTGCGAATAAAGAACATATCCGCTCCGCTACGTACCAAATGCAAGTCGTGTCTTGGACTTTCTGGTCACTAGGCACAGTATTAGGAGGGATTTTCTATGCGATTGCCTGAACACGGTGCAAACAGCAAACGACTATATGCATCAATGAATATTCCGATGCCTGATGAAGTGCTGGATTTCAGTGAAAACTGTAATCCAGCAGGGCCTCCACCTTCCGTAGTGGAAGCATGGCCTACGTTGATTTCGACCCTCAACGGCTATCCCGATCCAGACGGTCAGCCATTTCGTTCGGCAGTTTCGCTCTTTCATCAAGTAGACGAACAACAAATACTTGTTGGCAACGGTGCGGCAGAAATACTATCTCTATTGGCAGGGAGCTACCGAGGGAAACGCGTCCTCTTAATTGACCCAACCTTTTCTGAATATCGAGCGACGCTTGAAGTGAACGGCGCAGAGGTCGTATCGCTTCAAGCTAGAGAAGCAGAAGGTTTTCAATTGCCTATGCGCCAAATTCTAGAAGCATTACCTGAAGCGGATGCGCTGTATATTTGCACACCTAATAATCCGACAGGCTTGTTGCCTTCAAAGGACGAGCTACTAACGATTATAGAAGCAGCTAAAAATAGTTCGACTGATGTTGTGTTAGACGAAGCGTTCATTGATTTCGTCGATGAATCAAAGTCCTTTATTCCGCAAGTCGCGAACTATCCGAACTTGTTAATTGTGCGCTCGATGACGAAAATGTACGCGATACCTGGTATCCGTCTCGGGTATATAATCGCTCACCCTGAACGAATCAAAACGCTTAAACAACGAGCTTCCCACTGGCATGTTAACGGACTCGCCGCTGAAATCGGGGTGTTATGTCTGCAGGAAGAAGCGTATCGTCAACAGGCGATTTTGCACGCACAAACGGAGCGCTTAAAGATGGCGCAGTTCTTGCGCTCGCATGGCTGTGAAGTACTCGATTCTTCGGCAAATTATCTCGTCATGAAGCCTCTGCAAGATACGAAGAAGCTGTATACAGATTTATTGAAACAAGGCATCGTCCTGCGTCACTCTGAAAACTTCCGCGGGATGGACGGGCGCTGGTTACGGATTGGCATGAAGTCCGAACCGATGATGGATACACTGCGGGAGGCGATGAAACAATGGTTCAAGCAACAATAACATTTATCAGTGGCGGTGCACGCAGTGGGAAAAGTGCTTATGCAGAACGTCTGCTTACGAATCAACCAGCAGGTCGCCTTGTCTATATCGCATCCGGTGTAGCAGCCGATGAAGAGATGAAGCAACGGATTGATCAACATAAAGAAGATCGTCGACATGCGAACTGGCACACGATTGAGCAACCAAAAAATCTCCATAAAGTGTTGCCGTTTCTAAAGCCAGGCGATCTCGTTCTATGGGATTGCCTCACTACGTGGCTCGCGAATGAAATGTATGAAGGATACGAAGAAGGTACACCTTGCGTTTCGCGTTTGGGGTGTTTAGAACAAAAACAGGGAAAATTACTTCGTACGATTAAGCAAATGAAAGAAATCGTCTCCCATTTAGTCATTGTTTCGAATGAAGTCCTCGATGAGTGGCCGCAATACGAAGAGGAGACGGAAATCTACCGCCGAACAATTGGTAGGCTTCATCAACAAATCGTGGAGTGTGCAGACCGTGCGATTGAAATGGATCACGGCATTCCAATCGTCTGGAAAGGGGAACATTTATGAACGGATTAATGATCGTTGGCACGGCGTCAGATGTCGGTAAAACGATGATTTGCACCGCGTTATGCCGACTACTTGCGAATGAAGGCGTTCGTGTAACACCTTTCAAATCACAAAACATGTCCGGCTTCTCTGAAACAGTAGCAGACGGACGTGAAATCAGTCGGTCCCAATTCCAGCAGGCACAAGCAGCCCGCACACAACCGATCGTTGAAATGAATCCCATTTTGATGAAGCCGAAAGAAAACTTGCACGCTGAAGTTCTATTGATGGGCGTGCCGCTTGAAACGATAGACGGGCAGACTTTTCGTGAAGAGTGGTTTGACAAAGGTCTTGAAACGATCCAACAGGCGTTACATTATTTGTCCAATCATTACGACACGCTGATCATCGAAGGAGCGGGGAGTACCGCGGAAGTAAATTTGATGGACCGTGAACTGACGAATATGCGCGTCGCGGAACTAGCAGATGTGCCTGTCCTACTAGTTGCAGACATTTCTAAAGGCGGTGCATTTGCCTCGATTGTTGGCACCCTTCAACTTCTTTCAAAAGAGAGACGTCAGCGTGTCAAAGGGATTATTATTAATAAATTTTACGGTGACGCTTCCTATTTCGAAGATGGCGTGAAATTCATTGAACAATACACGGGGATTCCGGTTGCGGGTGTCATTCCTGTCTTAGAAAACCATGGAATTCCAGAAGAAGATATGGATCGTGCCACGCTTCCTGCAACGGAAGGTGTCGATGTCTACGAACAATGGGCGGCTCACGTCAAGAGACATATCGACTGGCCGTTAATTCAATCTATTTTGGCGTAAAGGAGCGAGAAGATGAATAGCATTTTATTAGCGCTCCAATTTTTCACATCGCTACCTGTTCATAAAGAACTGCCGCTCGGGAAAAAAGAAGTATCCGGCATGTACATCGCGCTGCCGTTCGTCGGTGGTGGAATCGGTCTACTGCTAGCGGGCGTTGCCTATATCATGAGTGATTTCAATAGTTTCCTCGCAGCGGTACTCATTTTGCTTGCGGGACTCATTGCGACTGGCGGCTTGCATGTAGACGGTTTTGCGGATCTTGGCGATGCATTCTTTTCCTATCAAGATCGTGAAAAACGCCTGACCATCATGGATGACCCGCGACTCGGCGCATTCGGCACGTTGTCGTTACTCGTTTTACTCTGTTTAAAAATCGGTCTATTCATTGAAATTCTGCAGCTTGTAAACGGTTGGGCATTGCTCGTGGCGGTGCCGATTCTCTCCCGCGCCGCTTTAGTAGGGTATTACACAGTAACGAAAACTGCGAAACCGAGCGGCATTGCGCACTTTTTCAAACAACACTTCCTGCGCGGGCGGATGCTAGTTGCTGTAAGTACAATCAGCATAGTAACGGTTGTTCTGTTAAGTATTCAAGACCGTTCCATTTTATTACTCCCCGTCGTGCTACTCGTCATGTGCTTGGCCATCTGGCTTTATAATCGCTGGACGATCAAACATTTTGGCGGTGTCACAGGGGATCTATGTGGAGCATTCATTGAAGGAATGGAGGTGCTATTATGGCTCGTCCTTATCGTATATTTCTCGTTCGGCATTTAAAGACGACTGCGAATGCACAGAAGGTATATTGTGGGTGGACGGATAGCGGATTGGTTTCTTTAGAAGGCGAGGCTATTGAGTTTCCAGTGCCTGTCAAACAGGTAGTGGGAAGTGATTTGATCAGAACGCGTCAAACAGCGGCCATTTATTTTCCACAAATCAACTTTACGGCCGATCCGCGCTGGCGGGAATGTAATTTCGGAGACTTTGAAGAACAGACGTATGATCAGTTGAAAAATGACCCCGACTATCGCAACTGGCTAGACGATTCGTGGAACACACCACCGCGCAATGGAGAAACATTGCAACAGGTTAAGTCACGCGTGTTGGATGCGTTAGCTGAACTGCGGAATGAAGCAGTAGTGGTGACACATGGCGGCGTGATTCGTGTAGTGCTCGATACGTTCATGCAAGATCAACGTTCATTTTGGGAATGGGACGTAACGAACGGCTCCATTTGGCAACTCGAATGGGCTAGCGAAAAAGAATTCAAGGAGGGGAAGCCATGCACGTCTTTATCGGAGGTGCCTATAACGGCAAAACGGACTATGTGAGACGTTGGATTGGCGATACGGCGGCATGTTTCTGTACAATGGATACAGCAGCAACCGCTAACCCCGGTGAATCACTCATCATTACCGATTTACACGAGTGGCTGATGACGACAGACATAACAGAAACAGAAGCAAGTAAAGCGGTACGCGAAATTAGTGGACCGAACACCGTCTTCATTTTGACGGAAATCGGGCGAGGCATTGTACCGCTTGACGCACAGCAACGGGAACTCCGCGATCGATGCGGCCGTTTGTATCAGCAATTATTCGCAGAAGCAACAACTGTTACAAGAATTTGGTATGGTATTCCTCAAACAATTAAAGGAGTGAAGTGAAATGAAAATCTATACGAAGACTGGCGATAAAGGAACAACTAGTTTAATTGGTGGACGCGTCGCAAAAGACGATTTGCGCGTCGAAGCATACGGCACGATCGATGAACTGAATTCATTCATCGGTAAAGCGATGACGGAACTTGACGGAGAGAAGTTTGCAGATATCCTAACTGATCTTGAAACAATTCAAAATGAATTATTCGACGGTGGCGGCGACTTAGCGAACGTTATGAAAGAGCGTCATTACAAGCTCGACGAAGAACCTGTCACAGTTCTCGAAAACCGAATCGATAAGCTAATGGAAGAAGCGCCTGAACTAGAACGCTTCATCCTACCAGGTGGCTCACCAGCTGCAGCAACATTGCACATCGCGCGTACCGTCACACGCCGCGCTGAACGTGTAACCGTCACGTTGATGAACGCAGCAGACGACGTATCACCGGTTGTTGGACGCTACTTGAACCGCCTGTCGGACTACCTATTCGTAGCGGCACGCATCGTGAACGCTCGACTCGGCATTTCAGACAATGAATACGTCCGTAGCGCAAAAGTATTCCGCACGAATGAGAAAAAAGATAAGTAATCATGAGTATACAAGGCCCCCCTGGTAGTGCCAGGGGGCCTTGTTTTTTTTGTGGTGTGGCGTTCAATGTTTCTGCATGTTCGCTCAATGTCGAGGCCAAAGCGCTCAATGCGTCCGCGTATCCGCTCAATGTCGAGGCCAAAGCGCTCAATGTATCTTCGTATCCGCTCAATGTCGAGGCTAAAGCGCTCAATGTCCCCGCCCATCCGCTCTATCCACCCCCGCATCCGCTCAATCCCAAAACCACATCAAACCCGAATCACCTCATACAACTCCGTAAACTCTCTCTTACTCAAAATCTTCGGCACAGGATACAGAGGATTCGCTTCTGCCGAGGCGCGTTTAACCATCAACGGAATATCTTCAACCATAATTACATCCACCTGCTCCGGGATATTCATCGCATGATTCAACGCTCGAATTTCCTCGATAAACTTCTCGGCCTTCATTCGCTTCGTATCCGAATGACTGGTAATGCCAATTAAATCAGCCAACTCGGAAAGGGGGTCGTATACACTTTTGCCGTAATACTCGAGCACGTGTGGCAAAATAATCGCATTCGCTAATCCGTGTGGCATGCTGTAAAATCCGCCGAGCGTGTGTGCAATAGCATGGACATTTCCAACATACGCTCGAGTAAATGCTTTGCCTGCTAAATAAGAAGTCCATTGCATATTCGTTCGCGCAGTCAAATTATCTCCATTGCGATACGCTTCATATAAATTTGAGAATACGAGTTGCACTACTTCACGGCTATCTTTCCACGTTTCATACGTATTACTGTTGCCAATATACGCTTCCACTGCGTGCGTTAACGCATCCATTCCAGTAGCAGCGGTAATCGCTGGCGGCAATTTCATTGTCAATAATGGATCGAGTACAGCGTAGTGGGGGATCAGTGACGTATCATTGATCGCATACTTCTCAAGTGTCTCACTATTCGTCACGACTGCAGCAAGCGTTGCTTCACTTCCTGTTCCCGCTGTCGTAGGTACCGTGAACAACGTCGGGATTCGCTTGCGCACGTGAAATAAACCTTTCAACTCGGGAATTTGTTTCCCCGGTCTCGCAATTCTCGCACCTACTGCTTTTGCACAATCAATCGGAGATCCACCACCGAACGCAATGAGCGCCTCGCATTCATTCGCTACGTACAAACCGCGCGCTTCTTCAATATTGACTATCGTGGGATTCGCGACAGTTTGGTCATATACCAAATAGTTGATTCCGAGTGAATCGAGCCCGACTAGCATGACGTCTAGTAAGCCAAGCTTGGCAATTTCGCGATCCGTAATAATGAGCACGCTGTGAATTCCAAGACTTTTCACTTTCCCTGCAAGGCCTTCCAAACTTCCAGGGCCGACTAGCAGCTCAGGCTCTCGCCAAGGTAAAAAATTCATTCCCACTTTGAGTCCTTTTTGAAATAACCGCGCATACAATCGATACATAATGAAAACCCCTTTCCAATGCTAGCGATACATTATGAAAACGTTATCATGAAATGGACGAATTTGCTGTATTAAGATACAATAAAGTTGGAATATTCTATCTTATTCAAAATACTATTGTGCTAGATGTGTAGTGAGTACATTTTCACTAATTTGTAACGATTCCGCTTCCTATGTGGAGTCGTTAACGAAAATAACGTGACTATAAAGTCCGTAATGACGGGTCTAAGTGAGAGAATAATCATAAAAAATAAATAAATGCTTGACAAAAAGGGCTTTCAACCATAGTAAGAAAATAAAAAATAAACTTTTAAAAACTGTTGACTGAATGATCATTCATTATTACACTAGATATAGAATATTATTGAAAGCGGTTTCTTAAAGGGGATCTCAAGTAGAAGAAATGGAAGGGGAATAAGAGATGAATATACTACTCATCGCAAACTGGATTTTATTTGTAGCAGTTGTCGTATACGGCTTTGGTCTATTCCTATATCTATTAAAAACTCGCTACGAATTCATCCGACTGGGGAGAAAAGAAGAATTCGACAATGACGTCAAAGCGCGACTAAAGAAAATTTGGGTGTATGTATTTGGACAAAAGAAACTATTGAAAGATAAAAAGAGTGGGGCCATCCACGTCATGTTCTTTTATGGCTTCCTACTCGTTCAATTTGGGGCAATTGACCTGATTTGGAAAGGCTTAAAGCCAGGTTCACACTTGCCACTTGGCCCGTTGTATCCGGCATTTACATTCTTCCAAGAGATTGTCGTATTCGTTATCTTAGTAGCGGTCGTATGGGCGTTCTACCGTCGTTACATGGAGAAACTAGTTCGTCTAAAGCGCGGTTGGAAATCCGGTCTAGTTCTTATATTTATTGGACTACTTATGCTGTCCACACTGGTCGCTAACGGGGCGAATATGATTTGGCATAATGAAGGCACTACATGGACAGAGCCTATGGCATCGCTCATCGCAACTGTATTCAGCGCTGTTCCAACAGGCGTAGCCGTTACCATATTCTTTGTTGGCTGGTGGGTACACTTACTGACATTGCTGACGTTCCTAGTGTATGTACCACAATCCAAGCACGCGCACTTGATCGCGGGTCCGGCAAATGTTTATTTCCACCGTTTAGATCACGCGGGACGTTTGAAGCCAATCGATTTTGAAGCACTTGAAGAAATCGAAGACGAAGACGATATGCCGCCACTTGGTGTAGGCAAGATCACGGACTTCACACAAGCGCAAATGATCGACTTCTATGCATGTGTAGAATGTGGACGTTGTACAAATATGTGTCCGGCAACAGGTACAGGTAAAATGCTGTCACCGATGGACTTGATTACGAAGCTACGTGATCACTTAACAAACACAGGTGCTGTCATGACGAAGCAACAGCCATGGGTACCTCAACTAATGTTTAAAAACTCACAAGGAAATCAATTGGCACTCGCTGCTACGGCAGAAGGAATGACAATGGACGAACTATACAATCCTTCATTGATCGGTGACGTCATCACAGAAGAAGAAATCTGGGCATGTACGACGTGCCGTAACTGTGAAGACCAGTGCCCGGTAATGAATGAACACGTAGATAAAATTATTGATCTTCGACGTTATCTTGTTATGACGGAAGGGAAGATGAACCAAGATGCACAGCGCGCGATGACCAACATCGAACGTCAAGGTAATCCATGGGGCCTTAACCGTAAAGAGAAAGAAAACTGGAGAGACGCACGTCCAGACTTGCACATCCCGACAGTGAAGGAAGCGAAAAAAGCTGGAGAAGACTTCGAATACTTACTGTGGGTTGGTTCTATGGGTGCGTTTGATAACCGCTCACAGAAAATTGCTCTATCGTTCGCACATTTATTGAATGAAGCAGGGGTAAGCTTCGCGATTCTTGGTAACAAAGAGAAGAACTCGGGAGACACACCACGTCGTCTCGGGAATGAATTCTTATTCCAAGAGCTCGCAACAGCAAATATCGCAGAATTTGAAAAAACGAACGTCTCTAAAATTGTTACGATCGATCCGCACGCATACAATATCTTCAAAAATGAATACCCAGATTTCGGACTGCAAGTCATCGTTAAACACCATACCGAGTTGCTACACGAACTGGTTACGGCAGGCAAGCTAGTACCGAAATATGAAATTGATGAAGTTATCACATTCCACGACTCTTGTTATCTAGGTCGCTATAACGACGTCTACGATCAGCCGAGAGAAATTCTTAAAGCAATTCCAGGCGTTCAGTTGGTAGAAATGGAACGTAACCGTGAAGACGGCATGTGCTGTGGAGCGGGTGGCGGTATGATGTGGATGGAAGAAGATACGGGTCAGCGCGTCAACGTAGCACGTACTGAACAAGCACTTGAAGTCAGTCCGGGAATCATTTCATCAGGTTGTCCGTATTGCTTGACGATGTTGTCTGACGGAACGAAAGCTGTTGAAGTCGAAGAACAAGTTGGCACATACGATATTGCTGAACTATTGGAACGCTCGATCTTTGGAGAATACCAAACAGTCTCTGAATCTGAAGAAGTAGAGGAAATAGTAGAGTCGGAAGAAGGGATTCTGGAGCCTGAGTTAGCTGTAACGGTTGAAACAGAGGATGAAACACCGGAAACCGACGATAGAAAACAAGATTAAAATTATTGCGAATATCGTGTAAATACCGTACAATTAAGATATCTAAAACGCTAACAATTCAATAAACTATTAATAAGAGGGTCTAAACGCCCTCTTATTTAGTAGTAAGGTATCGAGCGAGCGTTCAGTCAGTAAACTACTAGGGGGAAAAGGGAAATGAGAACAGTGATCTTACAAGGTGCTAGAACACCATTTGGAAAATTAAGCGGTGCATTGCAATCGAAAACAGCAAGTGATCTTGGTGGTATTGCCATCAAGGAAGCGCTTGCACGCGCTGGCATACACGGCGATCAAGTAGACGAAGTCATCATGGGGACTGTTTTACAAGCAGGGCAAGGCCAAATTCCTTCCCGTCAAGCGGCTGTCAAAGGCGGCATTCCATACGGCGTCAAGACTGAAACGATCAACAAAGTATGCGCTTCTGGAATGCGCAGTATCACACTCGCTGATCAGTTGATCCGACTTGGGGATGAGACAACGATCGTCGCTGGTGGTATGGAATCGATGACCAACGCACCGTATTACGCAAATGTCCGTTCAGGCTTGAAAATGGGCGATAGCACATTAGTAGACGGCATGATTTATGATGGACTGACGTGTTCATTCTCCGAAGGCAATGTCCACATGGGCACATACGGAAACAGTACAGCAAACGACTTTTCAGTAAGCCGTGAAACGCAGGACAAATGGTCATTACGCAGTCATGAACGTGCACTTGAAGCGATGGAAAAAGGATTATTCGCAGAAGAAATCGTTGGAGTCAGCATTCCACAACGTAAAGGCGAGCCAGTCGTTGTGACAGAAGATGAAGGCCCGCGTAGAGGCAGTTCACTTGAAGCGTTGGCAAAACTCCGCCCAGCTTTCGGTAAAGACGGAAGTGTCACAGCTGGAAACGCACCCGGCATAAACGACGGTGCATGTGCGGTTGTGTTAATGAATGAAGATGAAGCGAAGAAGCAAGGCAAAGAACCGCTTGCTGTTATTTTAGGTCACGCGGAAGTTGCCATTGAACCGGAACGTTTCCCTGAAACACCAGGTCATGTCATCAAGGCGTTACTTGAGAAAACAGGTAAAACGGCAGACGACATTGATCTTTACGAAATTAATGAAGCATTCGCAGTCGTTGCCCTTGCCAGCTCACAAATCGCTGGACTAGACGAAGAAAAAGTGAATGTCAATGGTGGAGCGGTCGCACTAGGTCACCCAATTGGTGCAAGCGGAGCTCGTGTCGTTCTGACATTGGCGAATGAACTAAAACGTCGCGGTGGTGGAATTGGTATTGCAGCAATTTGTTCAGGTGGCGGCCAAGGTGATGCCATCATGATCGAAGTACCAAAAACTAACTGATCGGGGGCATTCCAGATGACAATTGAAAAAGTATTCGTAATTGGTGCAGGGCAAATGGGCGGAGGAATTGCCCAGGTCTGCGCACAGGCAGGCTATCAAGTAACTCTTCACGATCTCAATGAAGAAGCATACGACCGAGGTTTTAAGGTCATCACGAAAAACTTATCGCGCAACGTGGAAAAAGGTCGTATGACCGAGGAAGAAAAAGAAGCAGTCCTCGGTCGTTTCACGAAATCACTGGATATGCAAAATGCCAAAGATGCCGACATCGTCATCGAAGCGGCAGTTGAAAATATGGCAATCAAAACAAAAATCTTCGCAGAGCTAGATGAAATCACACCAGAACATACGATATTGGCAACGAACACATCTTCGTTGCCAATCACGGAAATCGGTGCAGCTACTAAACGTCCAGGAAAAGTGATTGGCATGCACTTCATGAATCCGGTACCGGTCATGCAGCTTGTCGAAGTTATCCGAGGCCTTGCTACAGATGATGATGTCTACGAAGCAGTCGAAGAGATGACGAAAAAGCTCAATAAAACACCAGTGGAAGTGAACGATGCACCAGGTTTCGTCGCAAACCGTGTGCTCATGCCGATGATCAACGAGGCAATCTTCACATTATACGAAGGTGTCGCAACGAAAGAAGCGATTGACGATGTTATGAAAATGGGAATGAATCATCCGATGGGGCCTCTGCAACTGGCAGATTTCATCGGACTCGACACATGTCTCTACATTATGGAAACATTGTATGAAGGATTCGGCGACTCGAAATACCGTCCATGCCCGTTGCTACGTAAATACGTTAAAGCAGGTTGGCACGGCAAGAAAACTGGACGCGGTTTCTATTCATACGAATAAAGGAATTAAGTTGAAAGCAAGAGGTGAAAAGGATGGATTTTACATTAACAGAAGAACAACAAATGATGCGCCAAATGGTTCGTGATTTCGCAAAGAACGAGATCGAACCTTGGATTCCCCGGATGGAAGATGGAGAATTTCCGCGTGAACTACTAGAGAAAATGGGCGAGCTTGGATTGATGGGAATTACAGCGCCTGAACAGTATGGAGGTTCAGAGATGGACTTCCTGTCATATATCATCGCGATTCACGAACTATCAAAAGTCAGCGCTGTCATGGGGGTCGTGTTGTCTGTCCATACTTCTGTTGGAATGAATCCGATCCTTTACTTCGGCACGGAAGAACAAAAGAAACGCTACTTGCCGAAAATGGCATCCGGCGAATATCTCGGTGCATTCTGTCTGACAGAAGCATCGTCCGGATCAGACGCGGGTTCTTTGAAAACAAAAGCGAAGCGAGTCGATGATCACTACGTAATTAATGGCTCCAAAATGTTCATCACAAACGGTGGGGAAGCGGACGTCTACATCGTCTTTGCTAACACGGCTACTGAAAAAGGAACATACGGCATCACCGCATTCATCGTCGACCGAGACACACCGGGATTATCTATAGGTAAAGACGAAAAGAAAATGGGCCTCCACGGCTCTCGAACCGTCGCGCTCAGCTTCGACAATATGAAAGTACCAGTGGAAAATAGACTAGGTGAAGAAGAAGGCGGCTTTAAAATCGCCATGGCCAACCTCGACGTCGGTCGAATAGGTATCGCCGCTCAAGCGCTAGGCATAGCAGAAGCCTCACTAGAAGCCGCGGTTGCCTACGCAAAAGAACGCGAACAATTCGGCAAACCAATCGCAGCCAACCAAGGCATTGGATTCAAACTAGCCGACATGGCCACCGCAACAGAAGCGGCTAGACTCCTAGTCTACCGCGCAGCTTGGCTACGTTCCGAAGGCAAACCATGCGGCAAAGAAGCCTCCATGGCCAAACTATTCGCATCCCAAGCATCCGTAGACAACTCCATAGAAGCCGTCCAAGTATTCGGCGGCTACGGCTACACAAAAGACTATCCAGTAGAACGCTACTTCCGCGACGCAAAAGTATGCCAAATCTACGAAGGCACAAGCGAAATCCAAAAAGTAGTCATCGCCAAACACCTAACAAACTAAAGTTAGAAGCGCTTAGGGGAGCGCATGGCGCGGTTAGCACAAACTACGGCTGTGATTGATTCACAACAACTTACTAATTTAATGATGTCAGTTTGCTTCAACAAGCTATAAGTAGGGATTGGGGCGGAAGACAGGGCGACTCCGGGAGGATCAGCCCGATCAGGTGAGACAACTAGAGGAGCAAGAGCCGTAGCGAAGTACGGCTTTTGCGAGTAAGAGCGAAGCGTTATGAGCACATCTTTGCACTAGCGACTAGTTGGCTCACCGCGGGCCCTCCGGAAAGCGTCCCTGTCTGGAGCCCCAATCCCCAAACCACAAGCCTAACTTAAGCTTTAGCAATTACATTCATTAATCAACCAAACAAACAAAAGGGTGGGAGAACAATGGACTTTAAATTATCAGAAGAACACGAAATGATCAGAAAAATGGTGCGCGACTTTGCACAAAAAGAAGTAGCACCAACCGCAGCACAACGAGACGAAGACGAAACCTTCGACATGGACATCTTCCACAAGATGGCCGAACTCGGACTCACAGGCATTCCGTGGCCAGAAGAATACGGCGGCATCGGCAGCGATTACCTAGCCTACGTCATCGCAGTAGAAGAACTATCGCGTGTCTGCGCATCTACAGGCGTCGTCCTGTCTGCACACACATCTCTAGCAGGATGGCCACTATTCAAATACGGCAACGAAGAACAAAAACAAAAATACTTACGCCCACTTGCAGAAGGTTCGAAGATGGGAGCATACTGCCTAACAGAAGCAGGCTCAGGATCAGACGCAGGCGGCATGAAAACTACGGCAAAGCTTGACGGTGACGACTACGTGCTTAATGGCTCGAAAATCTTCATCACAAATGGCGGAATTGCTGACACATATATCGTATTCGCTGTAACGGATCCAGAATCCAAACATAAAGGAACAAGCGCATTCATTGTAGAAAGCACATTCGAAGGATTTTCTGTAGGTAAAAAAGAGAAGAAATTGGGAATTCGTTCATCCCCGACAACAGAAGTCGTATTGGATAACTGTCGCGTGCCGAAAGAAAACCTTCTAGGAGAAGAAGGTGATGGGTTCATTATCGCAATGAAAACACTTGATGGCGGACGTAACGGAATTGCTGCTCAAGCAGTAGGAATTGCACAAGGCGCATTGGATGCTGCAGTCGACTACTCAAAAGAACGTGTACAATTCGGCAAGCCCATCGTGGCCAACCAAGGCATCAGCTTCAAATTAGCGGATATGGCGACAGCGACAGAAGCATCTCGTCTGTTAACATACCAAGCAGCATGGCTCGAATCGAACGACCTGCCGTATGGTAAAGCATCTGCTATGGCAAAATTAATGGCTGGTGACACAGCGATGAAAGTAACAACAGAAGCGGTTCAAGTATTCGGCGGCTACGGTTATACAAAAGATTATCCGGTAGAGCGCTATATGCGTGACGCAAAAATCACGCAAATTTATGAAGGTACACAAGAAATTCAACGTCTCGTCATCTCGCGTATGCTGACGAAATAACAGGAGGTCTATGCAATGCCAAAACATGAAGTGAAATCTACCGTCAAAGACGAAGAACTCGTTCAGAAGCGACGTGAACAAATTAGCCGGGGCGCTGTGAAATTGTTTATCGATAAAGGATTCCACAGGACGACTACACGTGAAATCGCCAAAGAAGCGGGCTTCAGTATTGGCACATTGTACGAGTATATTCGGACAAAAGAAGATGTCCTTTATCTCGTCTGTGACAATATTTATAATGAAGTCAAGTTTCGTTTATCTGAACTCGATAACAATGACAATACGGTAGAAGGGCTACGTGTGGCGATTGCACGGTATTACGAAGTCATCGATCAAATGTCAGATGAATTCCTCGTCATGTACCAGGAGTCGAAGTCGTTACCAAACGAAGCGCTTCGTTATGTACTCACTAAAGAACTGGAAATGGTCGAGCAATTTGAGATCATCATTCGTAAATGCATGGAAGCTGGGAATCTACGCATCGGACCGGATGAAGTATCATTGACCGCACACCACATCCTCATTTCTGGCCAAATGTGGTCATTCAGAAGATGGGCGTTGCGCAAACAATATACGTTACAACTCTATACGAAAATACAAACTGATCTAATTATCAAAGGCGTAGAGAAGTAAATAACTTGCGGACTCCGCCATGAAGTTCTTCGTGGCGGTGGTCAGCATGTACGGAAGGTGGAAGGTAAATGGTAACTGACAAAATGTATACACCGAAACACCATATTCGTTTCGTGACGGCATCCAGTTTATTCGACGGGCATGATGCATCGATCAATATCATGCGCAGAATATTACAGTCAACCGGAGCGGAAGTTATTCATCTCGGACATAATCGATCTGTTGAGGAAGTTGTAAACGCTGCCATTCAAGAAGATGTGCAAGGAATCGCTATGTCATCCTACCAAGGCGGTCACGTGGAGTATTTTAAATACATGCATGACTTGCTGAAGGAAAGAGGCGCTTCCCATATTAAAATATTCGGCGGTGGTGGAGGAGTCATCATCCCGAAAGAAATCAAAGAGTTGCATGAATACGGCATCGAATGGATCTTTTCACCGGAAGACGGTCGGAAACTAGGTCTACAAGGCATGATCAATAAAATCATGGAACTATCGGATTTCTCCACGACTCCCGAAAGCGAAGAGGCTAATCTGGAACAGCTGACAGCCGAAACACCAGGGATTTTAGCCAATTTAATCACCTACTTAGAAGAAAACCACTTGAAAAAAGACGAAGCGACGGAGCAATTACTCGACCATGCACGTTCTATGTCCAAGCAAACGCCAGTACTCGGTATCACAGGTACAGGTGGAGCAGGTAAAAGTTCCTTGACGGATGAATTAATTCGCCGTTTCTTGCGTGAATTCCCTGACAAAAGAGTAGCGATTCTTTCTGTAGATCCAACAAAGCAAAAAACAGGCGGTGCGTTACTTGGCGACCGGATTCGCATGAATGCGATTTTTAATAACCGTGTTTACATGCGTAGTCTCGCAACACGTGGATCACGTTCCGAGCTGACAACCGCTATCCATGATGTACTCGATGTCACAAAAGCAGCTGGCTATGACTTGATTATTGTAGAGACGAGTGGGATCGGGCAAGGGGATGCGCGCATTACAGATGTTTCCGATGTTTCGATGTACGTTATGACAAGTGAATTCGGTGCACCGACACAGCTTGAGAAAATCGACATGATCGACTTTGCTGACTTAATTGTTATCAATAAATTCGAGCGCAAAGGTTCCGAAGATGCATTGATTCAAGTACGCAAGCAGTATCAGCGTAGCCATTTACTATTTGATCAGGATTTAGAAACAATGCCTGTATACGGAACGATTGCAAGCCAGTTTAACGATAAGGGCACCAACACACTTTTCGCAGCGCTTGTTGAAAAAATTAACAACGCAACGGATTCGGATTGGATGACAAGCTACACAGACTTCGTGACGAATCAAAAGCAAACCGTAATTATTCCGCCCGACCGAAGCCATTACTTGCGTGAAATCGCTTCCACCGTTCGTAACTACCATGCGAAATCCAAGCAGCAAGCAGAACTGGCACGCCGCGTGTTCCAATTGGAAGGTGCGATTGAAGCGGTGAAAGAAGCCGATTCTAATGAAGCATTACTAGATTCATTGAATAGCTTGAAAGAAGGCGTCGAGGAGCAATTAACAAGCGAATCTAAGCGTGCTTTGAAAAACTGGGAACCTTTGAAAGAGTCTTACGAGCAGGATGAATATGTGGTGAAAATCCGCGACAAAGAAATCCGTACGACGCTTAATACCGTTAGTCTATCTGGCTTGAAGGTTCCGAAAGTGGTCTTGCCGCAATATAAAGATTATGGAGAAATCCTACGCTTTGTATACAGCGAAAATGCTCCAGGATTCTTCCCGTATACTGGAGGTGTCTTCCCATTCAAACGTGAAGGAGAAGATCCGCGCCGTCAGTTCGCTGGAGAAGGAACACCTGAACGTACGAATCGTCGTTTCCACTACGTATCAAAAGATGACGATGCAAAACGTTTATCTACAGCGTTTGACTCTGTCACGTTATACGGAGAAGATCCTGACGAGCGTCCTGATATTTACGGAAAAGTTGGCGAGTCTGGTGTAAGCATCTGTACACTAGAAGACATGAAAAAGCTCTATGACGGCTTCGATCTTTGCGCACCCACGACATCTGTTTCAATGACAATCAATGGACCGGCACCCATTATCCTAGCGATGTTCATGAACGCAGCGGTCGATCAGCAAGTACGTAAAAAAGAAGAAGAGCTAGGACGGACACTTACTGTCGAAGAGTTCACTGAAGTACGTGAAATGACATTCCAAACAGTTCGTGGAACGGTTCAAGCGGATATATTGAAGGAAGACCAAGGCCAAAATACATGTATCTTCTCTACAGAATTTGCATTGCGTTTAATGGGCGATATCCAGCAGTATTTCATTGATAAAAAAGTTCGTAATTATTATTCTGTATCCATTTCGGGCTACCATATCGCAGAAGCAGGATCCAACCCGATTTCGCAGCTAGCGTTCACACTCGCAAACGGCTTCACGTATGTGGAATATTACTTGAGCCGTGGCATGCATATCGACGACTTTGCACCAAATCTATCGTTCTTCTTTTCAAATGGACTTGATCCCGAATATACGGTAATTGGTCGCGTGGCACGTCGCATTTGGGCGGTTACGATGCGTGACAAATACGGAGCCAATGAACGCAGTCAAAAGTTGAAATACCATATCCAAACATCCGGCCGTAGTTTGCATGCGCAAGAAATTGATTTCAACGACATTCGCACAACATTGCAGGCATTGATGGCATTGCAAGATAACTGTAACTCGTTGCACACGAATGCTTATGACGAAGCCATCACGACACCGACAGAAGAGTCTGTTCGTCGTGCGATGGCGATCCAAATGATCATCATGAAAGAACATGGCTTATCGAAGAACGAAAATCCACTTCAAGGGGCTTACATCATCGAAGAAATGACAAGTCTCGTAGAAGAAGCAGTATTACAAGAATTTGATCGACTGAACGACCGTGGCGGCGTACTGGGCTCTATGGAAACGCAGTACCAGCGCGGCAAGATCCAGGAAGAATCGATGTATTATGAAATGAAGAAGCACTCAGGCGAGCTACCGATCATCGGTGTCAATACGTATTTGAACCCGAATCCGCCGTCTGAGGAAGATATCGACAATATGGAATTGGCACGTGCGACACAAGAAGAAAAAGAGTCACAGATTACCAATTTGCGCGCGTTCCAAGCTAAACATGCTGACGAAGCGGGGCAAGCGCTTGCTGATCTTCAGGAAGTGGCGATTACAGGGGGCAATGTCTTCGCTGAGTTGATGAAGACTGTGCGAGTAGCGAGTCTTGGACAAATTACCAATGCGCTTTACGAAGTAGGCGGGCAGTACCGCCGTAATATGTAATGCATCTCAAAGGGGATGTCACAGAAGCCATCACTTCTTGTGGCATCCTCTTTTTTCATGGGGTTAAAGTCAAAGACAAAGACAAAGTCAAAGTCAAAGTCAAAGTCAAAGTCAAAGTGTAGATGCATGGGCTAGTGCGTGGGATTGCAACTCCAGCTGGGGACGCGTTCTGGAGGGCCCGCGGTGAGCCCCCTAGTCGCTATGCTCCTTTAGTGGTCTCACCTGATCGGGCTGATCCTCCCGGAGTCGCCCCAGCTTCCGTTGCAATCCTTACGTAGAGAGTGGTTGGACGTAGAATATTCACTGGCTATGAAGTGTGAATTATTGTTGCCTTTGAACTTAATTAAGTTCAAGTGCTGAATAGATAATGAAACTGGTTATAGTGGGTAACAATATGTTTCACTCACTGCCGCTAGTCTGTAAATTCGTAATGTCTCTGACAATAGTTAAATGTAAGGCCAGAGTGAGTGCAAATGATAAGTGCTAAACCACATACAAGTGCAACTTCAGTGGACAACAATAAGTGGCACCCACTCTCATTGCAAGGGATTGCAGCGAGAGCCGTAGCGAAGGACGGCTTTTGCGAGTAAAAGCGTAGCGTTAGGAGCACATCTTTACACTAGGAGGGGCGACTCCTAGAGGATCAGTTCGACAGGTGAGACAACTATAGGGAGCGTAGCGACCTAGTTGGCTCACCGCGGACCCTCAGGAAAGCGTCCCCTCCGAAGCGCCAATCGCCACCCCGACAGCCATGCCAGCCACTCTATCTCAAGTATCCTATGAAACCTAATCCATTATGCAAAATTCTTTCCCTATCAAAGTGGATAATTTAATAAGTTAGTCAGTATAATGAGAACAACAAAGAAAAGGGACGTGCTGAATGTGAGATGGTACTATCATGCAATCATAATAGCTCTCTTAATTACACTCACACTCATCTTCTACAACAGCGGACTCGGCGTAATCCCCTTCACCATTGGGGCGGTCTACCTGGGGTATTTGACCATTACTGAGTATATAAATATAAAGAGAAGTAAAAGAATGTAGCATATTGGTAGAAATAACGTATATAATGTACACTATGCTTATATGCTACAAGATAAAAACGTCGATCGGCCAAATCATTCACTGACTTGGTCGGTTCCGCGTGTGATTGATAGAAGAAAGGACGTGCCATACATTGAATATCCATGACATGACAAAAGAAGAACTGTTGGAAGAATCATTAATCAACATTACGCACCAGGTACTGACAGAACGACGTGAATCCCTCACGTTGGCGGAATTAATGGAAGAGTTCCGTAAACTTACAGGTATAAGCGAGAAAGAATTGAAGGAAAAACTCCTTCAATTTTATACAGACCTAAACATCGATGGCAGATTCCTAGCGATCCAAGACAACCGTTGGGGCTTACGCGAATGGTATCCAGTTGATCAGATTGAAGAAGAAACAGCACCTGTCGTAAAAGTACGCAAGAAGAAAAAGAAGAAAAAAGATTATGACGAAGATGATATCGAAGAAGATGATGATGACGAAGAAGAAATCTTCGATGAAGAATACGTAGAACTCGGCGAAGAAGATGACGTAGACGACGAGGATGAGGAAGAAGAGGAAGTAGTCGAACTCGAGGAAGACTTAATCGATCCTGATGATGACCTGGAAGTTATTCCCGAAGTAGAACTCGATATCGAAGAAGATGACGAGGACGATGAAGAAGAGTACGAAGAAGACGAAGAGTACGAGGAAGAGAAATAATCGGACTTGACTTTTAGTGCCCAAAAATATAAGATTTGGATGGGCTCCTGAAAAGGACACATAAATTCGTGTATACGCGCTCCTTATTGTAGTTACGCTACAAACGGGGCGCTTTTTTGATTTTATATCGACCCTAATAGCTTGGAAAAAGAATAAATGGAGGCACTACACATGACAAAATATATTTTCATTACAGGCGGCGTCGTCTCTTCTTTAGGTAAAGGTATCAACGCAGCATCACTCGGACGTTTACTTAAGAACCGCGGTTTGAAAGTCACGAACCAAAAATTCGATCCATATATCAATATTGATCCACGCATGATGAGCCCATACCAGCACGGAGAAGTTTTCGTAACGGAAGATGGAGCGGAAACGGATCTTGACATCGGTCACTATGAGCGTTTTATAGACATCGAATGTAATCGATACTCCAACGTAACGATGGGGAAAGTCTATGATCTAGTATTGCGCAAAGAGCGCGCTGGCGAATATAATGGTGCAACAGTTCAGGTAATCCCACATATTACCAATGAAATTAAAGAATTGATCAAACGTGCAGGTCAAACATTGAACGCAGATGTCGTCATTACAGAAATTGGTGGCAGTGTAGGGGATATCGAATCATTGCCGTATCTTGAAGCCATTCGCCAATTAAAAACGGATCTTGCGAAGGATGACGTGATGTACATTCACAACACACTCATTCCGTATTTGCATGCAGCTGGTGAAATGAAAACGAAGCCGACACAGCACAGTGTAAAGGAATTGCGTAGTCTTGGAATTCAGCCGAACATGATCGTCGTACGAAGCGAGTACCCAGTTCCGCAAGAAATGAAAGACAAGATCGCGTTATTCTGTAACATTAAGTCAGAAGAAGTAATCGAAGCACTGGATGCGGAAACTCTATACGAAGTACCACTTCGTTTGCATGAACAAAACATGGATCAGCTAGTTGTGGATTACTTGGGTCTTGAAACACCACAGCCTGAACTTTCGGAAGTGGAAGAACTAGTGAAGTTGGTTAAGTCACTAAAAGAAACAGTAAAAATCGGTTTAGTTGGTAAGTATGTAGAATTACAAGATGCATACATCTCGGCAGTTGAAGCTATGCGTCATGCTGGATACGCGTTCGATGCAGACATCGATATTCAGTGGATCAACTCGGCAGATGTGACGTCTGAAAACGTAGCAGAACTTCTTGGAGACGTAGATGGTATTCTTGTACCGGGTGGCTTCGGAGATCGTGCAATTGATGGTAAAATTGAAGCAATCACGTATGCGCGTGAACAGAAAATCCCGTTCTTCGGTATCAGTTTAGGATTGCAGTTAGCGGCTACAGAAATCGCACGTAATGTCATCGGTCTAAAAACAGCTCATTCACTGGAGTTCGACACAGAGACTGAGCACCAGATTACTACTTTCCACCCAGATTGCCGTACAGCACGTGAAGCAGACAGTACATTACGTCTCGGTGCTTATCCGTGTAAAGTAGCTGAAAATACGAAGGCTTCCGCTGCATATGGCGAGGAGCTAGTGTACGAGCGTCATCGCCACCGTTATGAAATGAACTTGGCATATCGTGCACAGTTGGAAGAGGCAGGATTTATCGTATCTGGAATTAGCCCGGACGGTCGCTTGATTGAAATTATGGAGATGAAAGACCATCCATATTTCGTGGCTTGCCAATTCCACCCAGAATTCGCTTCCCGTCCAAATCGTCCATCACCACTAATCCGCGATTTCATCCGCGCGGCGCTTGAGCATAAAAACTAAAAAACAATGCCCACAGAAGACTTGTCTTCTGTGGGCATTTTTGACTTTATATATGAATGGAGATAAGAAAGTAGAGTTGCTGAGTGCAGGGGGATTGAAGCTCCAGCTGGGGACGCGTTCCGGAGGGCCCGCGGTGAGCCAACTAGTCACTGCGTTCTTTTAGTTGTCTCACCTGATCGGGCTGATCCTCCCGGAGTCGCCCCAGCTTCCGCCTCAATCCTACATACCAAGCGGATGTACTTACATCACTTACTGTAGATCGTGTATAAATTTTTGCTGTTTTTGAACATTTTTTAAGTCCAAGTGCAGCTCTTATCCAGTTTCTAGTTAATCACTGATTATTAACGAAACTTCAATGCGTAATGGAAAGTATCACCCACTCACATCGTAAGGGATTGGCGCGTAGGAGGGGCGACCCCTCCAGAACGCGACCCCTCCGAAGCGCCAATCCCACCCCAACAGCAACTCTAGCCTATGCCAAGTTACAGCTCGTCGTCTTCATCCGCCAACATGTCATCAATCGACAGCTTCACTGCCTCGTACACAAACAACGCAGCGAGCGCGTGGGGCTGTACGATTCTTTCGCCTGTAGGACCCGGAATCAATCCCTTTTTCAAACCTGTCGAAATATACGTATACGCAAGAGAAGCGAGTTCATTGTCGTCTTCTTCCTTATCCGCAGCCAACACAGCAAACGGGATGAATTGATCCGCGAGCTCGCGTGCCAGCTTAAGCGCAGCGGGATGATCTGCCTTTCGCACAAGCAACCACACGCGGTCCGCCGTCGTCAGCTCCAACTCTTTAGTGTAACGAATAGCACCCTCCAACGGTTCGACACCATCCAGTGCGGTCGCAGTAACAGCTTCCATTTCATCAAAAGCTGTCAAGACAATTCGTCCTTCGCCTACTAACGCTTGCGCCAATAAACGAGCCGTTTCTTCCATTGATTCATCTTGTCCTTCTGCAATTCTTTCCAGAAGACCTCTAATCTGTGTAGTTAATATTTTCACGAAAACCCCTCCAAAAGCTCAGTATAGGTGAGAAATGAAAGAAGTGCAAAATAGTTGACGAAAAATAGAGGAGTTATTGGAGTTTTCTTGAACAATATGACATAGACAAATAAAATAGAGAGATAGAATCATACATAATTTTTCTATACACATGCTTTTCTTATACAAGAAAAATAAAAGGTAGATTACACTGTAAATACAAAATCAAACAAGAAAAATTAGGTGATGGGAGAGATGTGGATGAAACATTTATTAATTGTAGATGACCAACCAGGGATTCGATTATTGCTTGAGGAAATCTTCAAACCAACCGGAATAATGACAGCGCTTGCATCAAATGGAAAAGAAGCGCTAGAAATAGTTCAGAAACTTAATCCAGACTGTATTTTACTTGATATGAAGATGCCAGGCATGAATGGCGTCGAGGTATTAAGAGAAATCCGAACCCTATCGCCTGACGCAATTGTCATGATGATGACAGCGTACAGTGAAATAGAATTACTGCAAGATGCCGATAAACTTGGTATTGATCAGCACTTTACCAAACCGTTCGATATTTTCGAAGTGCGCGATAGCATCTTAAAAAGGTTGGAGCGACTAGACGTCTGATAGTAGTAATCATTGCATGAATTTGATATGCTAATGGATGGAAATAACTATAATTAATACACATAAAAATTAGTGAAAAACTCAAGGAGGAATTTAACATGCCACTGGTCTCGATGAAGGAAATGATGATCCAAGGTAAAGAGCGAGGATATGCGATCGGTCAATATAACTTGAATAACCTGGAATATACACAGGCCATCTTACAAGCTGCCGAAGAAGAGAAGTCACCTGTTATTTTAGGCGTTTCAGAAGGCGCTGCACGCTATATGGGCGGATTCAAAACAGTCGTTATGATGGTCAAAGGATTAATGGAGGACTACGGTACTACTGTGCCGGTAGCCATTCATTTGGATCACGGTTCCAGCTTTGAGAAGTGTAAGGAAGCAATTGAAGCAGGCTTCACTTCTGTCATGATCGATGCATCTTCTAAGCCACTTGAAGAAAACATTGAAATCACGAAAAAAGTGGTGGATTTCGCGAAGCAACATAATGTATCAGTAGAAGCTGAACTTGGCGTAGTTGGTGGTCAGGAAGATGACGTCATCGCAGACGGTGTTATTTATGCAGATCCGGCTGAATGCAGAGAGCTTGTAGAAAAGACAGGTATCGACTGCCTGGCACCTGCACTTGGTTCTGTACACGGACCGTATAAAGGCGAACCGAATCTTGGATTTGAAGAAATGGAAGAAATCTCGAAACAAGGGGATATTCCACTCGTGTTGCACGGTGGTACAGGTATTCCGACGAAGGATATTCAACGTGCCATTTCACTTGGTACGTCTAAAATTAACGTCAACACAGAAAATCAGATTCAAGGTACAAAAGCTGTACGCGAAATCCTTAACGAAGATTCTGAAGTCTATGATCCACGTAAATTCCTTGGACCAATGCGCGAAGCGATCAAAGCAACGGTAATCGGCAAAATGCGTGAGTTCGGCAGTTCAAACCAAGCGTAATTACAGAATTCTGATTGAGCAAAGGAGGAGCGGAACCTGTCTCCTTCTTTGCTTTTTAGCTAAATGAATCAACCACAACTAGGAGGATAACATACATGAAATTTTTTATAGATACAGCCAATTTTGAGGAAATTAAAGAAGCGCATAGCTGGGGGATCATCTCTGGTGTCACAACGAACCCATCACTTGTCGCAAAAGAAAATATTTCATTCCATGACCGCTTGAAAGAAATTACGGCTCTCGTACCTGGTTCTGTCAGTGCGGAAGTCATCGCTTTGGATGCAGAAGGTATGATCGAAGAAGGACGTAAACTTGCAGCCCTTGCAGAAAACATCACGGTGAAATTACCGATGACACCTGAAGGCTTGAAAGCTTGTTCTGTATTCGCAGCAGAAGGAATCAAAACGAACGTCACTCTCATTTTTAGTGCCAATCAAGCCTTGCTAGCAGCGCGTGCAGGCGCGACATACGTTTCACCATTCATCGGACGTTTGGATGACATTGGCCAAAATGGTGTCGAGTTAATTGAAACGATTTCAGATATCTTCACGATCCATGACTTGGATACACAAATTATCGCAGCTTCCATCAGACACCCACAACATATTACGGCTGCAGCACTTGCAGGAGCGCATATTGCGACAACTCCATTCAACGTACTTCAGAGTCTATTTGCACACCCGTTGACAACTAAAGGAATCGATCAGTTTTTGAAAGACTGGGAAACCAGAACGAATAAGTGATAGAACAAAAGGAGCTTGAAATGGACGTTTATAAAATCAAAGGCGGAAAACGACTGCAAGGAACGATCAGAGTGAGTGGAGCGAAGAACAGTGCAGTAGCTCTAATTCCTGCCGCTATTCTAGCAGATTCACCTGTTACAATTGCAGGTCTTCCCGAAATTTCAGATGTCTATACATTGCAGGCGCTCGTCGAAGAAATCGGCGGCAAAGTGGAAATGAAAGATGGCACGATGACCATCGATCCAACTGAAATCATTTCTATGCCATTGCCTAACGGTAACGTCAAAAAACTTCGTGCATCCTACTATATGATGGGGGCGATGCTTGGCAAGTTCAAGCACGCCGTTATCGGATTACCTGGAGGTTGTCACTTGGGTCCACGCCCGATTGATCAACATATTAAGGGCTTTGAAGCACTAGGTGCCAAAGTCGAAAATGAACACGGCGCTATTTATTTGCGTGCAGATGAACTGTATGGCGCGAAAATTTATTTAGACGTCGTCAGCGTCGGTGCCACGATCAATATCATGCTTGCCGCTGTTAAAGCAAAAGGCAAAACGATTATTGAAAACGCAGCGAAAGAACCCGAAATTATTGATGTAGCGACTTTGCTTTCCAATATGGGCGCGAATATTAAAGGTGCAGGAACGAACGTTATTCGTATCGAAGGCGTAGAAACATTGCACGGTACGAAACACACTATCATTCCGGACCGTATTGAAACAGGTACCCATATGATCATGGCGGCTGCAATTGGTGATGGCGTCACAATTGATAATGTCATTCCTTTGCATGTTGAAGCGGTCACGGCGAAACTTCGTGAAATGGGCGTGAAAGTAGAAGTCGGTGAAGAACAAATTTTCATTCCGAAAACTGAAAAACTTCACGCGGTCGATGTGAAAACTCTCGTTTATCCAGGATTTCCGACAGACTTGCAGCAGCCGTTTGGTGTTTTATCGACACAGGCGGAAGGCTCATCTATTCTGACAGACACGATCTATCCAGCACGCTTTAAACAAATCGATGAGCTTCGTCGGATGAATGCGGACGGTAGAGTAGAAGGTCGTTCTGCCATCATAACAGGGCCAACAGAATTGCAAGCGGCAACGGTTGAAGCAACAGATTTACGTGCCGGAGCTGCGTTATTGATCGCGGGATTACTAGCTAGCGGAGAAACAGAAATCCATGAAATTGAACATATTGAACGCGGCTATGGCGATATCATTAACAAATTGCAAAATCTTGGTGCCAATATCAATAAAGTAAAAGTGCTCACTCCGTCTTCAATTTCTGAGTGACGCTAATTGCCAAAACGTGTATAATAGACTCAAACGACACATCCATTACGTAGAAAGTAGCCATTGGATGCGGACGTAGGCAAATGAAAGGTAATACGCAATACGCGCCTTACCGCAAACAGGAGGAACAAAACATTATGGAACGTAGTTTATCAATGGAATTAGTGCGTGTAACAGAGGCAGCAGCCGTAGCGGCAGCTCGCTGGATGGGACGCGGTTTGAAGAACGAAGCAGACGACGCGGCAACAGAAGCAATGCGTACAGTATTCGACACAATTCCTATGGAAGGTATAGTCGTGATCGGTGAAGGTGAAATGGACGAAGCGCCTATGCTGTATATCGGTGAAGAACTTGGAACAGGTCACGGACCCGCTGTAGATATCGCTGTCGATCCAGTCGAAGGTACGAATATCGTAGCGGCAGGTGGATGGAATGCACTAGCTGTTTTGGCTGTTGCAGATAAAGGCAACTTGCTAAACGCACCGGATATGTATATGGACAAAATCGCAGTAGGACCTGAAGCGGTTGGGAAAATTGATATCGACGCAAGCGTTACAGATAACTTGAAGGCTGTAGCAAAAGCGAAAAATAAATCAGTATCTGACCTGGTAGCATCTGTTTTAAACCGTGAACGCCACGCAGCCATCATCGAAGAAATTCGTGAAGCGGGTGCTCGTATCAAATTGATCGAAGATGGCGACGTAGCAGCTGCTATCAATACAGCTTTCGATGACACAGGTGTGGATATTTTATTCGGTAGAGGCGGTGCTCCTGAAGGCGTAATCGCAGCAGTCGGATTGAAATGTCTCGGTGGAGAAATCCAAGGACGTCTTGTTCCTTCAAATGACGAAGAAAGAGAACGTTGCATCAAAATGGGCATCGACGTAGATAAAGTTCTAATGATGGACGATTTAGTAAAAGGAGACGACTGTATTTTCGCAGCAACAGGCGTAACAGACGGCGAATTGATGGACGGCGTGCAGTTTAAAGGTACGTATTGCCGAACTCAGTCGATCGTTATGCGCTCGAAATCAGGAACAATTCGTTTCGTAGAAGGTCGCCACAGCATGAAGAAAAAACCTCTTCTCGTAATGCAAGACTAACTCCCTCAATACCCGGTGTCACAACCGGGTCTCTATTTCCTAAAAACTATCTAGATCCATAATGTCCGGCTACTGAAGGAAAGGAAGTACATCATGTACTCTCCTTTCTATTTACTATGCCAAATTTCCCATACAATAAATGAAGAGTGGTGTACGCATAGATGACAATGATTACCCTTGCGGACCTAGAGAATATGACGCTTAAAGAGCTATACTCTCTTGCGAAGCAGTTTAAAATTACCAACTATAGCAAACTGACAAAGAAAGAATTGATCTTCGCTATATTGAAATCCCGCGCCGAACAAGAAGGCTTCTTCTTCATGGAAGGCGTCCTCGAAATTATACAATCTGAAGGATACGGATTCCTACGTCCTATTAATTACTCGTCCAGTTCAGAAGATATCTACATCTCAGCATCTCAAATCCGTCGCTTCGATTTACGTAACGGCGATAAAGTAACGGGGAAGGTTCGACCACCAAAAGAAAACGAACGCTTCTATGGTTTACTACAAGTAGAAGCAGTCAACGGGCAAAATCCAGAAGTCGCACGCGAACGTGTTCATTTCCCGGCGTTGACACCTTTATACCCAGAACGTCAAATTCATTTAGAAACGTCAAAAAACAATGTGTCCACACGTATCATGGACCTCGTCTCTCCAGTCGGATTTGGTCAACGTGGATTAATCGTCGCTCCTCCGAAAGCAGGAAAAACGACATTGCTGAAAGAAATCGCCAATTCCATCACAACAAACCATCCCGAAGCGGAACTCATTGTATTGCTGATCGACGAACGTCCAGAAGAAGTAACGGACATCGAACGTTCTGTTAAAGCGGACGTAGTCAGTTCCACATTCGATGAAGTACCACAAAATCACGTCAAAGTAGCGGAACTTGTACTTGAACGCGCAATGCGTCTAGTCGAAAGTAAACGCGACGTTATCATATTAATGGACTCCATCACACGATTGGCACGTGCATTCAACTTAGTCATCCCACCGAGTGGACGAACACTATCTGGAGGAATTGACCCGGCAGCCTTCCATCGACCAAAAAGATTCTTCGGCGCTGCACGTAACATCGAAGAAGGTGGAAGCTTAACCATCCTTGCCACAGCCCTAGTAGAAACCGGCTCACGCATGGACGAAGTCATCTACGAAGAATTCAAAGGAACCGGCAACATGGAACTACACCTAGACCGCAACCTAGCCGAACGCAGAATCTTCCCAGCGCTGGACATCCGTCGCTCCGGCACACGAAAAGAAGAACTACTCATTCCAAAAGACAACTTGGAAAAACTATGGGCCATCAGAAAAACATTCTCAGACTCCCACGACTTCACCGAACGCTTCATGAAAAAACTGAGCCAATCCGAAAACAACGAAGAATTCTTCAACAAGCTCAATGAAGAAATGAAGGCGAAAAAAGGCAAGGGTCTAATCTGATCTATTAAGTTTAACGATGTGGATTTTGTTTTACTTTTACGCTCTTAAACGAAAGTAAATGAGTGATGTTCGTACTTATGAGGTGAAGATTGTAGCGGAAATCCAACCCATAACTAATGAGCTTATGCCCAGTAAATACCCAAATCAAACAGTTGCACAACGTATCGGATTTTGCTATACTAATCAAGTACAGTTTTGCTGTACACCGCATATACGGCTGACAAACACGGGCCGTGTACGGCATCGATCGTTTTATTGGCAACTGGTCAATAAAACATCCATAATTTCAAACTCTGTTCCAGATGGTTCAGGGCGAAAGGAGAGATATCGATGAAAGCAGGAATTCATCCAAATTACAAACTTGCAACAGTAGCTTGCTCATGTGGCAATACATTTGAAACAGGTTCTGTAAAAGAGGACATTCGCGTAGAAGTATGCTCAGAATGTCACCCATTCTATACTGGCCGTCAGAAATTTGCTTCAGCAGACGGACGAGTTGACCGTTTCAACAAGAAATACGGCATCAAGACAGAAGGACAAGAGTAATAAAAGCCAGATACCCGTCAGGTGCAGTCGTGCCAGACGGGTATTTTTATTAATTTACTGCGGAGTTTAGCGAGTACATAGGGCTAAAGTGTAAAGATTCAGCGGCGTTTGCTCTATTGGGGTCGCTGAGCGCTCAAACTGGGTTGCTAAGCGCTCATAGTTTTGCGTTAAGCGCTCAAACTAGGTTGCCAAGCGCTCATAGTTTTACGTTAAGTGCTCAAACTAGGCTCTTAAGCGCTCATAGTTGTGCGTTAAGTGCTCAATCTGGGCTGCAAAGCGCTCATAGTTGCATGTTAAGCGCTCTATCAGTACCGCTAAGCGCTCATAGTAACACGTGAACCGCTCAATCTAGGCCATCAACCGCTCATAGCTGCACACCAAGCACTCAATCTAAACGGCAAACCGCTCAAAGTAGCATACGAAACCACTCTTATCGCACTACGCACATACATATAGCACGACATCGAAAGGAGATTGACCATGTACGTTTCAATGCAAGGCGGCTGGATGGAAGTCATCTGCGGCAGCATGTTTTCAGGTAAATCGGAGGAGCTCATTCGCCGGATTCGCCGGGCGGAATTTGCCAAACAAAAAATTGCGGTATTTAAACCGGCTATTGACGATCGGTATAGCGAGGAAGCGGTTGTCAGCCACGATGGTACGTCAACTATCGCAAACCCTATTTCCAAAGCGAGTGAAATACCAAACCTCGTATCAGATGATTTCGATGTGGTCGCCATTGATGAAGCTCAATTTTTCGACAAAGATATTATAGATGTCGCGATTGCACTCGCAGATCGCGGATTTCGCGTGATCATTGCAGGACTCGATCAAGACTTCAGAGGCGAACCGTTCGGGCCGATGCCGGAACTAATGGCGGTGGCGGAACTGGTGACAAAACTCCAAGCGGTCTGCACCGTTTGTGGATCGCCTTCAAGCCGAACGCAACGATTGATAGATGGACAACCCGCATGTCAAGATGATCCCATCATTCTGGTTGGCGCATCCGAAGCATATGAACCACGTTGCCGTCAGCACCACGAAGTACCCGTCAGTCGTGCGCAACATGTAAAATAAACATATTTGCGTCTATCCGTAAGCAAGAAAGGATAGACGTTTCTGCTATATATTAGTATGTAACCAATAATTTCAGAAGAGGTGAACCGACTATGTTCGATAGACTACAAGCAGTAGAAGACCGTTATGATCGACTCAATGAACTACTTAGTGACCCGGAAATCGTCAATGATCTGGATAAATTACGAAGCTATTCGAAAGAGCAATCGGATTTACAAGACACGGTCGAAGTATACCGTGAATACAAAGGTGTCTACACTCAATATAAAAATGCGAAAGAAATGCAAGATGAGCCACTCGACGAAGATATGAAAGAATTAGTCAAAATGGAAATCGATGAACTGGAAGATCGTATTGAGGTTTTGGAAGAACAGTTAAAAGTATTGTTGATTCCAAAAGATCCGAATGACAATAAAAGTGTCATTATGGAAATACGAGGCGCAGCGGGCGGAGACGAAGCAGCTTTATTTGCGGGTAGTCTATATCGTATGTATACACGCTACGCGGAAATGAATCATTGGAAAGTAGAAGTCATTGATTCATCACCAACCGAGCTTGGTGGTTTTAAAGAAATTATTTTCATGATCGATGGCAAAGGTGCTTACTCCAAGTTGAAGTACGAAAACGGAGCGCACCGCGTGCAACGTGTACCGGAAACGGAATCAGGGGGACGAACGCATACCTCTACTGCTACAGTTGCGTGCTTGCCTGAAACAGAAGAAGTAGAAATTGAGATTCATGATAAGGATATTCGTACCGATACATTCGCTTCATCGGGACCGGGTGGACAATCCGTCAACACGACCATGTCAGCCGTACGCCTTACGCATTTGCCGACAGGTACGACGGTATCGATTCAAGACGAAAAATCTCAAATCAAAAATAAAGAAAAAGCGATGAAAGTCTTGCGTGCACGTGTCTACGATAAGTTTATGCAAGAGGTGCAAGCTGAATACGATGAAAAACGGAAAACCGCTGTTGGATCAGGAGACCGTTCCGAACGGATTCGCACATACAACTTCCCGCAAAATCGCGTGACAGACCATCGAATTGGTTTGACCATCCAAAAACTGGATCAGATTATAGAAGGGAAATTGGATGAAGTCATCGATGCATTGATTATAGAAGAACAAGCACATCGTCTAGAAAGTTTGGATCGCAATGAATGAGACCATCTATGAGTCCGTGCAACGTGCACAACAATTGCTTCAGGAACGTGGAATGGACACGCATGCCGCTGAACTGGCCATGCGTTCTGTCGTAGGAACGAATCAGGCTAATTATTTAGCTAGTTTTCGTGAACAAATTTCGCATGAAACGTATTCGCGATTCTGGGCAATTATCACAGAATTACTGACCGGTAAACCGATTCAATATATCCTCGGAGAAGAGTCTTTTTACGGCTATTCATTCGAGGTCAATGAACATGTCTTGATTCCACGTCCTGAAACAGAAGAACTCGTCCACTATGCATTGCAGCGAGCGAGTGCATTATTCGGGGACCAAGTCATTCAAATGGCGGATGTTGGAACGGGTAGCGGAGCGATTGCCATCGCATTCAAAAAAGAACGACCGACTGCAAAAGTAACTGCCACTGATTTTAGTGAAACGGCGCTTGAAGTCGCAAAACGCAATGCACAGCGCAATGAAGCGGATATAGTCTTTATGCAAGGGGATATGGAAGAACCGTTGACTCAGCAGAAATGGGACATGATCCTATCCAATCCACCGTACATCGCGGAACATGAAAAATCCGATATGTCGCCAACTGTCTATGATTTCGAACCGCAAACGGCTTTATTCGCAGAAGAAGAAGGACTCTACTTTTATCGCAGACTAGCAGAGAACTTATCGCCTCTAATGAATCGTCCAGCGCTTATCGGTTTCGAAATCGGCTATCAGCAAGGGACAATCGTGCAAGGATACTTACGAAAATCCTTTCCAAAAGCCACTGTTGAAATCGTTCAAGATATCAATAAAAAAGATCGAATGATATTTTGTGAGATTCGATGAATAAAATCTCCTCCTGCGGGTCAAGATAGAGTGCAGGAGGGGATGACATGTTACAAGATTATCCGATTAACCAACAACCAACTCAAACTTCGAAACTAGTGGCGTTTATAGAATTTGTACTTATATTACTTACGATTCAAGCGGTGCTGCTCGTGTTCGGTCAGCAGGCAACGACAGGTGAAGCGACGCAGTTTCGCATTCTCGCAAACTCTAATACGGTAGCGGATCAACAAGTGAAACGAGATGTTCAAGAAAAAATCGCACCATTACTCGAGCAGGCAATCAGCGAATCTACCAACACGCAGCAAATCACTGAAAATCTTCAAGGGTTAGAACCCACGATTCTAGAAATTGCAAAAGCGCAAGTAAACGGTGCGCACGTAACACTTGAGCACGGTGCGGCAGTGATTCCACCAAAACGAGTAGGGTTCTTCATTCAGCCACAAGACGTTTACGATGCGTATGTCGTGAAAATTGGCGCTGGTCGAGGCGATAACTGGTGGTGTTCATTGTTTCCTAACGTTTGTTTTCCTGAAGAAGCTACAGTGACTGAAACAGAAGAAGAAGAACCTGTTACATTCTTCATTTGGGAGTGGATAAAGTCGTTGTTTAAATGAACATATTCACAATTTTTGTGGATAAGGTTGATAAAATGTGTATAAAAAGGGGTTGAGCAAGTGGATACTACGCAAGAAATTGTGGATAACCTAGTGGATAACGACAGAATCTATGAACAAGCTGTAGATATCTTAAATTCTGGAGGGATTGTTGCCTTCCCGACTGAGACAGTTTATGGTTTAGGAGCCATTGCGACAGATGAGCAAGCAGTACAGCGGATCTTCGAAGCAAAAGGAAGACCTTCAGATAATCCGCTGATTGTACATATTGGGAACCAGTCAGACATCGAGAAATACGCAACAGATATTCCTAAAATTGCAGACGTATTAATAAAGGAATTTTGGCCAGGACCGTTGACGTTAATTATGAAGAAAAAGCCTGGAGTGATTGCAGATGTCGTTACGGCGGGACTTAGTACAGTAGCCATTCGTATGCCTGACCACCCGATAGCGTTGGCATTACTACGTAAACTGGATCAGTCGTTAGCGGCACCGAGTGCAAATCGTAGCGGAAAGCCAAGCCCGACGGAAGCGGATCATGTCTATCACGACTTAATCGGTAGAGTACCGCTGATTTTAGATGGCGGAGAGACAGGGGTAGGCGTGGAGTCTACCATTTTGGATATCACGGTTACGCCACCTGTCATTTTGCGTCCGGGCGGCATTACGAAAGAGCAGCTGGAAGAGTTGATTGGCACCGTGGATATGGCGACGCTACCTACAGATCAAACGGCAACACCGCGCGCGCCGGGGATGAAATATGCCCATTACGCACCTGAAGCACCGCTATTCATTATCGAGCCGAATACGGATTCTATTGCGCATGCGCTAAACACTATTCATCAACAAAATAAACGAGTCGCGATGATCGGACCTGATGAGTTATACACAGAAAACGCGGATTGGTACTTTTCCACAGGTTCCATTAACAATCGTGAAGAGATGGCGTCGAGTCTCTATAAAGCGATTCGCCAATGCGACAATACAGAAGCTGATATAATTCTTGCAATTGAGACCGATCATTCGGGTATCGGTGCAGCGGTTATGAATCGCCTCGATAAAGCATCAGACGGCAAGCGTTTCACCGAATAACATTTCGATAATGATGAATAGCCCCCTTTAGCACCCGCATAAGATTAGTAGATGCGAGACTTGCGAGGGGGCTACTTTTTTGATAGAAATCATAGCGGCTATCGTGACAACGGCTGATATACTAATCGTCTATACATTACTTCAACTGCGGCGAGGTCGATTGATGATCATGCTGTGGACGACTATACTAAATGTGTTGCTGCCACTTATCGGTTTCTACGCAGGGGAATGGGTGATGATCTTTTTCGCGGGATGGGGTCATGCGCTCTCGAGTGTACTGCTTTCACTCATAGGTCTTCACATTCTCCTCTCCGACAGTGAAGATCTGTCAGTCGTCAATAAAATCTCCCCATTTTTCTTAGCACTAATCGTCAGTATAGATGCGTTCGGAGTGAGTGTGACATTCGGTATGATGCAGCTGAATAAATGGCTGTTTGTTTTGGCATCCGGCTTCTTTTCTGTTTTATTTTCGGCTATTGCTTTCTTGTACACAGGCCGCTTACGTGTAATTAATAGTACATTTATTCGACGGTTAGCAGGTATTGTATTCATATGTATGGGAGTATTGTCCTTATTTTTCTAAAAAACTGTTTCTTTTTTCTCATAAATCCGTTATATTGTAAAGTAGGTGAAGAAAATGAATATTTATTTTATTTGTACAGGCAACACATGTAGAAGTCCATTGGCAGAAGCATTAGTCAATCATGCTAACGTGCCAGGTATTACGGCGAAATCAGCAGGTATTCATGCGATAGACGGCTTGCCGATTTCAACGAACTCAGCACAATTGCTGACGGAAGAAAAAATACCTTTCACTCCATATTCTAATGAAGTCAAGTCTGCTGAGATGGAGTGGGCTGATGTTGTTTTAACGATGACCGCAAACCATCGAGATATCCTGCACAGTCGTTATCCTGCAATGAAAGAAAAAATATTTACATTAAAAGAATACGCGGGTACAATGGCGGGTCTTGATGTGCATGATCCATATGGTGGAGATTTGGAAACATACCGCACTACATTTCATGAACTGACAGACCTCATTAACTCCGTCATCCGAAAGCAAGCGGAGGGGAACTTATGAAAGAACCGAAAAAAGTAGGGCTCCGGGCGAAACTCGTCTTATTTATCGTGATTCTCGCAGTTATCACGTATACAACGAGTGCTGTATTCATTAACTGGGTACAGCCAACATTCTTTCCAAATGTACGGCCATTTGTTTTTCAACTGCTTACATACGCGATGGGCATCATGTGGTCAGGTATTTTAGCTGCCATGTTCAGCACCATTTTGACTAAGCCGTTGCAACGTTTGGAAACGGCTGCTATGAAAGTGGCGGATGGAAAGATTGGTACAGACATTCAACTGCCCAACTCCTCGGATGAAATTCATTCCGTTTCCAAAGTATTCCAGCAAGTAGTCGTTAATTTACGTAGTATTATTGAACAAATCGAATCCAACTTCCAAGCTACTGCTCAATCTGTCGATGAATTGACGAATGAGACAAGCGCTGCGTCTGGCCAATCCGACGCCATTGCGCGCACTATTGGCGAAATTTCCGATGGCGCAGAAAACACTTCGGAGTCGATACGAGAAACAGTCAACGCGATTGAAGATATTCGTCAACTCGCGGTGGAAGTCAATAATCGCGCGGGTCAGTCTTCTGAACAATCCAAAGTGATGTTACGGGAATTAGACGTAACCACAGAAGTCTTCCAATCGGTTTTAGCGGGTATTCATCAAATGAGCAATCAAAGCGAGCATTCATTGGAAACGATACAAGTACTCGATGAAAACGCACATAAAATTGGTGAAATCGTGGAACTTGTCGGCAACATAGCTGGTCAAACTAACCTACTAGCGCTTAACGCATCTATAGAAGCAGCGCGGGCAGGGGAGCATGGTAAGGGCTTCGCTGTCGTCGCGGAAGAAGTCCGTAATTTAGCGGATGAAAGTGCAAAAGCCGTCCAGATGATTTCGGGACTTGTTCAAACGATTCAATCAGACGTCAAACAAGTCGTAGCTGAAATGAAGCAACAAGTAAAAACGGCATCCACTGAGGCCGAACGCGCGACAAAAACGAATGGAAACGTTGAAACGATGACCGCCACTATCCAGACAATGGCACTTTATGTAGATGAAATTAGCCAAATCGTCAGCAACCAAATGCAGACGATCGAGCGCACGGCTAAGCAGTCGATGGAGGTAGCAACGATTGCAGAGCATACTTCGGCGGGAGCGGAAGAAGTTCGTGCGGCCACAGAAGAACAAGTGGCGTCTATAGATCAAACGAAAAACAAGGCGTTGGAGCTGAAGGAGCAATCGGAAGAGTTGTACACAGTCATCCGGAAGTTCGACCGCACGCCAATGTAATAAGCAATGACGATTCTGAGGTATTATGCACTCTGGATCGTTTTTTTATTTATTGTGGGAAATGGAAAACGATTGGTTAGTAGTAAGTGAGCTACATGGGGTAATGTTTTGACAATTTCATTTCTTTGGCTGATTTGTACAGGGTTACTGGTTTGATTGGCTATGAGAGTGGAATGCTCATTGACCCCACTCTGGCGCCTACCACAGCAGTCGCCTCCGTTGAATTGAGTGTAAGGCAATTCATATACTTCTTTTTTAAAAGCAGAAAATTAGTATCATCAAGTTGCTGATCTTCTTATTAGAACCACAATTTAAATAATTTCCACTTAGTAGCGCAGGCACAACTGCGGGGTAGGCCGTGGCCATGAGACAACTGGCAGCACCACCGCCAGCTGGCTCCTGGCTGGAGGCAATCCCCCACGTGCCTGCGCGGGTCCAGAAAGCAGACACTTATTCACTTCAGTACCCAACAACCAGTCGAGCAACGACCGCAACTGCATAGTTACTCGGTCAACCGCGTTTCTCAGTAAGGTAACTTCACCACACGCCTAAGCAACTACAAAAGATGAAACTTTCCGAATAGAATGCTTAATCTACATCAACCAATGCCCAGAACATGACTTCCTAGACCTCAAACACGTACAATGATTTAATTTTATTCATATAACATTCGTCTTTATGACAAAACTTCAACGTTTCAAAATGGAAATTTCAAAAATAGTACAGTAAAACCGATGATTTTTTTATAGAACAATGATAGAATAAGCGATAAGTAAAAATAGAAATGAGGGTGCGCAGTGAAAGTTGCAATTTCTTCAGACCACGGAGGCAACAACCTCCGAAAAGAGATTACCAATCTATTAACCGAACTCGACATTGAATATATCGACTACGGACCGGATGCCGACACTTCCGTCGACTATCCTGACTATGCAGAACCAGTAGCGAACGACGTCGTGGCGGGGAAAGTAGACCGCGGAATCTTGATTTGCGGCACAGGAATTGGCATGTCCATTTCCGCCAATAAAATCAAAGGCATCCGTTGCGCGCTCGTTCATGATGTATTCAGCGCGAAAGCAACACGCGGCCATAACGATTCCAACATTTTAGCAATGGGGGAACGCGTGATTGGACCAGGGCTAGCACGAGAAATCGTTAGCGCTTGGCTTGAAACAGAATTTGAAGGCGGCCGTCACGAGCGTCGTATAAATAAAATGATGGAACTTGAAAAGAACTAAAGGAAGCAGGTGGAACAAGTGGATGCCATTCAATTATGGAAACTGCAGCTAGAACAAGCATTGACCGAATTTGCCGAACAAGCACCACCTGCCGAAGAGACGATTTTCGTCGTCGGCTGTTCTACTTCTGAAGTAGCTGGTGCCCGTATCGGTACAAACGGTGCACTTGAAATAGGAGAAGCACTATTCGCACCGCTTCAAGCGTTTGCGGATCAATACCATGTACATTTAGCTTTCCAAGGCTGCGAGCACATCAACCGTGCGATCACATTGGAACGCAAGACGGCACAGCAATTTCATTTGGAACCTGTATCCGTCGTACCGGTTTTTGAGGCGGGTGGATCAATGTCTACCTATGCGTACAAGCAATTCAATGATCCCGTCGTAGTGGAATCGGTGCAGGCACATGCGGGTATCGACATCGGACAAACTTTAATTGGCATGCAAATGAAGCCGGTAGTAGTACCGATCCGTACATCCATTAATAAAATCGGTGAAGCTGTAATCACACTTGCGACAACTCGTCCAAAATTAATTGGCGGAAGTCGTGCGAAATACGAATAAACCGTGTACAATACAAGAAAATATAAAACTATCAGAAAAAAGGGGATACAATCCAATGGACTTAAGCAATGTACAACGCGAAGATGCAGCAGTATATGAAGCAATCATGGCGGAAAAGAACCGTCAAAACTCGAACATCGAATTAATCGCATCTGAAAACTTCGTAACAGAAGCAGTAATGGAAGCACAAGGATCTTACTTGACGAATAAATATGCTGAAGGATATCCAGGCAAGCGTTACTATGGTGGATGTGAGCATGTAGACGTAGTCGAAAACATCGCACGCGATCGCGTAAAAGAAATCTTCGGCGCAGCATATGCAAACGTACAGCCACACTCTGGTGCACAAGCAAACATGGCTGTTTATTTCACAGCACTTGAGCCAGGCGACACAGTTCTTGGGATGAACCTTTCTCACGGCGGTCACTTAACACACGGTTCACCAGTTAACTTCTCCGGAAAGCTTTATAATTTCGTAGATTACGGTGTGACAAAAGAAGAAGAAGTCATCGACTATGAAGACGTTCGCCAAAAAGCGCTTGAGCACAAGCCGAAAATGATCGTTGCGGGTGCAAGTGCATATCCACGTGCGATCGACTTCGCGAAATTCCGTGAAATTGCGGATGAAGTCGGCGCATACTTGATGGTAGATATGGCACACATCGCAGGTCTAGTCGCAGTAGGCGAGCATCAAAACCCAGTTCCACACGCACACTTCGTGACATCCACAACACATAAAACATTGCGTGGACCACGTGGCGGTATCATTCTATTGAATGAAGAAACAGCTGAAGAATTCGGCAAGAAAATCGACAAAACGGTATTCCCAGGCGTTCAAGGTGGTCCTTTGATGCACGTAATCGCTGCAAAAGCGGTAGCGTTCAAAGAAGTATTGGATCCTTCATTTAAAGAATATGCGCAACAAGTGAAGAAAAACGCTGTAGCGTTGGCTGAAAAACTACAATCAGAAGGTATCGACGTTGTATCTGGCGGCACAGACAACCACATCGTACTTGTGAAGCTGAAATCACTTGAACTAACAGGTAAAGTAGCAGAGCACGTACTGGACGAAATTGGTATCACAGTCAATAAAAACACAGTACCATTCGACACAGAAGGACCATTCATCACGTCTGGTATCCGCATCGGTACACCGGCTGTTACAACTCGTGGTTTCGTAGAAAAAGACATGGTAGAAGTGGGACGTATCATCGCAACATTATTGAAAAACCACGAAGACCCAACAGCAAAAGAAGAAGCACGCAAAGCCGTTACAGCTCTAACAGATCAGCATCCTCTATATAAGTAAGAAAACTAGCGCCTGACCTTGTGTCGGGCGTTTTTTTATGTGTGAGTGGGCGGGGGTGGTGAGGAGCGGTTATGTTGGTTCATTGAGCGCGGCGGGTCGGCATTGAGCGGGTAACCGGGATGATTGAGCGCACGCGGAACGGTGATAGAGCGGATAACTCGGACGATTGAGCGCTTGAGGCTCCTGATAGAGCGTTCGTGGAGTTATATAGAGCGGTTAAGCTAGCACATAGAGCACTCGGGGACGTACATAGAGCGAGATGGCGCGTGCGATAGAGTGTTTTAGACAACACACTAAGCTCTCGCGGATCAGCTTAGAGCATGACAGCGCGGGCAATAGAGCGGTCCAACGTAAAGATAGAGCAGATAACCCCGCCCATAGAGCGCTCCTCAAAGAAGTATGAGTATTCACAGAAGTTAATGTCTTTCACGCAATTTTTTCATTATGACAAATCACACATGTTCACTGCGCCTCACGCACGATTTCTGTTATAATGTACAAGATATTCCGAAAAGGAGCGATACCAATGGGAAAAGTACATGTATTTGATCATCCATTAATTCAGCACAAACTGACGTTTATACGAAAGGTCGATACAGGAACGAAAGAATTTCGCGAGCTTGTGAACGAATTAGCTACACTTATGGCGTTCGAAATCACACGTGATCTTCCAACGCAAGAAATTACGATCCAGACACCAGTCTGCGAAGCAAAATCACATATTTTGGCAGGGAAAAAATTAGGGATTGTTCCAATCTTACGTGCGGGAATTGGCATGGTAGATGGGATTATCGATTTAATTCCAGCTGCGAAAGTGGGACATGTGGGATTATTCCGCGACCCAGAAACATTAAAGCCCGTTGAATACTTTGTGAAGTTACCTTCTGATGTGGCTGAGCGCGAATTCATCGTAGTGGATCCGATGCTTGCGACAGGTGGAACAGCAGTCGAAGCTATCAATTCCATGAAGAAGCGTGGCGCAGTTAATATCAAATTTATGTGCCTAGTCGCTGCTCCTGAAGGCGTCGAAGTTCTGACGGAAGCACATCCGGACGTGGACGTGTATATCGCGGCGCTAGACGAAAAGTTGGATGAACACGGCTATATCGTCCCTGGACTAGGTGACGCGGGTGACCGTTTATTCGGCACGAAATAATGGAGGGATCATTCATTGACTAAGAAATGGAAAGTGATGACGATTTTCGGCACGAGACCGGAAGCTATTAAAATGGCGCCTCTCGTTCTCGAGCTAGAAAAGCATCCAGATGAAATCGAGTCAATCGTCACGGTCACTGCCCAGCATCGTCAAATGCTTGACCAGGTGCTGGAAACGTTTAACATCACACCAGACTATGATTTGAATATCATGAAAGACCGCCAGACGCTGATCGATGTGGCAACACGCGGCCTTGAAGGTTTGGACAAAATAATGAAAGAAGCGCAACCGGATATTGTGCTCGTCCACGGTGATACATCGACGACGTTCATCGGTAGTCTAGCTGCGTTCTATAATCAAATTTCAGTTGGACACGTTGAGGCAGGGCTGCGTACATGGAATAAATATTCGCCGTACCCTGAAGAAATGAATCGCCAACTGACTGGCGTTATTGCCGACCTTCATTTCTCACCAACTGAAAGATCAGCGCAAAATCTGATTGATGAAGGCAAAAACAAAGATCGCATCTACGTCACAGGCAACACGGCAATCGACGCACTGCAAACGACGGTAGATCCGGAATATCATCATCCGATATTTGATACGCTTGGTGACGACCGTTTAGTTCTATTGACTGCACACCGACGTGAAAACCTCGGCGAACCAATGCGCAATATGTTCCGTGCAATTAATCGCTTGCTCGACAAACACGATGATATCCAAGTGATCTATCCGGTACACATGAATCCGGCTGTACGCGAAGTGGCGGATGAATTACTAGGCGACAACGACCGCATTCATCTGATCGAGCCGCTCGAAGTACTGGATTTCCATAACTTCGCAGCGCGTTCGCACATCATCCTCACAGACTCGGGCGGTATCCAAGAAGAAGCGCCATCCCTTGGAAAACCTGTCATCGTTCTGCGGGATACAACCGAACGCCCGGAAGGTATCGATGCAGGAACATTGCGCTTAGCGGGAACAGAAGAAGAAAACATCTTCCAACTATCCGACGCGCTCCTATCCGACAATGCCGAGTACGAAAAAATGTCCAAAGCCCACAACCCTTACGGCGACGGCCACGCATCGGCACGAATAGTAGAGTCCCTACTCAAATATTTACATTCACTATAAGAACCAAAACAGCAGAGAACTTACATCTGCTGTTTTTTCTGTTTGCAAATAAAGTTGTTAAGAGAAGAAAGGGGAGGGGGGGGGCGGGATTGAAGCTCCAGCTGGGAAAGCGTCCCCTCCGAAGCGCCAATCCCCACCCCAACAGCCCGTCAGCCTTCATAGTATTAAACCAACGAAGCCCAGAACATTTCAATCTGAAAACACCAACAGTATCCCATCCAAATTAAACGATAAAACCACCAGTTAAATCCAGAAAACAAATATGTCGAATGTTTGACAAAGAGAACACATTGTGAATTTAATCACTTGAATCAATTGACATAAAAAACCCTCTATTGTATGCTAACAAAGGGTAAGATTGATAAGGAACTCATACATAAATTGAGTACAGAAATCATGTTTCGTAGGTTTCAAGTCTTCACTCGGAAGCGCTAATCCCTAACTCTTTGTCGACGTCGCACATAGCAACGTCACCTGGTGGACGGAACAGGCGATTCACTTACAATTTCCAGATTCCTTTGCAAGGAATCTATGTCGTTGAAAAAGATCAAAACGACAAAGACTCAACACTCGACATAAGTCGGGAATTACTGAACACTTCAGACGCTGTAATCCAAAATACGAATTGGGAGAATCGACAATGCAAAGTATGCAGGAAATTTTCAAACAGCAGAAGAAGAGTTTCTTTTTTTTGCTTGCATTGTTCGTGCTCGGTTGGTTCTTCTTGGACTACCGGACAATCTTCGCTGGGCTCATCTTAGGTTCACTTTTCGGTATGTATAACTTTTGGATTCTCGTTCGACGGATGGAACGGTTTGATCGGTCCATCGATGAAGGAAAGCGAGCGAAGTCATTAGGTATGGGCTTACGTTTTGCATCAGGTGTAGGGGCTACGGCCATTGCACTCGTTATGCCGGAGGAGTTTGATCTGATCAGCACGGTAATCGGGTTAATGATACCCTATGCATTGCTGTTTACTGGTCATCTGCTGTTCCATTGGAAGCAATGACACTTTACTAGCAAGGGGAGGTGAACAAAAACGTGAATCATGAAAATCCACAGTTTATTTTATTCGGAATCGGGTTTAACCCATCGAATATACTGATGTTATTTGTAACGTGTCTGATCGTCTTCCTGATTGCAGTTGCATCTACGCGGCGGCTTCAAATGAAACCTACGGGTATGCAAAACTTCATGGAGTGGGTCATGGACTTTGTTAAAGGCATCATCAAAAATAACATGGACTGGAAAACGGGAGGCCGCTTCCACGTACTAGGCATCACTTTAATCATGTTTGTCTTCGTTGCAAATATGATTGGACTTCCATTCGCAATCGTCTGGGATCACCAACTTTGGTGGAAATCACCGACTGCCGATCCAGTTGTCACGTTAACCCTCGCTGCTACAGTTGTTGCGTTAACGCATTACTATGGTGTGAAACAGCTCGGAATGGGCAAGTATTTGAAAACATACTTCCAGCCAATTCCATTCCTAGCACCACTGAAGATCATTGAGGAATTCGCAAACACGTTGACACTCGGTCTTCGTCTTTACGGTAACATTTTCGCAGGTGAAATCTTGATTGGTTTACTTGCAACATTGGGTGCTTCAAGCATCTTCGGTCTTGCCGGAGCTGTTATACCAGCACTTGCATGGCTCGGTTTCTCGGTATTCATCGGGGCGATCCAAGCATTTATCTTCGTTATGTTAACGATGGTCTATATGGCTCACAAAGTCAGCACAGATCACTAAACATATATTTACCCTGTAATCAGGGAACAAAACTACAAAGAATATTAGGAGGAAATACAAAATGGGTTTATTAGCAGCAGCTATTGCAGTTGGTCTAGGTGCACTTGGTGCAGGTATCGGTAACGGTTTAATCGTTTCTAAGACAGTTGAAGGGATCGCACGTCAACCAGAAGCACGTGGCGTTCTACAAACAACAATGTTCATTGGTGTTGCATTGGTTGAGGCACTTCCAATCATCGCAACTGTTATTGCGTTTATCGTAATGAACAAATAATATTTGCGTTATATGGCGAAGCATGCAGTATAGGTCTTCGCCATTGCTTTATGTCAATATATAAACAATCTACAGAGTCTGAATGAATAAAGTGTTCCAATTAGAGTAAGAAACAAAAGAGTCATGAGCTCTTGAAGGGAGTGAAACAATCGTGTTGGATACCTTCGTCCTCTTATCAGCAAACGCTGACGCAGGATTTTTAGCTAGTTTAAACCAACGTCTAAATTTAGGCGACATTATCGTCACTGTAGTATTTTTCACGATTCTCATGGTACTTCTAAAGAAGTTTGCATGGGGTCCGTTAATGGGCGTGATGGATCAACGAGCGAAATTAATCGCTACGGAGATCGAACAAGCCGAAGCAAGTCGTCAAGAATCTGCAAAGCTTCTTGAAGAGCAACGTGCTCTATTAAAAGAAGCACGCGAAAGCGCACAATCTATCGTAGAGAATGCGAAGAAACAAGGTGATACTCAACGTGAAGAGCTGATTATGGCTGCACGCGCTGAAGCTAACCGTATGAAAGAATCTGCAACTCTCGAAATCGCTACTGAAAAAGAGAAAGCAGTTGCAGCAGTTCGCGAAGAATTCGTATCTCTTTCTATCTTGGCTGCGTCTAAGGTTCTTGGGAAAGAAATTTCTGAGGAAGATAACCGCGCATTGATCGAAGAAACGATTGTGAAGGCAGGCGAAGGGCGATGAGCCAATCGGTAATCGCAAAACGTTATGCCGTTGCATTGTTTGAAGCAGCACAGGAAAAGCAACAAACGCTTTCCGTGCAAACAGATCTAAAAGAAATGAAAAAAGTATTCGCTGGAGACAAGCAGTTTGGTGAACTATTAATTTCGCCAAAGTTCTCTACAGAGAAGAAGAAAGAATTGATTGGGCAATTTTTCAACGGAGCAAACCAACTTGTATTGAACACACTATATGTGTTGCTCGATGCAGGCCGTATTGAAGAAATAGGCAATCTAATCGAAGACTTCCAGGAACTCGCTAACGAGGCTTCTGGAGTTGCCGAAGCGAAAGTCTACTCAACACGTTTGCTTTCTGAAGAAGAAAGTACAGCTATCTCTACTGCCTTTGCGCACAAAGTAGGGAAACAATCATTGCATATCGAAAACATTATTGATCCAAGCTTGATCGGTGGCATTCGCCTCCAGATCGGCAACCAAATTTACGACAGTAGTGTCAGTGCAAAGCTGGCACGTCTGGAACGTCAATTAATCAATTAATTTGAATTAAGAGGGGTGACATACATGGGCATCAAAGCTGAGGAAATTAGCGGTCTGATCAAACAACAGATCGAAAATTATCAGTCTGAAATGGAAGTAAGTGAAACAGGTACTGTAATCCGTGTAGGTGACGGTATCGCACTTGCTCATGGCCTCGACAATGTCATGGCGGGGGAACTTCTTGAGTTCTCTACCGGCGTAATGGGTCTGGCACAAAACTTGGAAGCGAACAACGTAGGTATCGTTATCCTTGGGCCATACACAGACATTAAAGAAGGCGATGAAGTTCGTCGTACAGGCCGTATTATGGAAGTACCAGTCGGAGAAGAATTGATCGGACGTGTAGTCAATTCACTTGGACAACCAGTTGATGGACTAGGTCCAATCAACACAACAAAAACTCGTCCTATCGAAAGCCCTGCACAAGGGGTTATGGCGCGTAAATCAGTTCACGAACCATTGCAAACAGGAATCAAAGCGATTGACGCTCTTGTTCCGATCGGCCGTGGACAACGTGAATTAATCATCGGTGACCGTCAAACAGGTAAAACGACTGTTGCAATTGACGCAATCCTAAACCAAGCTGACCAAGACATGATCTGTATCTATGTTGCGATCGGTCAAAAAGAATCTACTGTTCGTGGAGTAGTTGAAACTCTACGTAAAAACGGTGCACTCGATTACACAATCGTAGTAACTGCTTCTGCATCAAGCCCGTCGCCAATGCTATTCTTGGCACCATACACAGGTATTACGATGGCAGAAGAATTCATGTTTGACGGCAAGCACGTGCTAATCGTTTATGATGATTTATCTAAACAAGCAGCAGCCTACCGTGAACTGTCCTTGCTACTTCGTCGTCCTCCGGGTCGTGAAGCATATCCAGGGGATGTCTTCTACCTACACAGCCGCCTACTTGAGCGTGCTGCAAAGTTGAATGACGAACTAGGAGCAGGATCTATTACAGCATTGCCGTTCGTTGAGACACAAGCTGGAGATATCTCTGCTTATATCCCAACAAACGTAATTTCTATTACAGACGGACAAATCTTCTTGCAGTCTGACCTATTCTTCTCAGGTGTACGTCCAGCGATCAACGCCGGTCTTTCCGTATCCCGTGTTGGTGGATCAGCGCAAATTAAAGCAATGAAGAAAGTTGCCGGTACACTTCGTTTGGACTTGGCAGCATTCCGTGAACTAGAAGCATTCTCACAATTCGGTTCGGATCTGGACCCTTCTACAAGAGCGAAACTGGACCGCGGTCACCGCACAGTTGAAATCTTGAAGCAGGACTTGAACAAGCCGTTGAAAGTTGAATACCAAGTAATCAGTCTATATGCACTGACACGCGGTTACCTCGACGATATTCCAGTAAGAGACGTATTGCGTTTTGAAAGTGAAATCACTAGCTGGTTAGAATCTAACCATACGGAAGTGTATGATCACATCCGTACAACAAAAGATCTTCCAGCTGATGACGTAATGAGCGCAGCGTTCAACGAATTCAAGAAAAACTTTGTGACTTCTGAAGCTTAATTTTTCCTTGAACTGATCTTAAAATAAAGGTGGTGAATAGCCAGTGGCGTCCTTACGCGAGATAGAAAGCCGTATTGCTTCAACAAAAAAGACGAGTCAAATCACGAGAGCGATGCAAATGGTATCTGCTTCCAAACTGAACCGTGCTGAAATGAATGCGAAGAAATTCGTACCATACATGGATAAAGTAGAAGAAGTGGTTGGTGCCATTGCAGCCGTAACGAAAGATTCCGGACATCCTCTATTAACTGCACGTCCCGTAAAGAAGTCTGCGTACATCGTAGTCACTTCAGACCGTGGACTAGTTGGTGGATATAACGCGCACATTTTCCGTGCAGTTACCCGTGCAATCGAACAACGCCATAAATCGAAAGATGAAGTGGTCATTATCGCGATCGGTCGTAAAGGCTATGAATTCTTCGACCGTCTGGGTTACCAGATTGAAGAAAGCCTAATCGGACTTTCGGATCACCCTCGTTTTGAAGAAGTAAAAGATATCGCGAATCGGGCTGTTGGCATGTTCACAGAAGGCGTATATGATGAAGTGTTCTTATATTACAACCACTTCATCTCCGCCATCTCCAACGAAGCAACTGAACGTAAATTGCTTCCACTCACAGATATTTCATCTGTATCAGCTTCATCATCTTATGAGTTCGAGCCTTCAGCAGAAGCGATTCTCGAAACACTTCTCCCACAATACACGGAGAGCCTCATTTATGGAGCGGTACTCGATGGAAAAGCGAGCGAACATGCTTCCAGTATGACAGCGATGAAGACGGCGACAGACAATGCGTCTGACCTAATTGATTCGTTAACATTACAATTTAACCGCGCTCGTCAAGCAGCGATCACTCAGGAAATCACTGAAATCGTAGCCGGCGTAGCAGCACTCGAATAATAGATTTGAAACAGTAAGACAGGAGGGAAAAGCATGAGTAATGGACATATTCTTCAAGTTATGGGTCCAGTTGTCGACGTAAAGTTTGAAAACGGACAACTTCCAGCGATCTATAACGCATTGAAGGTTAATATCGATCGTTCCAACGGAGTGGTTGAAGTATTGACTTTAGAAGTAGCACTTCACCTTGGTGATGATGCAGTTCGTACGATTGCGATGTCCTCGACAGATGGTCTGAAACGCGGTACGTCAGTTATTAATACAGGCGCACCAATTTCTGTTCCAGTCGGCGACGTTACACTCGGACGTGTATTTAACGTACTAGGTGAGGAAATTGACCTGCGTGAGCCAGTTCCTGCTGATTCACAACGTGACCCAATTCACCGTTCTGCACCAACATTCGAATTCCTTTCTACAGAGGTAGAAATTCTTGAAACTGGAATTAAAGTAGTTGACTTGCTTGCACCATACATCAAGGGTGGTAAAATCGGACTCTTCGGTGGTGCTGGAGTTGGTAAAACAGTTCTAATTCAGGAATTAATCAACAACATCGCACAAGAACACGGAGGTATTTCCGTATTTGCTGGTGTTGGAGAGCGTACTCGTGAAGGAAACGACTTGTACTTTGAAATGACAGATTCAGGCGTTATCAAGAAAACGGCAATGGTATTCGGTCAGATGAACGAGCCACCAGGCGCACGTATGCGTGTAGCACTTTCTGGCTTGACTATGGCTGAGTATTTCCGTGATGAGCAAGGACAAGACGTTCTATTGTTCATCGATAACATTTTCCGCTTTACACAAGCAGGTTCTGAAGTTTCTGCACTACTTGGACGTATGCCTTCTGCGGTTGGTTACCAGCCGACATTGGCTACAGAAATGGGTCAGTTACAAGAGCGAATCACTTCTACAAATAAAGGATCAGTTACATCGATCCAAGCAATCTACGTACCAGCGGATGACTATACGGATCCAGCTCCGGCAACAACTTTCGCTCACTTAGATGCAACAACGAACTTGGAGCGTAAACTTTCAGAGATGGGTATCTACCCAGCTGTTGACCCACTAGCTTCTTCTTCACGTGCATTGAGTGCAGAAATCGTTGGACCGGAACACTACCGTGTAGCTCGTGAAGTACAAACCACTCTTCAACGATACCGTGAATTGCAAGATATCATCGCAATCCTAGGTATGGACGAGTTGGATGAAGATGACAAGCAGGTTGTTGACCGCGCTCGTCGTATCCAGTTCTTCTTGTCGCAAAACTTCCACGTTGCTGAGCAGTTTACAGGACAAAAAGGTTCTTACGTTCCAGTTCCTGAAACAATCAAAGGCTTTGCTGAAATTCTTGAAGGTAAGTACGATCACTTGCCAGAAGATGCATTCCGTTTAGTTGGACGTATCGAAGAAGTTATCGCAAAAGCAAAAGCTATGGGTGTAGAAGTCTAAGAAAAGGGACCAGGAGGGAAAAAAATGAGTAAAATCAAAGTGAATATCGTCACTCCCGACGGCCCTGTTGTTGAAATGGATGCGAACATGGTGATTGCAGTTACCGAAGCTGGTGAGATCGGGGTTCTACCCGGTCACATCGCGATGGTCGCGCCGCTTCAAATTGGTGCACTTCGCCTAAAGACAGATGGCAAAACAGAAACAGTCGCAGTCCACGGAGGCTTCATCGAGGTCCGTCCTGAAGTTGTCACTGTATTGGCACAGAGTGCGGAACTGGCTGAGTCCATTGATATCGCACGTGCAAAGAAAGCTGCTGAAAAAGCTGAACAAGATCTTCAGAAAAAAACTGATGACCTTTCCAAAAACTTAGCAGAGCTTGATTTAAAACGTGCAATTAACCGCATGCAAGTGTATGAACAACGAATTTAATCTATAATTGAAATGGGCGGACAGACAACCTCTGTCTGCCCATTTTCTCTATATTTAAGAAAAAAGGAGTGGAAACTATGGACAGCATGTTAGGAAGCAATCCACTACTCGCAATCGTATCGCACATCTTCTTCATCGGCATCAGCTTCTACGCACTACAAGCGATCTTGCCAGAGAACATCATACGAAAAAACCGCGTATTCCAAACACAACTTTTGTTTATTTTGCTAAGTATTGCTATCGGATCCACCGTATCAAAATTCTTTTTAGACATATCCTATTGGTCAGGAAGATGGGCAACTTGGTTTTGATTTCCTTCAGCTGAAGCTCTACCAGTACGACCAGTGGAAATCAGAACTCTAGCTGAAAGAAATTAAAACAAGATGGTCATGATGTGGTGAGGTTTTGTCACTTGAACTTGTAAAAGTTTAAGGAATTCACTGATTGTCAACAACATATAGTTAAGGTCGTAACGGAAGAAGGGGACGACTCGAGAAAGCGTCCAACGGCTGAAGTGGAAATCAGAAACACGTGGTAATGTAGACTTTCCATGTAGCAACTTTGTAATATTCCTGTAATGAAAATATCTCTTATTGCGTGTAAAATGTAGTATTACCGGGTAATAACGGTAATGTGGCTATAAATGAACGGTCAAATGCAATCACTTTGTGTCAGATCATCACATATACTACACCACGCAAGAAATAACGCAAAACTGCGCCGGAAGGTACTTGTTTAGCAAAGTTTTACAAGGTACAATAGTATATGTTTTATATTTTAAATTTGAATTTGACTTTAACAAATGATCCGCAACACCAATGAAAATGTTTATAGACGATTATTGATAATAGGCTGTGGGTGAAGGATAAATTGGACTCGGAGGGGCTACTGGTGGAAAAAATTATTATTAACGGCGGACGGACTTTACAAGGGAACGTACGTGTAGAAGGTGCGAAGAACGCGGTATTACCGATCTTGGCTGCTGCTTTATTAGCATCTGAAGGAGTGAATGTCATACGTGACGTTCCAAATCTCTCAGATGTACGGACGATTAATGAAGTGCTTAAAAGTTTAAACGCAAAAATCACGCATGATCCAGAAAAAGGGGAAGTCATCGTAGATTCACGTGGAAGACTAGCTGATGAAGCACAATTTGAATTTGTACGTAAAATGCGCGCATCCATTTTAGTAATGGGACCGTTACTAGCGCGTAACGGATTCGCGCGTATCGCATTGCCAGGCGGTTGTGCAATTGGCTCAAGACCTATTGACCAACATTTGAAAGGCTTCGAGGCAATGGGAGCAGAGATTTCATTTGGACATGGTCATGTCGAAGCGAAAGTAGACGGCCGATTAAAAGGCGCGAAAATCTACTTGGATTTCCCGAGTGTAGGCGCAACAGAAAATATTATGACGGCTGCTGCTCTCGCTGAAGGTACAACCATCATCGAGAACGCTGCCAAAGAACCTGAAATCGTCGACTTGGCGAATTTCATCAATGAAATGGGCGGTAAAGTAGTAGGTGCAGGTACGGATAATATTCGTATCGAAGGTGTAAAGACAATGTATGCATCGATTCACCATATTATTCCGGATCGTATCGAAGCCGGAACATTCATGGTAGCTGCAGCCATCACGGGTGGAGACGTTACAATCGACAATGCAGTACCTGAACACTCTGCAGCACTAATTTCCAAATTGACGGAAATGGGAGTAGAAATCACTCCGTTGGATGAAGGGATTCGCGTTACAGCGCAGCACCCACTAAAGGCAGTCGATTTGAAGACCATGCCGCATCCAGGTTTCCCAACAGATATGCAATCACAAATGATGGCATTGATGTTAACAGCTACCGGTATCGGAGTGTTAACGGAAACCGTATTTGAAAATCGTTTTATGCACGTTGAAGAATTCCGCCGTATGAACGCGGATGTGAAGATCGAAGGACGTTCTGTTATTGTTTCAGGACCTTCAAAAATCCAAGGTGCGGAAGTCGCAGCCACAGACTTGCGTGCCGCTGCATCACTCATCCTAGCCGGACTCGTAGCAGAAGGTGTTACACGTGTGACTGAATTGATTCACTTAGATCGCGGTTATGTGGACTTCGATAAAAAGCTCAAAGCTCTAGGCGCAGACATAACACGTGTTTCAACTGAACAAGAAGTTACAGAATCTCAATTAGCATAATGATCGAAACCATGGACGGTTCGCTGTTCATGGTTTTTTCATTTATTACAATGAATACGCAATCTCCACATAACATATAGTCTAGTATGTACAAAAAACTACTCCTTTTATTCATCATTCTCACATTATTTTTTATTCCTATCCTTGTAAGACAAGCGCCAGAATTCAAACTGGTAGACCAACGAGAGGAGAAGTACTGCGATGCGATGATCACGGTCGTAGGTGTGGACGAGCCGATTCCGTTAGAAGAGTATGTCGTCGGAGTGGTAGCGGGTGAGATGCCTGCTGATTTTCATCCCGAAGCATTGAAAGCTCAAGTAATTGCTGCCCGCACATATGCCGCAAGAAACACAGACAAAGGAATTAAGCCGATTGCGAAAGACGTTTCTGCTCAAGTGTACCGCACAGAATCCGAACGTAAAGAGCGTTGGGGCAAGTCGTTCAAAGACAATGAAAAGAAAGTACGCAAAGCAGCGGAAGAGACGAAAGGCCAAATTATTGTGTACGGGGAAGAAATCATATCGGCCATGTTTTTCTCTACATCTAATGGCAAAACAGAAGCTGCGCAAAACTTTAGCGGCAATCCGGTCGAGTATTTACAGAGCGTTGAAAGTCCAGGAGAAGAAGATGTTGCACCTACTGTGGAGCGCAAGCAAGAACTAACATTGACTGAATGGAATCGTAAACTCGGTTTCAACTGGGATGCCAATCAATTTCGTGAACTGAAGCTCGTCCGCAATCAAACCGGACGTGTCCAGAAAATTATGTCCGGACAATATGAAACGAGTGGGCGACAAATTCGTGAAAAACTTCATTTGGCCTCTACCGATTTCAATATTGCGTATGATGTCAACAATCAAATCGTCCATATTACGACCGTTGGCTATGGCCATGGAGTCGGGATGAGCCAATACGGTGCGGAGGCTTTCGCTCAAAAAGGATGGACCGCAGATCAAATTGTGTCACACTATTATACAGGCACAAAAATCCAAGAAATAAATTTACCTGAAGATCGATGTTTAAAATCCTCTTAACTTGCAAAGAATGCAAGTGAGGTGATGAACATGCGAGAAGAAAAACCAAAGGCCCCTTCTCAGGAGAACAAGAAAACGAAGAACGGCTGGTTCTGGCCTGCCATTTATACGAGCGTAGCGCTTTTATTCATCGGCATGGTATGGGGATACACCGCATTGACGACGGAAGATTCTGTCCCGTCTGAAGTGGCAAAAGTAGAACAGCCAAAAGAAACTGGCACGGTAGAAACAAACGCAACAAAAGAAACACTGAAGTATCCATTCGATGAAGCAAAAGTAGATCAAGTTGCCATCTTACAAGAATTTTATGATGCAGAAGCAGACGAAGCAGTGCGTGAGAAAGCACTACTCGTATTCAACCAGACATACGTCACCAGCAAAGGACTATCTCTATCGATGGATGGAGAACCATTCGAAGCTGTTGCGGCAATGAGTGGAACAGTCGAAGAGGTCATCGTGGATTCATTCAAAGGCACGGAAATTAGAGTGAAACACGCTGATGGTAAGACAACAGTCTACGGTTCATTGACAGGCGTAGTCGTGAAAGAAGGCGACACGGTCCAACAAGGACAAGTGCTAGCCACAACGACTCAGAATGAATGGAACCCCGAAGCAGGCGTCCACTTGCAATTCGAAATCCAGCAAGATGGAGTGTCCGTAAACCCACACGATTTCCTAGCATTTTAATACGTAGCACCCAAGCCATTCCAGCCCCCGGAATGGCTTTTTTCATATGTTGACACTTGTTCGCATACACTACATTAGTCAAAGGAGTGAATAGAGAAAGGAAGAGGGCGTGCACGAGCAAATTAGAAAACGCTGCGTACGACTGGGCAAGCTACTGATCGAGACCAACTTGACAGTGCGCGCGCTAGCCACTGCGACCGGCTACTCCAAAAGCACGGTCCACAAAGACTTAACCGAGAGATTACCAAATGTAGACCCATGCTTGTCAAGGAAAGTCGCAGAAATACTGGCCTATCACAAATCCATCCGCCACCTCCGCGGAGGAGAAGCCACCCGCCAAAAATGGAAAAATGAAACCGAAGCACAAAAAGCAGATGCCTAGCCACACTGAAAATGAAGCAGTAAGGTACTGTACCCATACAAGCAGCCTGAACATGTGAAAAGCTATCCAGAGGAATGTATCTGGATAGCTTTTGTTTGATTGAGTGTGATGGGGGTTGGGAGATGGGTTGATGGGTTGGGCTGGACTGGAGTGGACCGGACCGGACCGCTCAATGTTGGGTGATATCCGCTCTATGTGGGTCCGCGAGCGCTCTATGTGTTAGGTCAATCGCTCAATCGCTCGCGCCATCATGCCCTAAGCGTGTCCGCGAGTGCTAAGTGTGTTGTTTAAACCGCTCAATCGCTCGCGCCATCCGCTCAATGCCCATCCGCAACCGCTCAATGCCCATCCGCAACCGCTCAATGTGCTAGCTTAACCGCTCTATGTCCCACGCTATCCGCTCAATACAACTCCGCGAGCGCTCTATGTGTCAGTTCAAGCGCTCAATCGCTCGCGCTACCATGCCCTAAGCGTGTCCGCGAGTGCTTAGTATGTTGTCTAAAGCGCTCTATCGTCCGCGCCATCCGCTCAATGCCTGTCCGTGAGCGCTCAATGCCCATCCGCAACCGCTCAATGTGTTGGCTTAACCGCTCTATGTCCCACGCTATCCGTTCTATACAACTCCGCGAGCGCTCTATGTGTCAGCTTAAGCGCACTATCGCCCGCGCCATCCGCTCAATGTCTGTCCGCAACCGCTCAATACAACTCCGCGAGCGCTCTATGTGTCAGCTCAACCGCTCAAACGCTCGCGCTATCATGCCCTAAGCGTGTCCGCGAGTGCTTAGTGTGTTGTCTAAAGCGCTCTATAGCTCGCGCAATCTCGCTCAATGTGCTGGCTTAACCGCTCTATGTCCTACGCTATCCGCTCAAAGTTTTGGCTTAACCGCTCAATCGCCCGCGCCATCCGCTCAATCGCCCGCGCCATCCGCTCAATGCCCATCCGCAACCGCTCAATATGCTAACTTAACCGCTCAATGCCCCACGCTATCCGCTCAATACAACCCCGCAACCGCTCAATGTGTCAGCTCATCCGCTCAATCGCCCGAACAACCCCTCAACCCCTCAACAAACCCCAAAACATGTATAATAGACACCAATCATCACCAACAGGAGGAATGAATCATGACGAAAAAGTATATCCTAGCGCTCGATCAAGGTACCACGAGCTCACGTGCGATCCTATTTGATAAAAAAGGCGAAATCTTCCACACAGCGCAACAGGAATTTACGCAGTACTTTCCGAAGCCTGGCTGGGTGGAGCATAATGCGGATGAAATTTGGAGCTCGGTTCTTTCCGTTATCGCTACTGTCATTTCTGAAAAAAATATAGCCGCCACGCAAATTGAAGCGATCGGCATCACCAATCAACGCGAAACGACGGTCGTCTGGGATAAGCATACGGGCAACCCGGTTTACCATGCGATCGTTTGGCAATCCCGCCAGACAGCTGACATTTGTGAAGAATTAAAAGCCGCTGGACATAATGATGTATTCCGTAATAAAACGGGCTTACTAATCGATTCATATTTCTCAGGAACGAAAGTGAAATGGATTTTGGACAACGTAGAAGGCGCACGTGAAAAAGCCGACAACGGTGATTTGCTATTTGGCACGATCGATACGTGGATTATTTGGAAACTGTCAGGCGGTGAAGCGCATGTTACGGACTACTCCAATGCATCGCGCACGCTCATGTACAATATTCACGACCTGCAGTGGGATGAAGAGTTGCTCCATATATTAGATGTTCCAAAAACGATGTTGCCGACCGTCTGCCAGTCCTCCGAAATTTACACACACACCGACACCAAGCACTTTTTCGGCCACAATGCACCGATCGCGGGTATCGCAGGTGACCAGCAGGCGGCTTTATTCGGCCAGGCTTGCTTCGAAAGCGGTATGGTGAAAAACACGTACGGCACCGGTTGCTTCATGCTGATGAATACTGGGGAGAAAGCAGTGACGTCTGAAAACGGTCTATTGACGACCATCGCGTGGGGAATCGATGGGAAAGTGGAATACGCACTCGAAGGCAGTATTTTCGTCGCGGGTTCTGCCATTCAATGGTTGCGTGACGGACTGCGTATGTTCCGTAAAGCGTCTGAAAGTGAAAGTTATGCTAAGCGAGTCAAATCGACTGATGGTGTCTACGTTGTACCGGCATTCGTCGGGCTCGGCACACCGTACTGGGACAGCGATGTCAAAGGCGCGGTATTTGGCTTGACGCGGGGTACGACGAAAGAACATTTCGTGCGTGCTACCATTGAATCACTCGCTTACCAGACGAAAGACGTTCTCGACGCAATGGAAGCGGACTCCGGGATTTCATTGAAAACGTTACGGGTTGATGGGGGAGTGGTGGACAATAACTTCCTCATGCAATTCCAGGCAGACTTACTCAACGTGCCAGTCGAGCGTTCGACGATCAATGAAACGACAGCTCTCGGCGCGGCGTATCTTGCGGGTCTGGCGGTAGGGTTTTGGAAGGATCGCAATGAAATCGCGGAGTATTGGCGTCTCGACCGACCTTTTGAGCCCAATATGGAAGAAACTGTACGCGAAGATCTCTACAAAGGGTGGCAAAAAGCCATTCACGCAACGATTGCTTTTAAATAATTCACTAGCCGCCGCTAACTTGCTGGCGGCTTTTAGTTTTGCTGACTACTATCGAAAAATGCCAAATAAAGTAGAAATATGATATAATGAACAGCTAAGAGTGTAATCAGACAGTACATATGAGGAAGGAGTCGAGGTCACGATGTTTTCGAAAGATATTGGAATAGACTTGGGTACCGCCAATGTATTGATACATGTGAAAGACAACGGTCTCGTCATCAATGAGCCGGCTGTCATTGCGATCGATAAGCGTACGGACGAACCTGTGGCTTTTGGTGAAGAGGCGTATCAAATGATGGGTCGAGCACCAGAACATATCCAGATCGTACATCCAATGAAAGCTGGGAACATCGCGGAGTTCGAAATGACCCGTGTGTTGATCAGACACTTCCTCGAAAAAGCGCTAGGAAAAAGCCTGCGTATCAAACCTCATATTACGGTATGCTGTAAAGCGGATACGACGCGAGTGGAAAAAAACGTGATCCGACAAGTACTGATGGGTGCGGGAGCCAAACAAGTCGTTATGGAGGAAGAATCGAAAGTGGCGGCGATTGGTGCGGGTATTGATATATCCAAGCCTTCAGGCAATATGATAGTCGATCTGGGTGCAGGTACGACAGATGCATCCGTGCTTTCGATGGGGGAAATCGTATCGTTTAAGAAAACGAATATCGGCGGCCTTCATTTCGATCAATGTATCATTCAACATATACGTAAAAAACATAATGTCTATATAGGTGAAAAAACAGCGGAACAAGTGAAAAAAGGCATTGGTCTAGTGCTGATGAGTGGAGAAAAACCGAACGCAATGAAAGTGCACGGTAGTGACCTTGCGACGGGCATTCCGAAAACGATTGAAGTGACAGCGGAAGAGATTCATCAGGCATTGCAACTACCGATTGGTAAAATTGTAGAGACGACAAGAGATGCACTGGAAGACACACCGCCCGAGCTCGCTGCGGATATTGCACAGCACGGCATCATTTTAATCGGTGGCGGCGCATGGCTACCGGGCATTGATACCTTATTAAACGAACATCTCAACGTTCCGGTTTTCATTGCAGAAAATCCACTCACTTGTATTGCAGAAGGCACCGGATCGCTCATGGATTCGATCGGTAAAACGTGGACACGCATAATTTGACCTGCCATGCAAGCTACAAGTAGTGTATACTAAAAACAACGAATATTCGACATGATGCAAAGGAGTGAAATGAAATGTTTCGTGGTTTTTACACAGTAGGATCAGGCATGATTGCACAGCAACGCCGTACGGAAATGCTATCAAATAATATCGCGAATGCCAACACGCCAGGCTATAAGGCGGAGCAGTCGACGATTCGTGCATTTCCTAACATGTTGATGTCCCGCTTGGATTCAATGCGTGTACCGACGGAAAAGGGCTTGAACTTTAGAAATCTTTCCGAAGTCGGCGAACTATCGACAGGCGTTTATATGCAGGAAACCTTGCCTTTATTCGCACAGGGACAGTTGCGTGAAACAGAACAGAAGACCGATATCGCGTTACTTGATGGACCGATGGAAGTCAATGAAGATACAGGCGTTGCAGGAACTGTGTTTTTTACGCTAGAAGGTGAGAATGGCGGTCAGTTCTACACACGAAACGGTAATTTCGCTGTCAACGCAGAAGGGTACCTGACCAATCCATCCGGCTTATACGTCCTTGACGATGCAGGCAATCGGATCGAACTGACAAGTGATGATATTCGCGTGACGGATTCAGGAGCAATCTTCGCAGGGGAAACGGAAGTCGCGACGCTAGGTATTGCCTACTCTGACGCACCGGATACATTGTCTAAGCAAGATAACGGACTCTTCACGACGATCGACGGCAATGCGTTACCTACAGGGGGCACATACTCGATGCAACAAGGCTATCTCGAAGATTCCAACGTCGATGCCGCGCGCTCGATGACGGATATGCTGACAGCTTACCGTGCATTTGAAGCCAACCAAAAAATCCTGCAAGCTTATGATCGCAGTATGGAAAAAGCGGTCAATGAAGTAGGACGGGTCAATTAATGACTACATATAGAAGCATGCGAAAAGGAAGTGACCTTTGATGATCCGCACGATGACTACAGCGACCAACACGATGAACCAGTTGCAGCAACGTCTCGACTTGATCGGCAACAACTTATCGAACGTCGGTACTCATGGATATAAATCCTCGGCAGCTACATTCCAAGAACTATTATTCCAGCAAATTCAAAATGACAAAGCAGATCAAGCCGATCGCAGTTCAGATTTTGGCATCCGTATGGGGACTGGTGCGCATCTCGGCAGCTTGCAGATGAACTGGAAAGTGGGCTCTGTACAAATAACGGACCGCCAGCTAGACTTTGCGCTAACGGAACCGAAACAACATTTTAATTTGATCCAGCCAACGGACGGCGGAGAGGAAATCATTTATTCACGTAAAGGGAATTTCTACTTGTCGCCAACTGCAAATGGCAACAATGCGCTAGTCAATGAAGAAGGACTCGCAGTGGCGGATAGCGCAGGCCGTCCAATCGTCTTTTCTGGACAAGCAACCGACTATCAAATTCGTCCGAATGGTGTATTGCAAGTGACGACACCACAAGGCACACAGGAATTTAATCTCGGTGTCACCGTCCTAGAAAAGCCTGATTCAATGGTTCAACTTTCCGCAACCAACTTTGGTTTGCCGACCGACCTAGCAGCAATCGGACTAACAGCAAATGATTTATTGACAGAAATGACAGGTGCTGGACGAAATCAGATTGGATTGCAAAATCAAGCGCTCGAAACTTCCAACGTAGAGTATGAAAAAGAAATGGCGGATTTGATTTCGACGCAACGTGCCTATCAATTCAATGCGCGTTCCGTAACCATGGCGGACCAGATGATGGGCTTAATTAATGGCATTCGCTAACGCGTGCAATAGGAGTACTTACTATGACTGATAAAAATAAAAACTTCAAAAAAATAACAGAACCACTATCACCCGTACAACCATTTAAACCATTGAAGACTTCGGAACCAGCAGAAATGGAAGATCCCATCGAACTGACAGAAACAGATCCGGTCGTACCAACTGAAATGGACGAAGTGGCAGTTACGCTGGCAGAGCCACTCACAGCGGACAAAGAAGTTCTAGAAGACATTGAGTCGACAACGGAGACGGAAGCGCCTGAAACTGCTCCTGACGCTCCAGGTGAGGTAATAGAAGAAACACCACTAGTCGAAACAGAACCTGTCAAAAAACTACCTGCGCCAGAAGAATCCGCCACGACATTCTGGACAAAGATTAAATCGAAATGGCCACGCAGAGAGCGCCCTGAAAAAATCACAAAACCTGTTAGTGAAATGCGTTGGGTACAAGTGCGCATGATACCGATCTGGTTGCGCTTGCTGATTTTCATCGTATTGCTTGTCTTAGCAGCTATAGCAGGTACAATGGTTGGATTCAGTGTAATTGGCGACGGATCAGCAGGCGATGTCTTCAAAAAAGAGACATGGCAGCATATTTTTGATATCATGAACGGTAAATAAGTACAGAAACATCTGATTTCTTCAGATCCTCTGGAATAAAGGAGACATATTTCATGCTAAATGCTCAACAAATACAAGAAATTATCCCGCATCGCTATCCATTCTTGCTCGTCGATCGCATCGAAGAACTCGAAGAAGGCAAGCGTGCAGTCGGGTTGAAAAACGTTTCAATCAATGAAGACTTCTTCAACGGCCACTTCCCGGGCTATCCGGTCATGCCGGGTGTTTTAATCGTAGAAGCACTCGCACAAGTTGGCGCAGTCGCTTTACTCAAAAAAGAAGAAAACAAAGGCAGACTAGCATTTTTCGCAGGCATCGATAACTGTCGCTTCAAGCGCCAAGTCATACCAGGTGACACGCTACGTCTCGAAGTGGAAATTATTCGCTTACGTGGAACAATCGGTAAAGGAAAAGCCATCGCAACCGTTGACGGCGAAGTGGCATGTGAAGCAGATATTACGTTCGCACTCGGCCCTGTCCAAGAACAATAACATCACGATACAGTACTGAATAATTGATATAATAATCATTGGAATGCCATTAAGGGCATACAGTGGGAGGGTACATTACAGCATGTTAAAGAAGCTTTCTCCAAATATAAAGAGCAGCATCACTCGTTCCATTTCTCAATCATTCGAACAATACATGAGTGAAATCGGCTGGTCAGCAGAAGAATATAACATCGAACAGTTTTATGCGAACTGGCGGGAATACATAACGACTAAAGCGCTTTGGTACGACAAGATTCCGGACGACGTCAAGATAGATCCCGAGTTCCACAAAGAATTAGCAGAGCGCGTGGAGGAAGTATTAATCCGTATACTCAATGATCCACCGACCGAAGAACAGATCGCGCAAATTGAAATTTTACAACAACATCTCGACACACAGTATGATTATGGCTGTAAAGCGGAAGCTGTATACGTTCAAAACGTATTAGAAACGACATCAGGCTATCCAAATAATTAATACGAATAGTTCTCTCCTTTTCGCACAAGCTATCGTTGAACATACCAATATGTATGGTTCACAGCTTGTAAAAAAGGAGGGAATTTTTTTATGATCAGAAAAGCTCTACCCGTAGTTTTCGCATCTGCACTCGTTCTGACCGCATGTAACACGAACGACGGCGCACTGCCAAACAACAACGAAACGCCCATGCAAGACGTAGAACGTGACAATACACCGAACGACAACCAGCGTATGGGTCCAAACCTCGACGGTCTTGACGACAACGACGACCGCGGCATCATGGATGGCGACGGCGATGGCGATGGTATCATGAACGGTGACGGGGAAGGCATCATAGAGGACACGCGTGAAGGGATCGAAGAAACACGCGAAGAACTCATCGATGACAACAACGAAAATCGTGGCGCACGTGACGACAACAATATGGACGGCAACATGAACGGTAGCGACTCTGCTCCTGACGGCGTTTTACGCGATGGCGATCGTAAAACACGATGATTCCCACCAATATAAAAACGGCCCTGCATATTGAATGCTTGGGCCGTTTTTGTGTGTGGTTTTTTTAGTGTGTGCGCTCTGTAGGTCCTTGGATCCGCTCAAACTTCATCCGCGAGCGCTCTATGTGGCCTCCCAAGCGCTCTATCGCACGCGCCATCCGCTCAATGTCCTTCCACGAGCGCTCTATGTATCTGCTTATCCGCTCAATGTTAGCGTGTATGCGCTCTATGCGGCGTGTTACCCGCTCAAACTCCCTTCCGCGAGCCGCTCAATCCATCCTCCCAAGCGCTCTATCGCACGCGCTATCCGCTCAATACACTTCCGCGAGTGCTCTATGTGTCTGCTGATCCGCTCAATGTTAGCGTGTATGCGCTCTATGCAGCATGTTACCCGCTCAAACTCCGCGAGCCGCTCAATCCATCCTCCCAAGCGCTCTATCGCACGCGCTATCCGCTCAATACACTCCCACGAGCGCTCTATGTGTCCGCTTATCCGCTCAATGTTAGCGTGTATGTGCTCTATGCAGCGTGTTATCCGCTCAAACTCCGCGAGCCGCTCAATCCATCCTCCCAAGCGCTCTATCTCACTCGCCATCCGCTCAATGCACTTCCACAACCGCTCAATGTACCCGCACAACCGCTCAATACCCAAGCACAACCGCTCTACGTACCCACATATCCGCTCAACCGCCACCCCCAACCGCTCTATCACCTCCCCCAAAACACAAAAAAAAGCCACCCAAAAGGGCAGCCCATCCATCACAACTTCGTCATCTCATCATTCTCCATATCGCGCTTCAACTTCGGGCGATCCCACATAGCCGTTTGGAATTGCTCAAGCAGCGCATCGCCTTCCAATCCTTCATCCATTAACTCTTCCAGCAAATGCTCTGGATACTTCGATCGGACACGCTTCAAACGTCCCTTCATTAACACGGAAATCCGGTCCCCAATCTGCCGCCAGTTTTCCACCGCCACATCAAACGAAGCAGGCTCGTTACCAGGATACGAAATCACAACGCGCACGGTCAGCAACGTCTCCTCAACTTTCCATTTTTCCATAATGTCCTTATGCTGGGCATCAATGAACAGCTCAAGAACCCACAAACGATGACTGTTCTCCTGGTTAATGATAATGCCGTCAAACAGTGGAAATGCAAGCACGCCGCTCTCCTGAATTACTTCCACCGAAATCATCTTAAACGTCTTCAATTCCATCACCTCGGTACAATTTTCCCAAGTATAGCATAAAAATCGTAAAATACTCGAGAATTCAAAAATGCCATATACTCCACCAAGCGGAAATCGCATACTACCGCGAATGTCCCAAAAATGCTTCGAATGAAAAATGAAAAACGACGCCGAAAATCGTATCAAAATTCAATTTTGCCACTTTGCCAACAAGATCCCATGTAGATTACGATAAGGGCAGCACAAAGAAAGGAGGAACCAACTCGTGAACCAAGTGGCTTTAGTAGGGAACATCACCAAAGACCTCGTATTAAAAGAACACTCATCAGGACGTGTCAACACCACGTTCGTCCTCGCTGTCAATCGCAGCTTCAAAAACGCAAACGGGGAAGTAGCAACCGACTTCGTGCTGTGCTCCGTCTGGGGACGATCCGCCGAAAACCTAGTCCGTCACTGTGGCAAGGGATCGCTCGTAGGCGTCAGTGGAAGCATTCAGACCCGGAACTACGAACGCCAAGATCAATCGAAAGTGTATGTCACAGAAGTCATGTGCAGCGACATCCGCTTCCTGTCGAAGTCACCTAAACCTCAACACACAGAAATGAGAACGCATTCATCTACTGAGCCCGAACGTTTTGAAGAAGCGAAATCAACCGAAACCGCATTGCCTATTTTCTAAACAGGTCCAAAACGAAAGGGGAGAAGACCAAGGCAAATCCGCCGTCGCACATCCGTTGCTGATCAATTCCTGAAAAGAGATGGATGACACACAATTGAAGAGAAATGAAAAAAGAGAACATTACACGACACTACAAGCATATTCGCCAACTAGCATGACTCGGCAGAAGCAAGAGCGGGTGGGGACTCGATCCTCTGTGATGCCGGGAGTACATTCAGCATAGGAACTGAATCAATTTTACGCCAACTCATCCGTCGCCCGTTTCTGTCGGAGACCACTTCCGCGGGGCGGGCTGACGGAATACATACCCGCTCATAGAAAGGATGAAGCCCACATGCACAGCCCACCTACAGTCGCGCAGAAACAAGATATTCAACGCCTCGAAGACCAGATTGGCCAGCTGATCCGCATTATCGCCAACCTCAACGAGCGCATCAATTACCTCGAAACAATTAAAACAAACCCTTTCCTCATCCCCGATATAAAATGAATACAAAAAGACCTGCATCCACTTTCGATACAGGTCCTACTGATCAATAGCTTAATTAAACGTCAGCAAATCCTCGAGCTCTCGATCATTGAGCTCCGTCAACCACTGACTCGAATGAATCAAATCAGCTGACAACGCCGCCTTCTCGACAAGCATCTCGTCAATCTTTTCCTCAATCGTCCCAACAGTCACAAATTTATGCACATGCACGAATTTGGTCTGCCCGATACGGTACGCACGATCCGTTGCCTGGTTCTCCACAGCCGGATTCCACCAACGGTCTGCGTGCAATACGTGATTCGCCTGCGTCAGATTTAAGCCGGTGCCCCCAGCTTTCAACGACAGGATGAAAATCGGGAATTCCCCGTTCTGGAACGCCTCGACCAATGCATCACGTTGTCCTTTTGGCATACTGCCCGTCAAGAACGGCACGTCAATCCCGTGCAACTCCGACAAGCACTGACGGATCATCTGCCCCATGCCAATATACTGCGTGAAGATCAAGCATTGCTCACCGTTCGCCGCAATCTCCGCTGCCATCGAAACGATTCGCGCCATTTTATTGGAACGCGTCGTCAACTCGGCAGCAGGGGCTGGCGGTTCTTTCAGGAATAATGCCGGATGGTTACATAATTGTTTCAACCGACTGAGCATCTTCAAAATCAAGCCTTTACGCTCAAATCCTGTCAAAGTCTCGAGTTTAAATTTCGTCTCCGAAACAAAACTCTCATACAATGCAGCTTGCTCAGGCGTCAGCGGTACATATTCATTTTGCTCGAGCTTCTCAGGTAAGTTCAGACGCAACTCCGGATCATTCTTCGTCCGGCGCATCATGAACGGTTGAATGCGAGCACGCAATTTCCGTTTCTCCGCTTCGAGATCATCACGCTCAATCGGCACGATGAACTCCTCGCTAAATTTACGGAAACTGCCGAGGTATCCTTTATGAATGAAATCAAAAATAGCCCATAACTCCGATAAACGGTTCTCAATTGGCGTACCCGTCAATGCGATATGATGCTCACCGCGTAACTTCCGGATCGCCCGTGACTGCTTCGTCTGTAAGTTCTTAATGTTTTGCGCTTCATCAATGGTTACATTCGCAAACTCATACATCGACAGCATTTCACCGTCTTGCGTAGCGGTCCCATACGTCGTCAAAATAATATGCGCCTGACGCTTGCTCATCATATCGGCAAATTGTTCCTCGCGCGCACGATTCGTCCCGTAATGTACGTGTACCGTCAATGAAGGTGCGAAACGTTCGAGTTCCTTTTGCCAGTTACCCATGACACTTGTCGGGCATATGATCAACGAAGGGGAGTCGGTTTCCGGTAAATTATGCACATACAGCAAATACGTGATGAGCTGTACGGTTTTACCGAGCCCCATATCATCCGCGAGCACCGCGCCGAATTTATTGTCACGCATGAAATGAAGCCACTCGAAACCTTCTTGCTGATAGGGACGCAACTCAGCGTGCAACGTCTTCGGTACTGGAACAGGCGGCAACCCTTTCTTGTCATGCAGCATATTCATCACTTTGCGCAAAGACTGCTGCATCGAAAACGCTACTAACGGGTCGTCATCTTCCTCTTCGTCATAGACAGGCGCAATCTCTTCGGGCACTTCATTGAACAGCAAATCTTTCACTGTCCATTCGCCGTCGTCGACTTGCTCCATCAACTCACGAATGCGTTTGAGCCATGCCGGATCCAAATGGAACCATTCATCGCCCGCGCGGATATACTCGCGGTTCTCATCGACCATCTTCTGGAATTGATTCCTGTCGATCTGTTCCCCAGCGAGCGAAAACTGCCAATCAAATGACAGCACTTGATCGAGACTCGCTGACGAACGATACGATTGCATACCTGCAGAAGTTCGAATCTTCAACTTCGTCTCGGTCACGGTCTTTAACCAAGCCGGCAGTATAACCGGATAATCAAACGCCTGACAAAGCGGCAGATCTTCCTGAATGAAAATCCGCACTTGCGCATCATGTAACGGCACATGCATGAATTGTCGCGGTTCATACCATTCAACGGAACGGAAAATCCCCACCATCTCAGCTTGACGCTCTTCGATATCCTCTGCATATGGCTTACGTTTTGCCGGCAAAGCATTTTCAATCGAACCCGCTATTTTACCGGCAGCTGGCGACCACTGCGCACCGCGATCACTAATCAGAATCGTCTCAAGCAACCAATCCGTCTCATCAACATCGGGCTCCGTCAAACGAAGGGCTACGCGGAACGGTAACTTAGACGTTTCGGTATTCGGCCAACCATACTGCTTGAAGTGTGGCAACAAAGCAGGGAAATCTGCCATCGAGACACCAAGCGTCGCCAACTGACCACGCATCGCAAGCGAGATATAGCGTCCAGCCTGCTCGGATAAATGCGTTTTATCGAGATTGAACGACAGTCCAGACTCATTCGCTTCAACGTATGAAAATAGCGCAGGATCTTTCCACAACGTCGCGGCTTCACGAATGTCAGTCAGCACTTGTTGATCGTCAGACGTCGCACCGGAGTATTGCACATACGGATGACTACCAGCCGAGAATAAGCGAAGCAACATATCGATTGATACATCGAGCCAATTATCCCGCTGCTCCACCAACATGCCGTACATCGTAGGCTCATCCGAATAAAATAAATACGACACCAACATATCGGCATCGATCTTGCGCGTTTCACCTGCGACATTCGCGGACACGATGAAGAGGCCGTCTTGTCCTTCTTGTAACGTTAGCTCTAATGAAAGTTGTAAGATGTTCGAATCGGTCATAGAAGTAGATTTCCTTTCTCCATCTCTTCCATCAGTGCACGCAGACGTGGAAATTGCTGGCGGACTGTATGGACATAACGGTTCCAAAATTCATTGCGGCCATCGCGCTTTGCGGCAGTCTTCATTTGCTTCCACAAACGCACCGCACGGCGATAGCTATCTCGATTTTTCTCTTTGACTAATTTCAACGCTTCAGCATGCATGAGAGGGAACACCGCTTGCGAATCTTCCGCGAGCGCCGTTTTCATCGCAGAGCTGTCAATCATATCGACTGACCCGCGCGTTAAATGCATAAGCGCAGCCCATTCGGCGTAACGATTACGTTCGAATAAAAACTTGCCGTACGCACGACTTGCTTCCGGTCCATACGATTGGAACAGTTGATCGCGCTGCGCTTCTGAAACATCAGACAGCGACAGCAACTCGTCGATATCTTCGGCGAACGCTGAACGGTTACGCGCTGCAAGCTGCTGATAATGCTCGGCTAAATGAGGGAGTAATTGCTGCATAATCGACTGCACAATATCAAAATCCTCATCTTCCTTGGCATAAAGCGCAAATGCCAACCACTGGGGAACAGCAGTAGCATCTAGCGTATTCAACTCCTCGTCAAGCTCGTCAAAACGGCCCGACGTCAAATAGAGAAACGCACGGAACAATGGCGCATCTTCTGCCGTTTCCTTTTGCAGGCGTTCAATCTCCTCTGTCAATTCAGCCTCATCAGAATAAAGCTCAGTATAGACAAGACGGAACGCTTCAAAACGCTTCGAGAATAAACCTTCTTCGTCTATTGCGAATGAATGAATCAAATCTTTCAGCTTCATATGAAATGCATCCGTCTCAAATAGACGTGATTTCGAACTCAGTTGTTTAATGCTCGCTTTAATTTCGGACATTTGTTCATTGAGCCAAATCGTCAGTTGCCATTTGCCGTAATGATAGGAATCATTCGCCGATAGCTCGCTATTTAGGAAAGGCCATGCCGCTCGCAATAACGTTAGCTGATAGTACAGCGAAAAGAGCGGCTTCCATTCCCATTCAAAAGGAGAAAGCCGCGTCTTCTGATGTTCAATTTTGGAAGCATAATGCAAGAAACCGGTCGGTCCGTCACTCGGGCTCAACTCGGCAAGCGGCTTCACTAATACGGATAACGCGTTCAACCAAGCTTCTGGCGTCCGCTCATTGATCGACAATTGTGTCTGCACAGTCCCGGACTGGCGCCACGTATTGAGCCAATCTGATAATGAATTAAACTGCGAGTACAAATGAAAGACGACCGCGATCTGATGCGCGCACCAGTCTCCGTCGGCACACGTGCAGTACGGTTCCATCGTCATGAAAGAAAGACGTGCGAATTCCGACTCTGTACCTGAAATATTGGCCATTAAGGATTGCTCGGTTTCCGTGTAGCGATACGCACCAATTGCGTTCATACGTACAAGTGAAGCGGCCTTGCGTAGAATTTCCGCCTGTGCAGCGACAGACGGCTGAAATGTATGTTTAATATGATTCATGAATTCTTCAATTTGTGATTCGTGCATATTTGCGATTCGTTCAATAGTGATGGCCACCGAATCCACTCCTTACTTAAGCATTCCTCCTATTATACCGTTTTTATCGGTTCTTTACCACAACTTGAGAAACATAAAAACCATCTAATTTCATTTACCTGTTTGATTATCGAATAGCTGCATAAGGTTCAACATGCCTGACAGCAACAATTGACGGTTCTCGTGGTTCAATGAATTTGCTCGTAAAATAAATTCTTTCAACAGTGGTTCGTTTTCAATTAGTGATCCGTACTGCGCAAGAAACCCGTTTTTGTATGTGGCGGTACTGTCGAGTGTTTGATTTGAAAAAGGGCGTACCGTCTTTAATGGTTTGTCCAAAATCATCGCAAGCAATACATCATCCGGAATATTATAGATTTCTTTGATGAGCGGCACTAAATAGATCGGGAAAACTCGTTCACTCGATTCATATCTGGACATCGTCGCCCCGTCGACTCCAAGATCCTCTGCCATCTGTTTTTGTGAAATTTGTAAATACTCATCGCGGTATTCTCGTAATTGTGTTCCGAAACTCATTTTCATCACCCGTTTTTCTCGCCATCGTATAAGAAAAGAATCCGGTATTTCGTTAAATTGTCATTTAGACAATATGAATTGATGAATTGACAAATCCGAGATTTTTCTACAATATTATGAGAAGATTGTGATAAAAAATAGAAAGTAGGCGAAAGTGATAGAAAAAGTGCAATTGATTTTACACTTACCTCAATTGCGGCACCGTGTACAAAAACCGAAACCCGTAATCGCAAGTGAGCTATGTTTCTTCGAATCTCTCGAACAATACTCCGAAAAATCCGTCCATGATCCAAATGGCAACGTTACATATTTGTATAACGTCGCTCGCGCAGAGATGATGTTCGAGCAAGTCGTCATCTCGTACGCAAACCATCAAATGATTTTTTCTTACGAGAAAACGAATGTCGATGCGAGCGAGCAATTACTGGAACAATTGCGAGAAGGAAACATTGAGTATCAGCCAGTGTCCAAAACCTTCCTTGTAGGGCGTGATGAATAACCCGAAAGACGGCGTCATTCGCCACTATGACCGTTTTCTGAAAAATTCTCTTGGTATATTAGAAGGTTTCCAACTCATATCATGCACAAAATCCTCTTTAATGTGATATATTAATAATAATCGGAAAATTCGAATTACTGAGGAGGAGGGGGAAGATATGCTAGTCATACAGCGAATCAAGCCATTTTTCACCAGGAAAGAAGAGTTCAACTTACGCCTTGTATTCGCTTATCAATATTTCTCGATTAAGCGAAACGATGAGGTGTTTCAATTCATCCCCGAGGAAGGTAAAGAAATCGTTGTGAATACGAAAAATCTGCAGATTGAGAACTTAGGAGAAGTGTTCGTCTTTCAGCGAGGCAGCAGATTTATCCGGATCCCACTTTATCAATTGTTGCTAGTTTCCGATTTGCATTTACATTTGTCGACTATACTCGAAGGAGCGATGGGATTGGAAGGCCATCTACAGGAAGAGTACATGCGTGAAGCGGACGGTTTGGTGGAGAAGTTGGAGCAAGATAATTGGGAACGAATGGTAGATTATGCGCTAGAAACGAAAAACCAACTCTTGTTTAAGGAGTTGATGGAAGGACTGCGAGTGATTTGATCATCACACTAAAACGTTAAAAACACCTCAGTTGGAAGCGCATTTATGTGCGTCGACGTTGAGGTGTTTTTATGTGCGTTGTGCTATGCGGTTTCTCATAGTGTCAGGAAATGGAGCGCCACTACGAATAGTCCTGATCCGCCAAGGCCTAGTGCAAAGTCCTGCCATGTAAACTCAATAGTTTTTTCTAGGTTCATCGCTCATCACTCCTTTTATATTCATAGTCTTCCCTGATAGTTACCATCATAACCTATTTTTACTTATTTTCAAGATTCAGAAAATTAAATGAATCTAATGGACTAGGAGGTTTTGAGTGGCAGAGGCTGACGGGTTGTTGGGTTGGGGATTTGCGCTTCGGAGGGGACGCGTTCCGAAGGGCCCGCGGTGAGCCCCCTAGTCGCTGTGCTCCTTTAGTGGTCTCACCTGATCGGGCTGATCCTTCCGGAGTCGCCCCTCCTACGCTCCAATCCCTTGCAATCAGAGTGGGTGATATTTTTCGTGGTTCATTGAAGTTCCGCTTGTGATTGCTTTTGCAGTTGAACTTTTATTTGAACTTAAGCAAGTTTAATAACAACAACAATTTACACTTTACTGCCAGTGATTGAATTACTTCCATCCACTATAATAGTAGGATTGGAGCGGAAGATGGGGGCGACTCTGGGAGGATCAGTGCGAGTTCGAGACACCGCAGGAAGCGCAGCGAACGAGGAGGCTCGGACCGCCATAGCTGTCAACTTAAGAAATAGGTGTACTTCTTTCAAAAAGATGGTAAAGATACATACCATCATTTTTGAAAGGAGTTCTTTTTATGTCTATCAACCATCATTTTGACATGCTTGAACAATTACTTTCATT
>NZ_PDYL01000008.1:0-177879 GCF_002743035.1 Sporosarcina sp. P12(2017)
CCCGTTCCCATACCGAACACGGAAGTTAAGCTCTTCAGCGCCGATGGTAGTTGGGGGTTTCCCCCTGTGAGAGTAGGACGTTGCTAGGCACGAAGCCATTCCCTTTGGGGAGTGGCTTTTTTGTGTTTTATAATGGAAATAGATTGAATTGAGGATGATGTATTCGTACTTTACTCACTTATAGATCTGGGTTATTAGCTCTATTGTGCTGCTTAACTGCTCAATGTATCAGGGCTAGTGCTCTATTGTTCCACTTAATCGCTCAATGAGTCACGGCAAGCGCTCATTCATCTCGTCTATCCGCTCAAAGAGTCACGAGAAGTGCTCAATCGCACCACATATCCGCTCTATAAATCACTGTAACCGCTCTATAACCTTCCAAATCTGCTCAATATCTCACACCAACAGTTCACCACTATTTGCCCTTATCCACTACTCCACATAAAAGAACAATAAATTTCTATATAAAATTTTATTTACCCTAATAGTCTCTGGTTTGTTGGGGTATATTGGTAGTATGACACGTAGGATAGTAGTGGAGGGGATTCCGTGATCATGATGATAGTTAAACGCTTCTTTAAAGAACGCTTTTTTGATCAGGCGGCGCAGAATGCTTATTACTTGTTACTTTCCATATTGCCCTTTTTACTAGTAGTATTGTCAATTGTGCAATTTCTACCTTTGGAAGAGGCTAGTATTTTAGCGTTAATACGTCCATTCGTGCCAGATGAATCTTTTCAGTTGATTGAGCAAAGTGTTCAGTCCGTACTCTATAAAAGTCATGGCAAGTTGCTTGCACTCAGTGTGCTAGCTGCATTGTGGACGACATCCGTTGCGGTACAATCATTTGCCCGTTCATTGGACATGGCGAATCGGAAGCTTCACCAGCAGCCGCTATGGATTAGTATAATCCGCAATCTCGGTGTAACAATTCTTTTCATGCTTATTGTTCCGATGTCGCTATTTTTGCCATTGATTGAAAAACTTATACATACTGTCATTGCGTATTATGATGTGCTCGATGCATGGGAAGGCTGGTTGTATATTTGGCCTAATATAAAGTGGGGTCTTGGTACGTGCTTTCTATTTTTGTTCTTCCTATTATTTTATCAACTTATGCCAACGGGAAAGATGAAATGGAAAGAAGCATTGCCGGGCGCTTTACTTTCAGCATTTGGCTGGCAGTTGGTTTCATTACTATTCGGAGAGTATGTATCACGTGTAGATTATTCTAGGCTATATGGACAATTGGCAGGAATTATTATGCTTGTGTTATGGTTTTATCTAACAGCAGTGATTATTATTCTTTCTGGGTTATTGAATGCAGAGTGGAAAAGGTGGAGGCGATCTAAATGAAGATCTTGGTGGTAGATGATGATATACATATTTTAGAGTTGGTTAGTATTCATTTGCGACAGGCGGGGTATACCGTTGTGAAGGCAATGAATGGGCTAGAGGCGCTTAAGGTAGTCGATAGAGAGTGGCCAGATTTAGCGGTGGTTGATGTGATGATGCCAGGTATGGACGGTTATACGCTGACAAAGAAGCTTCGTGAAGATACGGAAATTCCCGTTTTGTTGTTGACGGCTAAAGGTGAGATGGAAGATAAGGAGCGAGGCTTTTTGGCTGGATCAGACGATTATCTGGTGAAGCCGTTTGAACCGAAAGAGTTATTGTTCAGGATCCATGCAATTTTGCGGCGTTATGACAAAGCTGTGGACCGGATGATTCAAGTCGGTCCGTTAGTGATTAATAGACAGAGTTATGAAGTAGTGCTTGGTAAGAAGTCATTACTACTTCCATTAAAGGAGTTTGAATTGTTGTCAGTGTTAGCTTCTCGTCATAGTCAGGTATTTACACGAGAAGTGTTAGTAGAACGTGTATGGGGCTTTGATTATGAAGGGGATGAGCAGACGTTGAGTGTACATATCAAACGCTTACGCGACAAGCTTGAGAAGCTTACGAATCAGGTGAAAATTGTAACGATACGTGGTGTTGGTTATAAGCTTGAGGTTTCGGAATGAAGTCGCTGTACGGAAAGTTTCTCGTTTTAACAGTTGGAATCATGCTGGTGAGTGCAATTCTAGCGTTTCTTTCCGTTAATACATATTATCACCGTTACTTGAAAGAAGAGAATGATGCAAAGAATGTTCGAGTTGCTGAGCAAATTGCATTGTTCATTGAAGCGAATAACGGTATAGATTTACATGCATACTTCGATATGCTTGCTAGTACGGGTTATAAACTACTCGTCAAACAGCCTTCAGGTGATTCAACTATCTATGGTGAAGCGTTTCGCGATGATAACCTTGAGGATGAAGCGATTCAGAAAGTCTATGATGGCGAAGTCTATCATGGCATGCGAGATCTAAGGGCGGAGACGTTCGTGACGGGGTATTTCTCTAATGAGTCAGCTAATACAGTAGGTGTACCGTTTATGTACGATGGTCAGATATATGCATTGTTTTTGCGTCCAGATATTAAAATGCTTTTCATTGAAATTCACTATTTGCTTGGTGGCATGGTCATTGTCATGGCGATTATCAGCATTCTCGCAATGCTCGTTGTTGCGCGCAAACTGATTGCACCAATTGTTGTATTGACAAGAGCGACAAAGAAGGTAGGTGAGGAGCAGTTTACGAGTGACTTGTCAATTGATCGACGTGATGAGATTGGGCAACTTGCAAAGAGCTTTCAACAGATGGTTGATCGTTTGAGTGAGAACGACCAGATTCGAAAGGCATTTGTCAGTGATGTGTCGCATGATTTTCAGTCACCTTTATTGAATATTAAAGGCTATGCAGACTTGTTATCGGATGAAGAGCTACCCGCTAATGAACGTATACGTTATGCAGGAATCATTCAAACGGAAACCGAACGACTCTCGACTTTGACGAAGCAGTTATTATTGCTGACATCACTCGATCAACTAATCTCTCCATTGCAGAAAAGAGTCTTCCGAGTTGATCAGCAAGTGAGGGAAACAGTACGGAAATTCCAATGGCTATTTCAAGAAAAAGAGATGTCGATCATGCTCGAAATTGATGATATCACGTTTAAAGGGGATCCTGCTTTTCTTGAGAAAGTATGGGAGAATCTATTGTCGAATGCACTGAAGTATTCACCGGATGGAGAAACGATCGATATTCGATTGACCGAGCAGGAACATGTAATCTGTTTCTCTATTAAAGATACAGGAATCGGTCTTTCACCTGATACAAAGAATCGAATCTTTGACCGTTTTTATCGTGCAGATCACTCAAGAACACGTGAAGTAGAGGGGACGGGCCTTGGATTATCTATTGTTGAACAAGTGGTGCGGCTTCATGACGGCCGTATAGAAGTAGTCAGTGAGTTAGGTATAGGTACGACATTCATCGTGTATTTACCTAAATTGTAACAGGCAGTTCATCTTCCGTTCATCTTGGGGTGTTATGATAATTGTAGTAGAAAGATGACAGGAGGAAATATCTTATGCAAGAAAAGTGGAGTTTACGATTGATTCGCATTGCGGCGATTTTCGGTTTAATTGGAACGGTACTCGGTTCCCATATGGCGGGTGCAGGTTCATACGCGTTCCGTCCCATTCACGCACATATTTTACTTGTAGGTTGGTTGTCAGTATTTTCGTGGGGTGTGTTCTACAAGATTTACCGAGTCCGTGCTAGAAAGCTATTAACATTGCAAGGCTGGACAGGGATTATCGGTGCGATAGGTTTAACGGCGGGTATGTGGTTACAGTTCATGCAACCCTTCAATGTCAATGAAGTATTCGCACTCATATTCTATATAGTAGGCGGTACCGTGCTATTAGTGAGTTTTGCTTTATTCGTAGTTGTAACATTCATGATTGAAAAAACACCTACTGCACGTCATTAATAGTTACCCAAGAATCCGGATCATACCAGGTTCTTGGGCTTTTTATTGTCGAATTATAAAGGAAAGTTTTTACGGATAATCAGTAGTTTCAACAAATATTTCATAACCCTTATGGCATACTAGAGCGACCTAACAGATGAAGGAGCGAATGACTATGACTGCTCGCAATCGGTTTCACCTCATTATGATTTGTTTTACTGTCTTGATTGCTGGGACGTTGTTGATTAAACAAACGGCTAGTTCGGAACAACAAAAGATTGAAACGATAGGAATAGATTACGCCCAGATGAATCAATCCGTGGAAAAAGTGCTGAAAGATATGCCGGAAATTGCAGAGGAGCTGAAATCTATCCAATCAGGAATTCATAATAATCAGCTAGATCAATCGTTTTCCACAAATAAGACAGAGTTTCGTTTACGCGTAAATAATAATCTGACAGAGCAAGAGCACTCTTCCCCATTTCTTAGAGGTATCGCGGAGAAGCAAACAGATCATTATGAAGATGCTTTAGATATTGCGGAAGAAGCTTACGGAATTACGGTAACCGAAGATGAGATAGATGCATATATTAAAGAGAATGTCTCAACGATTTGGGATGCAGAAAAACGAAGATATGCGAAATCGCTACAATTAACGCTAAATGAATTGGACTATCAATTTGATCGAGATATCTATGTGATGAATGTTTTGTGGGAAAGAGTATTGCCAATTGTGATGCAAGAGTTTCCGAGGCAGCGTGGTGAAAGTGGACAAGCCTATGGAAAACGATTAAAAGAAGAGTTTTTCAGTAGTACAGAAGATTCCGCATAGAAATTTATTAGTTATATCGGTTACAAAGGAAATTTGGAATCATTTTTGGTATTCTTGTGATCTCAATTTCAATTGAAGATGGCTAGTTATTGCTATATTATTTCTCGGGGAATATATACTTGATTCAAATACAATATCTCTCTATTTACTAGCGATATGTGTGAAAAGGACAAATAGATCTTTAATTTTACTAGTCTCCATTTTTGAAAGTGTTTGCATACTATAAGCTGAATCTTCGCCTAAATGAATTTTGTAGAAATAACGGCGAGAATTTGTGCTATATGCTATATTTAAGACTACTTTCTAATGAAATGGAGCGGAAAAAATGATAGAACTTCAAGGGATATTGCTCGAAATGAAATTTGGTAATATCCTTACACTGCTCTTATCTATCGTCACAATCCTTAATATTCTGCTATTGGCATCGGTTTTATTTATCGAAAGAAGAGATGTAGGAAATACATGGGCGTGGATTATGGTTCTAGTATTTCTGCCTATTGTTGGTTTCTTTATTTATCTGTTCTTCGGACGAAGTTTAAAACAAAAAAACTTCTATAATCTTTCCGTTGCAGAAAGAAAGGCTGAGAAAACGGAAGTGGACAAACAACTGCGACCGGAAAACTTGACCAGACTGGAAAGCAATCCATTATTAAAAGAACATACGGAATTAATCCATATGAATTTGAAATCGTCTCACGCTCTACTCTCCAAAGATAATTATATTGAAATCTTTGACGACGGACATAAAAAGTTTGCGGCATTATTTGAGGATATTAGATCTGCAACGAAAGAGATCAATATCCAGTATTATATTATTCAGTCCGATTCGCTTGGCATTAGGTTGCGTGATCTATTGATTCAAAAAGCGAAAGAGGGAGTAAAAGTACGGCTCTTGTATGATGAGGTAGGCTCGAAGAAAACACCGCCTAGATTCTATAACGAATTACGGGCAGCGGGTGGAAGTGTGGAAGTATTCTTTCCATCAATGTTCCGACTAATAAATTTTCGTGTGAATAATAGAAATCACCGGAAGCTTTGTATCATTGATGGAGAAATAGCGTACATTGGCGGATTCAATGTCGGAGATGAGTATCTTGGCCTGGATAAGAAATTTGGTTATTGGCGCGATACCCATTTCAGAATTAGGGGTGGTGCGGTCAATCATATTCAAGGGAAATTCGTTCTAGATTGGCACCAAGCAAGTAAAAAAGAGCTGGGGGACTTGGGAGACTTCATATTCCAGACTGAAAAACAGAACGGCACAAGCCCAGTACAGATTGTCTCAAGTGGGCCGAATTCCGAGACGGAACATCTGAAGAACATGTATATCAAGTTATTATTATCTGCTAAAAAAAGTGTCTACATACAGACACCATACTTTATCCCAGACACAAGTTTTATGGATGCTTGCAAAATTGCATTATTATCAGGGATTGATGTACAGATTATGATTCCATGTAAGCCAGATCATCCTTTTGTCTACTGGGCTACTTGGTCGTATGTCGGTGATTTGCTAGATTATGGAGCGAAAATATTATTATATGAGAATGGCTTTCTGCATGCGAAGACGATTGTAGTGGATGGAGAAGTGTCAGTAGTAGGTACTATGAATATCGATTCACGAAGCTTCCGGTTGAATTTTGAAGTGACTGCGATTGTATATGATGAGAAAGTAGCAAAACAACTGACAGTTTTGTTTAGTCAAGATACAAAACTTAGTTCTGAGCTGACGAAAGAACGTTATGAGGAGCGATCATTGCTGATTAAGTTTAAGCAATCAATATCTCGGTTATTATCTCCTGTACTTTAAAGGTGTAAAGAAAGTACTACACTAGTATAGGTAATAACAATATCATGAAAAAAGAAGCAGCTTTGTGCTGCTTCTTTTTGTATCAGTATTTAATTTACATAAAGACTAAGTTTAGTTTACCGTCTTTTAGCTCCAAAGAAGCATCAAACTTTTTCCCGTCAGCTGAGGTGAAGCCTTTGATGACGTTCGTTTGACCTTTAGTACAGAGCAATTTCACTTGGGGCACCGTTAGTTTCTTTTTCAAGAAGAGTCCTGGGAAAGTTTGCTTACAACCATTTTTATAGTTACTACAGCCATAGAATTTTGGATGTTCAATAATGTTTCCTTTACCGCATCGCGGACAGGGAGCAACTTCAGTTCGTGTATACGAGCCTTTGCCCGATGAGGGGCGTGGTGGTAGCACGATATCGATCGTTTGTTTTTCGAGCTGAACTGGTACATCTTCAATCAGTTTTTGAATAAACTTTGATACGCTGCCCAGAAAGTGTTGACTTGTACCTTCGCCATTCCCTATTTTCTTCAAGTATGTTTCCCACTTCGCTGTCATGGAAGGGCTGGCAAGCAGACTACCTTCGATGGTCTGGCATAGTACGCGTCCTTTGTCTGTGATGGATACGATATTTTTTGTCACGGAAATATAGCCGTGTTTTTTAATCGTCTCGATAATGCCGCTTCGTGTAGCTTCCGTTCCAAGACCTTCTATTTCTTTTAAGATATTCGTCTCACTTTGATCTTCCACCAGTTTCCCACATGTTTTCATCATCGCAATGAGCTGACCTTCAGTATACGGTTTGGGCGGCTGAGTTGCGCCTTCTTTTATACTGATTTCACTTTGCACGGTTTCCTCACGTTCAAGTGGTGGTAAAGCTGGTTCTTCAGAGTCTTTTACTTTCTTTGGTGCAGAAAAAAGCTCTTTCCAACCTGTATCACGTTCGGTTTTACCCGTCGTGAAGAACAGCAATCCATTGACGTCAGTAGTGACTTTTGTTTCGGTATACAAGTAATCGCGGTGGAACATTGCTAGCGTCGTCCGAATGACTTCCTCATACAGATTACGTTCGAGTGGTGACAACTTTGTCAGTGCTGCTGGTGTTGGTAGTTTTTTCGTTGGTATGATTGCATAGTGCTCTTGTACTTTTGAGCTGTCAACATAGCGTTTTTTAGGTGTACGCGAAGCCACTTCAAATGGCTGTTCGATCAATTTTTGATAGTCTTCTATGGCCGCTTCCAAGTATGTGAATTCGCTCGGTGTAATATGCCTTGTATCAGTTCTTGGATAAGAGACGAGCTTTTTTTCATACAAGGTTTGCATTGTTTTTAATACAGTTGCCGGACTCGCTTTCCAACGTCTATTGGCTGTTGCCTGCAAGGTAGAAAGGGAGTGTAACTGTGGCGGCGGCGTTCGTTTATCTGTATTCGTCAACTCTGTTATGACCCCAGGAGTCCGCTTGGTGATGTTGCGACTGTTTAGAGCTTCTGCAATTAATTCTCGCTTCGGTTCTTTTAATTTGGCTTTTCCTTTATATGCCCCTTTTTCGGCAGTAAATATAGCTTCAGCTTCGAAAAACGGCTCTGACACAAATGTCTCGATCTCGCATTGGCGCTGATAAATCAAATAAACGGTCGGTGATTGCACACGTCCAATAGGGAACACCTCCTGAACTCCCTTGGCTTTCAACAGCAGTGTATAAAGCCTAGAACCATTCATGCCTACGAGCCAGTCACTGATTTGGCGCGCCTTTGCTTCTTCATAGAGTTGTAGATCTTGTCGATTATCTCGTAGATTCTGGAAACCTTTGCGTACTTCATCCGATTCCAGCGAGTTAATCCATAGTCGCTCAATCTTCTGGTTACGAGCTCCCGTCATGTAGTAGATGGAGTAAAAGATGTTGGAGCCTTCGCGATCGACGTCACAAGCGTTAATGACATAATCCGTTGCACGAATGAGCTTCTTAACGACCTGAAATTGTTTATACTTACCAGGGGCAACCTGAAACTCGTAGCGTTCCGGCAAGATAGGCAAGCTGCCGAGTGACCAGCGTTTCCATGCAGGATTGTATGTATGTGGTTCTTTTAATTCCACTAGATGACCGACACCCCACGTAATAAAGGCACCTTGTGGAAATGTCTGGCATGGCTGGATTTCTGTATAGCCATCATGTTTGCGAGTAGTGAATGCATCTGCATAGGCTTTTGCTTGGCTCGGTTTTTCAGCTAAAATGACCGGTTTCATAGGAACACCTCAATTTCGTTAATAGTACGTTCGTTCTGTTAGTTGTATTATCTCATATTTTGGGATGGCTGGCTATTAGGCGTCTGTAGAAAGAAAGGTTTTCATGAAAAGTATCGTAACCTTTTTGACTCACAAACGAACTACTATATAGAACCTATAGTAAGGAGCGGATTTTTTATGAAATTGAATAAAATTATACCATTTGCAATGTCAGCATTGCTTATTGGTGGCGTGGCGGTACCTGAAGCAGTTAGTGCGAAAGAGGAAGTGAAGGCGGAAGTGACATCGGATGAAAAAGCTTTTGTTAAAGTAGAAGGAACAATTAATGGCATGGAAAAGAACGATGAGTTAACACTTTACACAATTAAATGGAAAGAAGAGTCTTTTGTACTGGCTATTACAAAAGAAACGCTAATTTTTAATAATACGGGAAAGAAGGTAGAATTGAAAAAAGGTGATAAAGTGTCTGCTTATACCCATGCAGATAAACCAATGGTTATGATTTACCCACCGCAGTACACTCCAGATGCTGTTATTGTCGAGAAAGATGAAGCAAACACAGCAGTAGTTGGAATATTTGATGATGAACTGGTGGATCCATATTTGAAACTTCAATTGAATGTAGAGGACAGTACGGACATTTCCAGTGCTTCGGGTAATAAAGTGAACGCTGACGACTTGAAAGGCAAAGACTTGCTAGTATTCTACAAAGAAACAACTCGAAGTATTCCAGCAAAGACAACACCGGAGAAAGTAGTGATACTAGACGTAAATACAGTAGATGAAGATACCACCGTAGAACAGATTATAGAAGACGATCATTATATGGTCGACGGCGTTAAGATGGTACCACTTCGCTTGCTTGCTGAGAAACTCGGATATGTCGTGGATTCGACTGGTGTGGGTGCGATCATATCAAAAGGTGCTCCATCTTATACGATTACTCGCGGACAGAAGGAATACGGCTACAATAAATCATTGATGCAATTTGAAGCGACACCGGAGCTACTTGAACCGAGGAAGACTTATGTACCGGTAGGGCTTATTGAAGAAATGATGAAGTGATCAAATCATATAAAAAACAGGCAGGAGTCCGCGGACTTCTGCCTTTTTTGCCATTTACATCAAGACTTCTTCTTTTGTTTCTTTTCTGTTGGATAGAGGTTTGTAAAGTAATCGTTCGTAATGTCACGTACTTGTCCGCTTAAGAATAGTACCGCAATCACGTTAGGAATCACTACAATTGCGAGTAGTAGGTCAAGGAATTTCCAGACGAACTGCAATCCACCAAGTGCTCCGATTATAATAGCCGCAATATATGCGATGCGTATGACGACGGAGAAGTTGGGTCCGAATAAGAACTCTGCTTGTTTTTCACCGTAATAAATGATGACTACAATCGTTGTAATAACAAATAGGAATAATACGACGGATATAATAATCCCGCCTATAGAAGCTCCAAATACCGTACTATACGCTTCTGTCACCATGTTCGCCGCGTTGTCTGCGTCAATGACTTTCCAGACGCCTGTTGTCAGTATGACTAGCGCGGTCATAGTACAAACAATCAATGTATCCACGACGACTTCAAAGACGCCCCAGAAACCTTGTTTGGCGGGATGACTATTCACCGCAGCTGCGTGGGCAATCGGCGCGGTACCGATACCGGCTTCATTGGAATATAATCCACGGGCGAGTCCCCAACGAATGGCCGCGGCCACACCAGCACCTGCGAATCCGCCTGCTGCTGAAATCGGCTGGAATGCATGTGTGAAAATCAATCCAAATGCTGCAGGCACTGCATCGACATGAAAGCCGATAATAATGAGAGCAGTTAAAATATAGATTACGACCATTGATGGAATTAGACGTTCCGTTACGCGCCCAATTGCTTTAATTCCACCAAATGAAATGAGTCCAACAAGTATAGCGACGAAAATTCCCGTTATAATTGGAGATAAACCGAATGAACCTTCCAGGGTCGTAGCGATAGAGTTAGATTGCACCATAGTACTCGCCATAACTTCTAACATGAGGGCAAATGCAAAGATATACGCAACCTTTTTCCAACCAAGTCCTTTTTTTATGTAATACATCGGACCGCCGACGTAATTACCGGCAGCGTTCTTTTCACGATATTTGATGCCGAGCACGACCTCGGAATATTTCGTGCCAATTCCGATCAGTGCCACCATCCACATCCAGAAGATTGCACCAGGTCCACCGAGTGCGATGGCTACAGGAACTCCGACAATATTTGCAGCTCCCATTGTGGATGCAAGTGCTGAGGTTGTTGCTTGGAAAGGGGTTAGCGTACCATCCCCAGAGCCTTTCGACATGATCTTTCCGAAAGTTTGATGAAAAATATGAGGCATATAGCGGAACTGGAAGAACTTCAGACGAATTGTGAGGAACAGTCCACCTCCTATTAGTAAAATAATGATGGGTAATCCCCATAAAAAATCCGAGATAATTTCCACCCATTTGGTAAACGCATTCATTGGCACCGACTCCTTTTGTAGTTTGAGACTACGCAAACATCTAGTTGTTATGTTTCGGTTTACGAATTAGTTGTCTACTATACTAGTGAATGAATGGAAGTGATGTCAAATGAAAATAGAAAAGTATAGGTTTTTGGTACTTGAGTCATTGTTAATAGATACACATCAAAAAGCATATTTATCAAAAAATGATAATATATTTCTCGCAAATCATTTTGTTGAATACATGGAATTATTTGAAAATGGTTGACAAGTTGCTTTGCGCAATGTAGTATTACGTTTAATATTACATTGCAGACTAAGAATGGAACCAGTAAAAATGTTTTGTGTCTTTATAGAGAGCTGATGGTTGGTGAAAATCAGCAGGCGCACATTTTGAACTCATCCATGAGTCACTCCCTGAAATTTCTACAGTAAGGGACGTCGGTTTCCTCCGTTAACGGGATAGACAGTAATAGCTGTCGATAAGTGGATTGGCCAAGTATGGCGAATCAATTAGAGTGGTACCGCGAGTATAACCTCGTCTCTATATTTCGATATAGAGACGGGGTTTTTTGTATTTATTTTTTTAAAAAAAGGAGTGCAAAGAGATGAGCAGAAAAATTTGGGTTTTTGATACGACATTACGTGATGGAGAACAGGTACCAGGAGCTAAATTGAATCTTTATGAAAAAGTGGAGATTGCTCAGCAGCTGAAGAAGCTTGGCGTCGATATAATCGAAGCTGGTTTTCCTGCTTCATCTCAAGGTGATTTTGAAGCGGTCAAGGCTGTTGCGCAGAGAGTAGGCAATACAAATGACATTATGATCACAGCACTGGCACGCGCTGTTCAGGCAGATATAGATTCGGTTTATCATGCAGTAAAGTATGCAGAAAACCCAATGATTCATATGGTGCTAGGCACTTCTGATATTCACGTGGAGAAAAAGTTCAATAAATCAAAGGAACAGATTCTGCAAATAGGTGTAGATGCGGTGAAATATGCAAAAACATTAATGCCGCAAGTACAGTATTCAACGGAAGATGCTTCACGTTCGGAGTTCGAGTATTTATGGCATACAGTCGAATCGGTTATGAAGGCGGGTGCAACAATGATTAATGTACCTGACACAGTAGGTTTTGCAGAGCCTGAGGAATTCGGTGCGATGATCTATAGATTAAATGACCGCATGAAGAACCTGAATCCAGACGTATTATTAAGTGTTCACTGTCATAATGATTTAGGAATGGCGACTGCAAACACATTAGCAGCAGTCAAGAATGGTGCGGATAAAGTAGAGTGTACAATTAATGGAATTGGAGAACGAGCAGGCAATGCAGCGCTTGAAGAAATAGTCATGGCATTAAAAACAAGAAGCTCCATTTACAATGTGAGCACACAAATCAATACAAAAGAAATTATGAATACGTCCCGTCTTGTATCTAGCTTCATGGGATTGGATGTGCAAGTGAACAAGGCGATTACGGGAGATAATGCCTTTGCACATTCATCAGGTATACACCAAGACGGCTTATTGAAATCCCGCGATGCATATGAAATCGTTCATCCGGAAGATGTTGGACTGGATGATATGGAATTGATTTTGACGGCACGGTCAGGACGTCACGCGGTGAAAAACGCCCTTGAAAAACTTGGTTTTACCTATATGAAGCCTGAAGAGTTTGAAGGGATATTTGAAGGATTTCTAAAATTAGCAGACCTCAAGAAGGAAGTGTATGATCATGATTTATATGTAATAGTTGAAAGTTATTATGAAAAGCATGACAAAGAAAATGTAACGAATTACAGTGATCATTTCTTTGAATTTGAAGATCTGCAAGTCGTCAGTAATTCTAGTTTCCCTTCCGCTAGTGTCAAAATTCGAAAAGGGGACGAAGTTTTCAAATCGAGTGCTGTTGGAACGGGCCCAATCGATGCCCTGTATTCAGCGATTGCTGAAATCACAAAGATTCAAGTGAAGTTAATTGGCTATGATATTAGCAGTGTATCACGGGGCAAAGATGCGCTAGGAAAAGTGAAAATTACCATTGCATATGAAGGAGAAAGTTATATCGCGAAGGCAGCTGACACAGATATTTTGAAAGCAAGTGCACTGGCCTATATGAATGCGATTAATAGCGTAATCGTAGCGAAAATAAAGGGAAAGTCTGCACAAAAACTAACTGTAAATATTTAATTTGAAATAAAAAAGGCAGCCATCAGTTAAAAGATAGCTGCCTTTTCTCATGCGTAAATATGAAATAGATATTCCTGACCGTTTTTCATGGTAGGTAAATAGCGAGTAATGATAAACACCAACTTAAAGCATGGAGACAATCGCTTGATTGCACAATATACGAAGTATGTATGGTCATTTAATTGATCAATTAATTATACTGAAATATAATTACTAGGTAAAACACTATAGAATTTATAATAAAAGGCTACCGCTTGGGATATTATTACTCGTGCCAAGTGAAGCCTTTTTATTATTGTCAAATTCATGATAATAGTTCTCTTAATTCTCGTCCCGACAATAATCCCGGATCAGTCGGGATGCTTTTGACTGGCTGATCTGGAGATCGGATGCCACGCCCCTCGATGATCCAAAATTTTGATAGGATCTTATGACCATCGTAGCTGTTAAATTATCCAATGCTTTTTCAAGTGAATTGGAATAGGCAAGTTCAGGAATCTCTTTTACTTTTTCTAAGATTACTTCCGGTAAATCTTCTATAGTGATGACTGCTTCACTTGTAATTACCAGTCGCTCAATTAAGTTTTCTAGTTGTCGCACATTGCCTGGCCATGAATAATGATAGAGCGCATTTAAGCAATCTTCAGAAATTATTTTAGTGGAATGGTATTTAATATTAAAGCTATTCAGAAAACTATAGATTAAAGGAATGATATCTTCCTTGCGTTCATCCAATCGTGGCATTTGGATGTCAATGACGTTGAGTCGGTAAAACAAATCCTCGCGGAAGGTTTTATTTTCTACCATCTTCGGTAAGTCTTGATTGGTTGCAGCGATAATCCGGATGTCCACTGTCTTGCTTACGTTGCTGCCAATTGGAATAAACTTCTTATCTTGGATGACTTGGAGAACTTTTGCCTGTAGGGGCAAAGCCAACTCACCGATTTCATCCAAAAAAATGGTACCGCCATCCGCTGCCTCGAACAAACCTACTTTACCCTCTCTTTTGGCTCCCGTAAATGAACCTGCCGTGTAACCGAATAGCTCCGATTCTAATAGGTCACCAGGAATGGCAGCACAATTTACATTGAGAAAAGGTCCATCCTTTCTCTTACTCAATTTATGTATTTGATAAGCGATGACCCCTTTTCCAGTTCCCGACTGACCATGGACTAAAATTGTGGAATCTGTAGGTGCTACCTTTTCACAAAAGCGCAGTATTTTTTTCATTTTCCCATTATTCGTAATGATAGCACTTGCAAAAACTTCATCCATTGAGTTTGTAAAGTTTGGCTCCTCCGTTTTGACAAGCCGTTTAAAGTCTTGTATTTCTATTGCTGTGCACACAATGTATTCGATCTCATTGTGCGAGTTCAATATAGGGAAAGCCCTAGTCAGCAATTCGGCACCTATATGAGTTTGTTGGCGTACTGAAACGGGAGTTTTCTTTTCCAGAACGAGTGGAACTACGGAAGGGGTCCAATAACCATCGTTAAGAAATTCATCATTATACTTGCCGACCACGTCAGCCTTTGTCATTCCATAATGTTTTTCGCAATTTCGATTTACATAGACGATTTTTATTTCTTTGTCCAATACATAGATTTCATCTGATGAATAATCCAATATTTTAAGCAGTGATTCCAAGGACAGATCCATTTTCTCTTGTTCGTTTTCGTAGGACATACTATTTCACCTTCCTTTCGGCTATGTGAGTCAATTCTATGAATATTTACGTAATTCTGAGTCACTATTGACTCAATTGTAACAGAATTCTGTGAAAAATACGATAACAAACTTATTCCTATGCAACTTTCAAAAGTTGGCACGGTACTTGCAATAGTATTTAGTAACGTGGCAAGAATTAGGGAATTCCCTGATCACCCCGTGACTATATAAATGACAATAAGGAGGCACAATATGAACAGAGCAGCCGAAGTTAGCGACATAACAATTATTGGGGGTGGACCAGTCGGCTTATTCACTGCATTTTATGCAGGACTTCGACAAATGTCTGTAAAAGTTATTGAAAGTTTGCCACAACTGGGTGGCCAACTATCGGCATTGTATCCTGAAAAGTATATTTATGATATCGCCGGTTTTCCTAAAGTAAGAGCACAGGAGCTGGTAGATAATTTGATTGAACAAATGAATCAATTTCCGACTACTGTCTGCTTGGGTGAAAAGGTAATGCAAGTTGAAAAAGAAAATGACGGCGTTTTCAAACTGACAACAAATAGTGGGGTACATTATTCGAGAACAATTATTGTCACTGCAGGTAACGGAGCTTTCCAAGCAAGGAAGATGGAGATCGAGAGCGAAGAGAAGTTCCAGGGACAGAATATTCATTATTTCGTTCAGAATATGAATCAGTTCCATGACAAGAAAGTGGCTTTGTTCGGCGGCGGAGATTCAGCAGTAGATTGGGCGTTGATGCTGGAACCGATTGCTGAAAAAGCATCCATCATTCACCGCAGAGATAAGTTCCGTGCACATGAACATAGCGTGGAATTATTAAAACAATCCAAAGTAGATCGATTGACACCTTATGTTCCGGTCGAATTGTTGGGTGATGAAAGAATCAAGAAAGTAATTCTAAAGCATTCTAAAACAGAAGAGATTTTAGAGCTTGAAGTCGATGATGTACTAGTCAATTACGGTTTTGTTTCATCACTCGGGCCTATTAAAGACTGGAATCTTGAAATAGAGAAAAACTCCATTGTGGTCAATTCGAAAATGGAAACGAATATTGAAGGGCTCTACGCGGTAGGGGATATTTGCACATATGAAGGGAAAGTAAAGTTGATTGCATCTGGTTTTGGTGAAGCGCCTGTCGCGGTGAGCAGCGCAAAAGTATATATCGATCCGACAGCAAAAACGCAACCGCTGCATAGTACCAGCATCATGGGAGAGTCGGAAGAAGCTCCTAAGAAAGTGACTGCCGGAGTCAACTAATTATTTTAGATAGGAGGCTAGGAAATGGCACAATATACAATGGTAGAGCGAAGCACATGCATCGCTTGCGGGGCATGTAACCCGGTTGCCCCTGAATTGTTTGACTACACTGCCGACGGATTTGCTTTTGCATTATTGGATGACAATGAAGGCATTACCGAAGTACCAGAAGATTTGATCGAGGATTTGGAAGACGCATTCGAAGGTTGCCCGACAAATTCCATCAAAATGGCGGATGTACCGTTCTCTTGCCAGACAATTGAAGCTAGTTAATTGATTAATGAATCACAAAATATAAATATAACTCTAAGGAGAATGAGAAATGGCTTATAATAAAGTACAGAACGCGACGGACAGAACATTCGAAAGAACGATGCCTTACAATTTATTTACGGACCCGAAGGTATTAGAAAAGGAAAGAGAAATGATTTTCGCAAAGAGCTGGCAATTAGTCGGCCATGTAAGCCAAGTTGAGAAAAAAGGAGCCTTCTTCACTACTGAGATTGGCGATGACCCGATTATCATTATTCGCGGAACAGATGAAGTACTTCGTGCATTTTATAATGTTTGTCCTCACAGAGCGACAAAACTCGAGAAAAGTGATTCAGGCAAAAAGAAAATTCTTCAATGTTCATATCATGGTTGGACATTCAAAACGGATGGCGATCTAAACAAAGCCCCTAACTTCCGAAGCGAAGAAGATGCTGCTTGTGTTAAAGATGCATGCCTTCGCCCGGTTAGAATGGAAGTAATCGAATCTTTGATTTTCGTTAACTTGGATGACGATGCAAAACCGTTGGCTGAATCATATGGTGATTTCTTCGATCGCCTAGGAAAGTTTGAATTCCTGCAGAACTTGCAATTTACTCACAAAAAATCCCGTCATATTAAAGCAAACTGGAAAGCATTTATTGAAAACTATCTTGAATGTGACCATTGCCACGTAGCGCATCCAAGTTTTATTGACACACTGGACATGGACGACTATCAGATCATTACATGTGAAAACTACTCTCTGCAAGGTTCCATGATTAAGCCTGATAAACAGTACGGAGAAGTAAATCTTGATGAAGCAGAAATGCAAGGCGGATCATTCTTCTGGTTATGGCCGAACTTAATGCTAACAATTTATCCGGGACCTGCAAACATGGCAACTATCCAATTGGTTCCGATTGATCATGAAAATACTGAAATCGTTTACACTTACTACTTTAGCGAAGACAGCTTGGAAAAGTTGACTCAGGAAGAAAAAGACTTAATGACATTCGCAGAGCAAGTTCGCTTTGAAGATATCGAATTGGTTGAATTAGAGCAACTCGGCTTTAAATCACGTGCATTCGAGAAAGGCCGTTACTCACAATCTGAACAAGCAATCGTACAATTCCATGAAATGGTTCTGGAGGCGCTCAATGAATAAACTACTTGATAGAACAACTAATAAACAATTGATGATCAACGGGGAATATGTAGAAGCACCAAACTATGCTCCACTATATTCTCCATACTCAAATGAAAAAATTGCTGAAGTTGCTATGGCGGATCAAGCACTGACGAAACAAGCAATTGCAGCTGCACATAATGCAAGGAAAGTTATTGGAGGCATGCCAGCGTTTCAACGTGCCGAAATATTAGAAAATGTTGCAAGAATACTAGCTGAAAGAACGGAAGAAGCAGCGACAGTCATTTCGAGTGAATCCGCGAAGCCTATTATGTTTGCAAGAGCCGAGGTTTTAAGAACGATCGAGACATATAAATTCGCTGCAGAAGAAGCAAAACGGATTCATGGAGAAACGATTCCATTTGATGCTGCTTCAGGCGGTGTAGGACGCATCGGTTATACATTGCGTGAACCGATCGGTGTAATCGCTGCCATTACTCCATTTAACTTCCCAATGAATTTAGTGGCGCATAAAGTTGGGCCCGCAATTGCTGCAGGAAACCCAATAGTCTTGAAACCGGCATCTCAAACGCCTCTATCTGCCTTATTCATCGCAGAAGTATTTAAAGATGCAGGTCTTCCGCCGGGTGTGCTAAATGTTATAATGGGACCAGGGGGTGTCATCGGTGACATTCTTGTCATGGATGAGCGAGTTAAAATGGTCACGTTTACCGGAAGTCCAAGTGTCGGAATCGGAATTAGCAATAAAGCCGGATTGAAGAAGACCACATTGGAATTAGGATCTAATTCTGCGTTGATTATAGATAAGGACATTGATGTTGACTCTATTATTGATCGCTGTATTATGGGTGCCTTCTCGAATCAAGGTCAAGTGTGTATTTCAACACAACGTATATATGTCCACGAAGATCGTTATGACGAATTCACGACTAAGTTCACAACGGCAGCCAAAAAGTTGAAGCTGGGCGATCCACTGGTGGATGATACGTATATTTCTTCATTGATTTCGAAGAAGGAATTGGAACGCACACTTAGCTGGATTGAAGAAACAAAGAAAAGTGATGCAGAAATTCTGGCAGGTGGTCAGGCGCAAAATGGCGTACTTGAACCAACGATTATTGCCAATGCTGATCACTCACTGAAAGTTTCTTGCCAGGAAGTATTTGCACCAATCGTTGTTGTGAATAAAGTAGAATCCGTGCAGGCTGCTATTGAGCTAGTCAATGATTCCCGCTTCGGACTGCAAGCAGGCATTTATACTAATAATGTACAGCATGCACTTTATGCATCGAAAAACTTGGAAGTGGGCGGCGTGATCATTAATGACGTACCTACTTACCGTGTAGACCAAATGCCGTACGGCGGCGTGAAAGAAAGCGGTACAGGACGTGAAGGCCTAAAATATGCAATTGAAGAAATGACAGAAATGAAGCTAGTTGTTTGGAATCAAGGATGAAAGTGGTGAATGCTGGAATGAAGACTTATAAGATTGCAGTAATTGCCGGAGACGGTATCGGTCCTGAAGTCATTGATGAAGGGATCAAAGTACTGAAAAAGGTTGCTGAACTCGACGGTGGTTTCGTATTTGATTTCACCTACTTCCCTTGGGGCTGTGAATATTATACCCGTGAAGGGCGCATGATGGCTGAAAATGGAATTGAACAACTAAAGAAATTCGACGCGATCTATTTAGGGGCTGTCGGCTTCCCAGGTGTTCCAGACCATATCTCATTATGGGATCTTCTATTAATTATCCGTAAAAGTTTCGATCAATATGTTAATATCCGTCCCGTGACTTTGCTGGACGGAGCCCAATGTCCTCTGCAAAATGTCGATCGTAAAGATATTGATATGCTGTTTATCCGTGAAAACACGGAAGGTGAATATTCAGGAGCCGGAGATTGGCTGTTTAAAGGCCAGGAGCATGAAGTGGTCCTGCAAAATGGTGTATTCTCCCGCAAAGGTACAGAAAGAATTATTCGCTATGCTTTTGAGACTGCTAAAAAACAAGGCCGTAGCCTGACAAGTATCAGTAAAGCAAATGCATTAAACTATTCGATGGTCTTCTGGGATCAAGTATTTGAAGAAGTAAGTGCAGACTATCCGGAAGTAAAAACAGCTTCTTATTTAGTAGATGCCGCTGCCATGCTGATGATCACAGATCCAAAACGTTTTGAAGTAGTGGTTACTTCGAATCTATTCGGCGATATTTTAACTGATGTAGGCGCGTCAATCGCAGGTGGAATCGGTCTGGCTGCGGGAGCGAACGTTAATCCGGAGGGTACATTCCCTTCCATGTTCGAACCTGTACATGGCTCGGCGCCCGATATTGCAGGAAAAGGAATCAGTAATCCATTAGCAACTATCTGGTCTGCGAGTCAAATGCTTGATCATTTCGGTTACGAAAAATACGGCGAAATGGTAGTGAATTCCATCGAGCGGTTATTGATTGAGGATGAAGTGCTGACACCCGATATGCAAGGAAATGCCTCTACTTCAGAAGTAGGAGACCGGATTGTAGACATCATGAGAAACTTGCAATCAGTAAAGGCTTAAATTCGATTTAATCGGTGTTATGCAAATAACACCGATTAAAATTTAACAAATACCCGCTCGTTTGGCTGTGTGTGGGGATTCCCGACACATCGACACAAGTGGGTCTTTGAAATAGGAGCGGTAATATGAGAGATAAAAAAACTGTGTTTTATTCTTCATTGGCTGTTAGCTTAGTTTTAATAAGTATCGGTATTTTTGCACCGAAGCAGCTAGAGAACTTCTCCAATTCCTCACTTAGTTTTATCTATAATAATCTAGGTTGGTTCATTTTGGGAAGCGTTTTCATCTTCTTCGTTTTTTGTATTTATATCGGAATGTCCAAATTCGGTCATATTCGGTTGGGAGATGATGACGATCGGCCGGAATATAAGACGGCCACTTGGATCGGTATGCTATTTAGTGCTTCTATAGGAATCAGCCTTGTCTTCTGGGGAGTTGCAGAACCAGTTTCCTACTACATCGATCCTCCCTTTGGAACCGGTTATTCGGAAGAATCTGCAAAAACTGCAATGCAATTCGTTTTCCTGCATTGGGGTGTTTCGGCATGGGCCTGTTATGCAGTGATCGGCGTATCATTAGCATTTTTCCAGTTCCGGAAAAAGCTTCCTGCTTCTTTAAGTTCCGTCTTTTACCCGTTGGTCGGCGATAAAATCCGAGGAACTTTCGGGAAAACCATCGACGTCATTGTCATTCTATCCATCGTCATTGGGATTGCGACTTCGCTCGGTTTCGGAACATTGCAAGTCAATAGCGGCATGAATTACCTCTGGGATGTGCCGATCGGCATTTCCACACAAGCGATCATCATCATAGCCGTTAGCATTATTTACGTGGTATCAACAGTTTCCGGTCTTCAAGGGGCGATGAAGCATCTATCAAACTTGAATATGTTACTGGCGTTCGTTTTATTGGGGTTGGTGCTTATCTTTGGTCCGACACAGATGATTATGAAAATATTCTTCCAAGGAATAGGTGATTATGCCCAGAACTTCATCAGCATGTCTTTCCGTACGGAGCCATATGGAGACGGTTCATGGATTTCCAGTTGGACGTTGTTCTATTTTGGCTGGTGGATCGCATGGGCTCCGTTGGTCGGCAGCTTTGTAGCCAGGATTTCGAAAGGCAGAACGATAAAGGAATTCATGTTCGGTGCGATTTTTATCCCAGTATTGGGATCTTTCACTTGGTTTTCGGTCATGGGCGGCTCGGCGATTGCGTTCATCCAGAATGCGGGCGAGACTGCACTTGCAACGGCGGTGGAATCTGACATTACATCGGCACTGTTTATATTTTTTGAGTATTTGCCGTTTAGCGTATTTTTGAGTATTTTAGCCATGGTGCTAGTCATTGTTTTCTTTATCACTTCCGCAAACTCAGCAGTATTTGTACTTGGAATGATCAGTGAAAATGGCAATCCGAATCCATCACATCTGACAAAGATCGTATGGGGAGTGATCATCGCAGCTATCTCTGTCGTGTTGATCATGACAGGCGGCTTAGCAGGGCTACAATCGGCTCTCGTTGCCACAGCCATTCCAATCGCAGTCTTGATGCTCTTCATGTGCTACTCAACATTTATTGGGTTAAAAGAAGAGGCTGCAATCATTTCTGGGGGAGAAGCGAAGGAGAAGGTGGAACTTTTTAAACCGGAAAAGCTGAAAGAGACGAAGAAAGACCTGGCTATCTTAGCAGAAGTGAAAGAGACGAAAAAAGAACCGACCATCTTAGCAGAAGTGGAAGAGACAAGGGAAGAGGAGATGTTAGTCACGAACAAATGATTTCTCTAAAAAGTTAATGGATGAGACAGAACTGTTGTAAGCGGTAACATTGTTTGGTATGCAAAGAGATTAATCAAAAGGGCTGTTCCGGGAATTCATTACAAGGAACAGCCCTATTTCTGTTGCTAGGGAATCATGGATAGATATCGGACGTAGCAGCCGTTATTACTGCATTGCGCTTGTCTTCATCATATTATTATGATGGCTTCGTTTATAAAATGGGTGCGTCAGGGTGTAAAAGATGGAATCCGTATTTTTGAAGGGGCGCCTTATGACGAATTGGAAAAATAGAGGGTGGAGATCACGATTGAGCGGGGAGGGAGATCCCGTCAAAGCCGTTGGAAAAGAATATATGATTTAATTGTGAGGAAATGAAAAGGCAGCTATCTTAATCATGGATAGCTGCCTTTTCTCATGCGTAAATATGAAATAGATATTCCTGACCGTTCTTTACCGGATCTTGCGCAAATTTGTAACCGTGAGCAATCGCTTCTTCTGGCACATTCCGGAAAGAGCCCGGGCAATCGGTGATGACTTGCAGCATTTCACCTTTGTTCATACCTTCGAGTGTCTCCAATGTGTAAATAACAGGGTAGGGACAAGACTCACCGCGAAGGTCGAGTGTGAAGTCCGCTTCTACTTTAGCTTGCATGTATATTCATTCCTCTCTTAATTGCTAATTTACGATGGTAGCGTTTTTCTCCATATACTGTTAATGCATAGAGTCCTCCAAGCATTAGCAGTGTGGCAGAAATTGCACCAATCGGTCCGAATGTATCGAGCAGATTGATTTTTGCTCCACCCTTGACCAATGCATTAGAGACACCAAGATGATCCCATGCGTAGGCAAGAAACGTAGCGCCAATAATATTACCCACAAAAACCGGTAAAAATAGCAACTGGCCTTCCATCAAGCGATACATCATACCTGTTTCACAGCCTGACGCCATCACGATGCCTAGACCGAATAATATACCGCCTACAAACGTGCTAAGTGCTGCGATTTGTGTGATTGGCGTTAGATCATAGATCGAAATAACAATGACCGTCAAAATAGAACTGACGGCCATTCCTACAATAATTGCTTTTGCCATAATACTACGTCCAACGAGAAATAAATCACGGAATGCAGAAGTGAAACAAATTTGTCCGCGCTCGATTAGAATACCGAATGCGAGACCAAATAGCGCGCCTAAGCCAAGCAGTCTTTGTCCCGACGTGAAGAAGTACATAGTGAGTCCGATGTAAAGTACGGCAATCACTGCACCGATATACGGTTGGATTATACGTTTTTTAAGTTGCGTAGGCTTTGCATTCCCCCGAATCAATGAAGGTTTGCCTTTCCACCAACGTGTTTTCGTCAGTTTGGCACCGAAGAAAGTCCCGATACCTGTTGCTACGATGAAAATCCATGAGTGAAAAGAGAATTGGGGAACACCTGTGAAGAATGCGGCTAAGTTACAGCCAAGTGCTAGACGCGCCCCAAATCCTGCGATGATTCCGCCAATTAATCCTTGTACATAGCGCCGCTTTTGCTGCGGCAGACGGATTTTGAAGTTATTGCTAAGCAACACCATAATGAGCGCACCTGCGAACATTCCCCAGACAATCCAGCCATCTGGTCGGTTCCACGTCTCACCTTGTAGATGCACCATATCAAAGTATTGCCAGCCCGAGATATCGACTCCGAGTAATAACAGGAGGTCGCCTCCGAGTCTTGTGAATTCACCAGTTACTGCCCAGACGGTGGAAGTTAAGCCAAAATACAAAGCACTAAGAATACCAGCTATTAATAAGACGACATAGGGGTTCCAATAGTGTTGGAAAATAGGTTGAATGATTCTCTTCATGTGTAGTTGCCCCTTATAAAAGTTCTTTTTCTAGTGTATTCCTAATTTTGCAGAAATCAAGTGAGAAGATGCTAAGAAAAATATTTATTTTTATTAAAAAGGAAGGAATGGACTAATATTTCATTAGAGGTGTGAGATGATTGGGTATATCTATTCTATTCAAATAATTAACTTTGCAATATTATTTATATACATATATTTATATACAGAATATTTATTTTTTATAATAAATAGCGATATAAACTATTCCTCTTATAAGAAAAGCGCAATTAATATAACGTTATTTATACGGCATGATTTATATCGTTATTAATAAAAACATTAATTTCATAAAATAGGATCTCATTTAAATACACCTACTTATTTAGTATTTTGTCTACTAAATTAATAGTCTATAAAGTTTGTTTGAAAGAGAATATTCAGAAATTAGTGTTGACTTAATGAAAAGGTTGTATTAATGTATTGCTATGTATAACGGATAGAAGAGTTATCGTTTTATATGCGTTATATTCGTATAGAGTAATATGAGAGAAAAGGGAGGATTTATCTATGTACAATCCAGAGATTGAAAGCGCATCCATTTCCGAAAAGCGAGAACTACAACTTATAGGGTTAAAGAAGACGGTGGAAAACGTATATGAAAATGTTGGTTTTTATAAACAAAAGTTTGATGAATTGCAAATTAAGCCCAAAGATATTCGATCATTAGAGGATATTAAGAAACTACCTTTCACAAAGAAAAAAGATTTCCGCGATCAGTACCCATATGGACTATTTGCGATTCCTGTAGACGATGTTGCAAGGATTCATGGCTCATCTGGAACAAGTGGAAAGCCAACGATTGTCGGTTATTCAGAGCGTGATCTTAAAAATTGGGGAATTTTAGTGGCACGCGCTATCGTCGCAGCAGGCGGAAGGAAGTCTGATGTTTTCCATAATGCATATGGTTATGGCTTGTTTACAGGAGGGCTTGGTCTTCATCAAGGTGCAGATGAGTTAGGTGTAGCTACAATACCGATTTCTGGAGGAAACACAGAACGTCAAATCACGGTCATCAATGATCTTAAGCCACGTGGAATTTGTGGGACTCCATCTTACGTCTTGAGTATTATCGAAAAAATGGAAGAACTGGGAATGGATCCTCGTGATACAAATCTAGACTATGGGATATTTGGGGCAGAAGCTTGGTCTGAAGAAATACGTCTAAAATTAGAAAACAAACTAGGAATTAAAGCTGTAGATATTTATGGATTAAGCGAAATTATGGGACCTGGTGTTGCGTCTGAATGTCATGAAGCTCAAGATGGACTGCACATTGCAGATGATCATTTCTTTGTAGAAGTAATTAACCCGGATACCCTTGAACCTGTTGCTGATGGAGAATTAGGTGAATTAGTGTTTACTAGCTTGCAAAAGGAAGCGCTTCCAGTCATCCGTTACCGTACAGGAGATATTGCATCAATTACTCATGAGAAATGTAAGTGTGGAAGAACAACGACTCGTATGTCACGTGTTAAAGGAAGAACAGACGACATGATCATCGTGCGTGGAGTAAATGTTTTTCCATCTGAGATTGAACGAGAATTACTTCAAATAGAAGGATTGTCACCTGTTTATCAAATTCAATTAATTCGCAAAGGAGTTATGGATGCTATTGAATTACATATCGAGATTGAGATTTCTCTATATGAACAAGTTGGGTGTGACTTACTTCATGAATCCATCATGAATATGAAGCGAAAGATCCAGCACAAATTGAAAAATTCGTGTTTAATTTCAGTAGATGTTGTATGCAATGCACCGAAAGCTCTTCCAAGATCTGAAGGAAAAGCAACTCGTGTTGTAGATAAGCGTAATAGTTCGCCTGTAAGTGTATAACAATAACAACTGGATAAGGGCGTGAAGTGAGTGCAAGATTTATTACAGTTCACATTAACGGGAATTACGATTGGAAGTATTTATGCAATTGTCGCCCTTGGCTTCGTCACCATTTATAGTGTCACAAAAGTAATTAACTTAGCTCAAGGAGAATTCGTCATGCTTGGCGGATTGACTATGTTTTCACTCGTATCAGTGGGTGTGCCATATTGGCTTTCCTTTATTGCTACGATTCTCTTTGTGACACTTATCGGTTGGCTAATGGAATTCCTCTTGATACGAAGAGCCAAAGGTGCTGATGCGATCAGCTTAATCATTTTGACGATTGGAACTTCGATATTCATCCGTGGGATCAGTAGCATGGTATGGGGGAAAGACCAGCATACGGTAGCACCTTTCACCGAGAATACTCCTGTCACTATTGGAGGCGCTTCCATTACACCCCAATCAATTTGGGTTGTCTTGATCATGCTGTTAGTTGTCGGTCTCATGTACATGTTTATCGATAAAACAATGCTTGGAAAAGCATTCCAAGCATCCTCTGTTAATCCAATGGCTGCAAGATTAATGGGAATTAGTCCGAAAAGAATGTCTTCCTTCTCCTTTGTGTTGAGCGCTGCACTCGGAGCAATCGCGGGCCTTGCGATCGCACCAATCATTTTCCCAGCATATGATATGGGTGCTATGTTAGGCATTAAAGGATTCTCAGCGGCAATTTTAGGAGGACTAGGTAGTGCGCCTGGAGCTGTTATAGGTGGTTTGCTAATTGGACTATTCGAATCCATGGGAGCGGGCTATGTTAGTTCAGGAATGAAAGATATTATTACATTTTCAATATTCTTGCTTATATTGATAATAAGACCCAATGGAATTTTGGGTGAAAAAACTATTGGAAAGGGAGGTTTGTAATGAAATTACAAGGCGTTCAACAGACGAAGTGGTGGGGCGTAGTTGTATTCATTGTCGCCATCCTTATATTTCCATTGATAGTCACCCAATCATTTTTTATTACACAGGCTACTTTTGCAGGTATATACGCTATTATAGCCATCGGTCTAGGTCTATTAATGGGCTATGCGGGGCAAATATCCTTAGGACAAGCAGCGTTTTATGGAGTGGGAGCATATACTACATCTATTTTGACAGCTACGTGGGGGTGGAGTCCTTGGCTTAGCTTGCCTATAGCTTTACTAGTTCCAGCTCTTCTAGCTTTCTTCATGGGATATACGATGTCTCGATTAAGTGGATATTACTTAGCTATGGCAACATTGGCTCTTGGTATTATCGTTCACGGCCTTCTTGTTGAAGGTAAGGGAATTACAATGGGGGCATCAGGATTTTACGGTATCCCGCAGCTGACATTGTTCGGTATGACAATCAATCAAGGTGTTCCCTATTATTTTCTAGTATGGTTTTTTGTTTTACTAGTTTTAATTCTTTCGCTTAACATTGTTCATTCTCGGGTTGGACGTGCACTCCGTTCTATACACGACAGCGAAATTGCTTCCAGCTCGATGGGGGTAAATACAGGCAGGTATAAAATGCAGGTGTTTATCTTGAGCGCAGTATTTGCAGGACTGGCTGGCTGGTTGTTTGCCCACATGAGCTATAGCATATCTCCTTCTGCCTTTACATTTGATGCATCCATACTTTTCTTGGCAATGGTCGTTCTCGGCGGAAGTGGAAGTGTGTGGGGGGCATTAATAGGAGCTTTACTAATACGTATGATTGGGATTACTGTTCATACACTTGGCGAGCAATTCACCTTCATCACTAGTGATTCGGAACACGTGATTTATGGATTGATTTTGATATTAGTCGTTATCTTTATGCCAAGAGGTCTATTCCCAACAGTAGTAGACTGGTTAAAAAATACAACTATAAAGAGAGTAGAAAAGAAAGCGTCTGTAGCCATCACACCGATAAAACGAAGTGTTTCAGAATGAGGAGATGATGACATTGTTGCAAGTAGAGTCAATTACAAAAAGATTTGGTGGAGTTGTAGCAAATAGTGAAGTCAGCTTCTCTGTCGATGAAGGACAAATCGTCGGGTTGATAGGCCCCAATGGAGCAGGGAAAAGCACAATGTTCAACATGATATCTTCTATATTTCCACCGACTGAAGGAAGTATTCTGTTTTGTGGGAAGAAGATTGATCTTCTTCCTTCATATAAAGTAGCTCCATTAGGCATTTCACGTACCTTCCAAAACCTACAAGTATTTAAAAATATGACAGTGATTGAGAATGTCATGGTAGGCCAGCATATGAGAACAAAGCAAAACCTTTCAGGAGTTACTTCCATGTTGCTTGGCATAACTAGAAAAGAACGCAAAGTATATGAAGAGGCGATGGACATCTTACGTTTCTTCAATCTAGAATCACTTTACGATCAGAAAGCATCCAGTTTGTCATTAGGGAAATTGCGACTATTGGAATTTGCTCGTGCTTACGCTACAGAACCTAAACTGCTTCTATTGGATGAAATTGCAGCAGGCTTAAATCATAGTGAGACATCTGAAATGAGCGAGTTGATTAAAAGAGTACGTGAGTCTGGTGTAACCATTCTAGTCGTCGAGCATGATATGGATCTAGTCATGAGTATTTGCGACAAACTTGTTGTTTTGGATCAGGGAATGAAGATTGCAGAGGGAACCCCAAAAGAAATTCAAGCGAATGAAGCGGTAATTGCGGCTTACTTAGGTACTGAGATCGAGGAGGAAGTCGTATGAGTGAACAAAAGCTACTTGAGGTACTTGACTGTTCTGTAAGCTATGGGCCGATTCAAGCATTGAATGGTGTATCACTGTCTGTTAATCAGGGAGAAATTGTCGCTTTACTAGGTGCAAATGGAGCAGGTAAGACAACTCTTTTACAAACTGTGTCCGGATTGCTTCGACCGACAAGCGGCCAGGTTATTTATCAAGGTACTGATGTTACAGGAATGGAAGCGGAAAAAATTGTTGAGAAACACTTAATTCATGTACCTGAACATCGTCAAATTTTTTCTACAATGACTGTGTTGGATAATTTATATTTAGGTGCTTACCATCATCGTAAAACTACAAACAAGCAAGCAATAGAAGAAAACATCAAAAAAGTTTTCGAATTATTTCCGATATTAAGTGATCGAAAAGATCAAATGGGTGGAACGATGTCTGGTGGTCAGCAACAAATGCTTGCGATTGCACGGGGAATGATGGCAGAGCCTGATTTATTGCTATTAGATGAACCTACACTAGGACTCGCTCCTCTTGTAGCGAAAGATGTATTAGAACTCGTTGGCGATTTACGTAAGCAGTTTGGAACAACGATTTTATTAATAGAACAAAATTTACATGCATCCCTTAAAGTTGCTGATCGAGGGTATGTCATTTCTCATGGTGAAATCATTAAAAGCGGCAGTTCAAGTGAATTATTGAATGATCCGGAAGTAAAAGAAGCTTATTTAGGCCACACAGTACATTGATGATGGGGGATGAGAAGATGTTCAAAAAATTAACTATGTTATTTCTAGCAGTTATAATTTCATTGGTGCTAGCCGCATGTAGCGACACAGACGCGAAGTCCGAAAATGGAGAACTGACAGAGTATAAGATCGGTGCAATTTATTCAAAAACGGGTCCAAACAGTCCGTTAGGCGAACCTGAATGGAATGCGGCAAAACTACTAGAAGAAAAAATCAATGCAGATGGTGGGATTAATGGCATTCCGCTAAAGATCATCTTGGCGGATGACGAATCCAGCCAGGAAAAAGCAACACAAGAAGCTAATCGATTAGTGAACGACGAAAAAGTATTAGCGTTACTCGGGTCTTCAGGTAGTGGTGAAAGCCTTGCTATGAAAGGAATCGCCTTGCAACAAAAAGTTACTATGATTTCGGCTGCAGCAAGTGCGCATGTCGTTGAACCTGTTGAAGATGCAGAATGGGTATTTAAAACACCGCAATCGGATAGACAAGCAGTTGAACGGGTATATATGTATTTAAATGAACAAGGAATTAATAAAATTGGTACGATTAGTGATTCTAATGCGTTCGGCTCAAGTGGCTTAGAGCAATTGGAAGCTTTAGCAGATGACTATGATATTAAAATCGTAGCAAAAGAAAGCTATAATACGCAAGATCCTGATATGAGTACGCAAGTGACAAAGATTAATAGTGCAAAAGCAGAAGCAATTGTCGTTTGGGGAACTAATCCTGGACCAGCTGTAATTGCAAAGAATGCACATGATCTAGGAATAAAGTTACCGGTGTTTGGAAGTCATGGCATTGCAAATCAAAACTTTATCTCCTTGGCGGGAGAAGCTGCAGAAGGTGTAGTAATTCCAACTGGAAAGCTATTATTCCCAGACCAGATTCCTAAAGATGATATACAGCACAGTGTATTATCAGAGTTCTACAATGAGTATACAGAAAAGTATGATAGCGAACCGACTAACTTTGGTTCTTATGGCTATGACAATGTGATGTTGGCGGTAGAAGCATTAAAGAACGGAGCTACCGATCGTGAAGCTATCCGTGATTATTTAGAAGAGAATATTAAAGACTGGGTCGGTACAACAGGAGTTTATAATTATACAGCTGATGATCATAATGGGCTTGGACCGGAGAGCTTTGTGATGGCAACTGTTAAGGATGGGAAATGGACCTATATTGAATGAGATAGAAAAGCACTGCGCCATAGCAGTGCTTTTTGTATGAAAAGTTCTTTTAGAAATGACTAATCTATCTAGGAATACACGGTACAGACGCAATGTCATGAAATTTTAAAATGGAAATAAATTATTCTGAATATATTGTTGACAACGCTTACACATTGATTTAAGATACTAAGTATAACAAAAAACGATAACAACGTTAATTATACGTTATACTTAAAAGGATTAATTTCCTTCCGAAAGAGAGGAGAGTACAGCATATGAGTAATGAACAGAAAATTTATGATATAACAATAATTGGTGGCGGCCCTGTGGGTTTGTTTACATCCTTTTATGCAGGTATGCGTCAAATGTCGGTAAATTTGATTGAGAGTCTTCCACAACTTGGCGGTCAACTAACAGCTTTGTATCCAGAGAAGTATATTTACGATATTGCAGGTTTTCCGAAAATCACTGGACAAAAACTTATTGACAATCTAGTTGAGCAGATGTCTCAGTTTGAACCAAATATCACACTTGAACAAGAGGTACGTGAAGTGACTAAGCAAGAAGACGGGAACTTCAAAATCAAAACGAATAAAGAAACACATTATTCTAAGGCAATTATTATTACTGCAGGAAATGGTGCATTTCAACCTAGAAAGATTGAAATTGAAAACGCTGAACAATACGAGGGTAAAAACTTACATTACTTTATTAAAGATTTACAATACTTTGCAGGAAAGAATGTACAGGTTTTTGGTGGTGGAGATTCTGCGGTAGATTGGTCTTTGATGCTTGAGCCGATTGCGAACAAAGTAACACTCGTTCATCGCCGCGATAAATTCCGCGCACATGAAGCTAGCGTTGAGAACTTAATGAATTCCAAAGTAGAAATTAAAACACCGTATACACCATCATTATTTATTGGTGAAGATAATATTGAAAAAATTGTTCTTAGTAAAATGAAGTCAGATGAGGTGGAAGAAATCACAATTGACGAAGTGATAGTCAACTATGGTTTTGTGTCTTCACTTGGTCCTATCAAGGATTGGGAACTAGAAATAGAAAAGAACAGCATTGTCGTTAATTCAAAAATGGAAACTAACATTGAAGGTATTTATGCTGTAGGCGATATTTGTACGTATCCAGGAAAAGTTAAACTTATAGCTAGCGGGTTTGGAGAAGCACCCACGGCAGTTAGTAACGCCAAGGTCTACATTGATCCAACGGCTAAAGTTCAAGCAACACATAGTACGACATTAATGGAGAAAAAGGAAAAGCAAGATCAGAAAAAAGTCCCGGTCATCTCTTGAACATTTGACTAAATTAGAATAAAGGAGGACACCTTTTATGGCTACACATACTATTGTTGATCAATCAACTTGCATAGCGTGCGGTGCTTGTGGAGCAAGTGCACCTGACATTTTTGAATATAATGATGAAGGTTTTGCATTCGTACATCTAGATAATAATGAGGGTTCAGCAGAAGTCGATGAGGATTTACTGGATGATTTGGATGATGCGGTTGAGGGCTGCCCAACTGACTCCATTAAAGTATCGGAACATCCAATCGTTTTGGAAGAGGTCTAGTATTTTTTTGAGACCAAGTATAACAAAGTTTACGCAAAAATCATTAAGTTTGTTATATATGGTCGTTGTAAATACGTTTCTAGTGGTATTAATTTTTCAAAATCTAAAGGAGGAATCAGATAAATGGTAACGATGACAGCGATGACCGCAGATGAAAAGATGAAGTATTTCATGGAACGTATAGAAAGTGGCGATAAGATCCAGGCAGATGATTGGATGCCCGAGGAGTATCGCCAAACATTAATTAAACTTATTTCCATGCACGGAATTAGTGAAATTATGGGAGCGCTTCCTGAGAAAGAGTGGGTACCTAAAGCGCCTTCACTATACCGCAAACTTGGAATTATGGCGAAAGTACAGGATGAAATGGGTCACGGACAACTACTATTACGCGTAGCAGAAGATTTAATGAAGCCATATGGTAAAACTCGCGGTGATATCATGCAGGATCTATTTAATGAGGATCTGAAGTTTCACAATGTATTTCATATGGAAACAAAGACTTGGGCAGATGCAGGATTAATAGGTTGGTTAGTAGACGGGGCAGCAATCATTACACAAACGAATATGCTAGATGCATCTTATGGGCCGTATGCTAAGGCACTACAACGTATTTGTGCAGAAGAAGTATTCCACGCGCAGCACGGAGAATCGATTATCATGGCACTTGCTGAAGGAACAGAAGAACAGCAAGCAATGGTGCAAGATGCACTTAACCGCTGGTGGCCAGCACTTCTTATGTTCTTTGGACCTCCAAGTAAAGCTACGACAGGTGCATCGAAGCAAGAAGCAACTATTAAATATCGTATCCGGAAGAACACAAATGAAGAATTACGCCAAAGCTTCCTGGATAAATACATTCCGAGAATTCTATCGCTCAGTTTAACAATTCCGGACGATACATTGCATTTCGATCAGGAGAAAGAACATTGGGTTTACCAGCAACCCGACTGGACAGAATTTAAAAATATTATTAAGAATAATGGGCCAAAATCACAAGCGCGTCTTAATCTACGCCGTTCGTCATACGAGAACAATGCGTGGGTACGTGAAGCGTTAAGTGCAGTTGTTGAATAAAGGAGCGATGGAGAATATGTCAGAGAAAACATTTTACCAGGAATTTGAAGTATTCAGTAAGCGTACCCATGCTGCGTCATTCCAGCACCAATTTGATTTGCTAGCGCCAAATGAAGACATGGCACTTATGATGGCACAAGAAAACTTTATGCGTCGTGAGCCTGTTGTGGATATATGGGTCGTAAATAAAAAGAATATTCGCGGTATGGATGAAGAAGAGCGTCTTTCTTTGAAACGTCTGGATAACAAAGAGTACCGTACTACAAAAGGTTATGGATACTTACGTAAAAAATGGCGTAAATACGAACAAGAAATGCTTGATGAGAAGGAAATCTTATCCTGGGCAGGAGGTAAAGAAAAATGAGTAACGTAGAAAGAATGATGAGTGCGGAAGAGAAAAAGGCAGTAGAAACGCTTTTATTCCAATTAGCGGATGATGATTTTCTGTTTTCATATCGTGGCTCTGAATGGTTGGGGCTAGCTCCACATATAGAAGAAGATGTTGCGTCATCCTCCATTACACAAGATTCGATGGGTCATGCAGCTATGTATTATAAGTTGCTAGAGGACTTGGGATTAGGCAAAGCAGATGATCTCGCTCACTTACGTTCTGCGCAAGAACGAAAGAATAGTGTTTTGACTGAACGTGTCAACGGTGACGGTTATTATATGGACACACCTCAATATGATTGGGCCTATACAGTAGTTAGAAGTTACTTCTATACACAAGCGAAAAGAGCAAAAATCAATTCACTTAGAGAAAGCTCATACGAACCACTTCGCGAAATTGCTGTAAAAGTAAGCATGGAACTCTATTACCATGTCATGCATTGGAAGTTGTGGTTCGAACAACTACTAAGCTCAACTGAAGAAGCAAAAAGTAAAATGGTTAGCGCGCTTAAACTAGTTGTTGATGATATGGGAGATCTATTCTCTTATGGAGAACAAAAAGAATTGATTGAACGATTTGACTTAATAGATTCGGAAGAAAAGATACAAAATAATTGGCTTGAAGCATTGCGCCCAACTTTCGAAAAATTGAAATTGGATTTACCGATCATCCCTGAACCGAAATTAAATGGACGTAATGGACAACACACAGATGAATTGCAAACGGCAATCGATACACTTTCTGAGGTGTACAGACTCGATACAGCTACAAACTGGTAATAGAAAGAAAGAGGTGTTTTGGAAATGGTAGCTCTAGCAAAAAACTCACAAAACTTAGAAGTCTGGAAGGTGCTTGAAAGCGTCAAGGACCCTGAAATTGATACGGTCAGTATAGTAGATCTTGGAATGGTGGAAAAAGTGGATATCGAACCCGAACAGATCAAGGTAACATTATTGCCTACGTTTTTAGGTTGCCCGGCACTTGAAATCATCCGAACAAATACTAAGAATGCAGTGATGGGGCTGCCCGGTGCCAAAAGCGTCGAAGTAGAATTTATTTTCAGTCCACCTTGGACATCAGATCGAGTTACAGAAAATGGACAAAAAGGATTGAAAGAGTTTGGGATCGCTGCTCCACCGCGTCATTTAGAAGAAGATGGATCTTGGCACGTGGATTGTCCGTATTGTGATTCAACCTACGTAACGATGGAAAATATATTCGGACCAACGGCTTGTAGAAGTATTTTATATTGCAAGAGTTGTAAAACTCCTTTCGAAGCAATGAAACCAGTATCAACAATAATGTAATTGGAGGAATTTAAATGGCTAAATTAATCGCGTTATACAAACACCCTGAAAATAAAGAGGAATTTGATGAGCACTACTTCAATGTTCATTCACCAATCACAGCGAAGATTCCTGGCTTGCGTGAAATGAAAGTAACTAAGTTCACTGGTAGCCCAATGGGTGGAGAACCACCGTATTACTTGATGTGTGAAATGATCTATGACGATGCAGCATCATTAAAAGCAGGCTTGAGCTCTGATGAAGGAAAAGCTTCTGGAAAAGACTTGATGGGCTTCGCTGGTAAGCTAGTCACTTTAATGATTGGCGAAGACAGCGAATGACAGCTTACAAATTCATAGAAACATCGGTCGATCAACAAATCGGCGTAATTGAATTAAACAGACCTAAGCAACTGAACTCTTTAAATCGCAATATGGTTGGTGAAATTCTTGAGGCGATGCAATCATTTGATCGAAATGACGAAGTACGAGTAATTTTGCTAGTAGGCAAAGGAAAAGCTTTCTCTGCCGGTGCTGATATAGATGAGATGGCTGGCGCAGATTCAATGAGTCTCGAATTATTGAATCAGTTTGCTGACTGGGATCAGATTCCTCTCATCAAAAAGCCCGTCATCGGTGCAGTTCATGGATTTGTTTTTGGTGGAGGTTTTGAACTTGCTCTTTGCTGCGATGTTCTATTAGCCGCGGATGGCACAGAGTTCTCATTCCCTGAAGTGACTTTAGGTGTTATGCCTGGAGCTGGCGGGACACAACGCTTAACTAAGTTAGTAGGACGTGCGAAAGCGATAGAGTGGCTATGGACAGGTGAGCGAATCAAAGCTAATGAATTACAAGAATACGGAGTGATCAACCGAATCGTCTCTCCAGAGCTATTGCACGAAGAAGCTTTACGGTTTGCAAATAAGATCGCTAGCATGCCGCCACTTGCTATCCGAATGATTAAGGATTCAGTTAACAAGGCGGTTGACTATCCACTGTATGAAGGTATGCAGTATGAGCGAAAGAACTTCTATCTCTTGTTTTCATCGGAGGATCAAAAAGAAGGAATGCAAGCTTTTGTCGAAAAGAGAAAACCGGTATATAAAGGAAGATGAGGAGACGATTTTCTATGTTTGAAACAATTCAATACGAGTTGAAAGATGGTATTGCTTGGCTTACATTGAATCGTCCTGATAAATTAAATGCATTCGTAGCTCAGATGAATCGTGAAATTAAAGAAGCGCTGCGTATGGCTTCAAAGGACGAAAATGTAAGATGCATCGTCGTAACGGGTGCAGGTAGAGCGTTCTGTTCAGGCCAAGATCTGTCAGAAGTTAACGAACAAATGGATCATGGGCAAGTACTAAGAGATCACTACGGTCCAATGATTTTGGAAATAAAGAAATCGGAAAAGCCGATTATCGCAGCAGTCAATGGAGTAGCGGCTGGAGCAGGTTTTAGTCTAGCTTTAGCATGTGATTTCCGTTTGATGTCTGAGAAAGCCAGCTACATAAATGCATTCATACATGTAGGACTCATTCCTGACTCTGGCAATCTGTTTTATCTATCGCAATTAGTTGGTGCAGCGAAAGCAGCAGAAATTTCAATTCTAGGTGAGAAAATCACTGCAGCACAGGCATTGGATTTGGGGCTAACAACGAGAGTTTATTCTCAAGAAGATTTTGAGGTAGAAGTGAAAGCGTTCGCAAAAGGTATTGCTACGAAGCCAACTAAGGCAATTGGACTAATTAAAAGAGGATTGAATGATGTTCAAACACTATCGTTTGAAGAATATCTTCAACGCGAAGCAGAAAGTCAGCGAATTGCCGGATTGACTAAAGATCATGTAGAAGGTATCGAAGCATTTAAAGACAAAAGAAATCCTGAATTTACTGGAAAATAAGAGGAGGAATTATAATGACGAAAATTCAAGAGCAAGAAGTTGCACAAACTATGAAGCGTGATTTCTATAAATTGTTTATCAACGGAGAGCAAGTAGAGAGCAGCAATGGTGCTCGGACAAAAGTCTATAATCCGGCAACAGGAGAGCTCTTAGCGGAAGTCGCAAAAGCAACTCAAGAAGATGCACAACGCGCTATTGAAGCAGCACGTAATGCATTTGATAACGGAAAGTGGAAAATTACCCCAACAGGAAAACGTGCTCGTGTACTTAATAAAATTGCAGCGATCATGAGAAGTCGTTTTAGCGAATTAGTAGAACTAGAAGTACTGAATACGGGTAAAACTATTTCGGCAGCACAAGCTCAGATTAATCAGGCTGTAGAAGATTTTGAGTTTTATGCAGGGGCACTAGTTTCACACCGCGGCTCTGTAAATAACGTACCTGGCCAATTCCACAACTATACGGAAAAAGAGCCGGTTGGCGTATGTGCTCAAATCATTCCATGGAACTATCCACTAATGATGGCAGCTTGGAAAGTTGCACCGGCACTTGCGGCAGGTTGTTCTGTAATTATTAAACCTGCATCCCTTACACCACTGACAGCAATTGTCTTGGGAGAAATTTGCCACGAAGCAGGAGTTCCAGAAGGTGTAGTTAATATCTTACCAGGTTCAGGTTCTGAAATTGGAAACTATCTAGTTGAACATGAGTTAGTAAACAAAGTAGCTTTCACAGGATCTACACCGATTGGTAAAGATATTATGGCACGTGCTTCTGGCACATTGAAGCGTGTCACATTAGAGTTAGGCGGAAAATCACCAAGCCTAATTTTTGAAGACGCGGATATTGATCAAGCAGTAGATTGTTCTATCTATGGTATTTACAATAACACTGGACAGTCGTGTGACGCACGTTCACGTATTTATATTCATGAAGATGTGTATGATGAGTTCGTTGAGAAATTCGTTGAAAAAACTAATCGTATCGTTCTTGGTGATCCGTTCAGCAAAGGAACACATGTAGGAGCAGTAATTGACCAAGGACAATTGGATACTGTAAAAGAATATGTACAATCGGCAATTGACGAAGGGGCAGAAATTTTGGCTGGCGGTGAGCAAATACACCCTGAAGGCTTTGAAAAAGGTTTCTGGTATTCACCAACAGTCATCGGTAACGTGACGCAAGAAATGCGCGTAGTACAAGAAGAAATCTTTGGCCCTGTCGTTGTACTATCCAAGTTCTCGAATGAAAAAGAAGCGATCACATTGGCGAATGACTCGGAATTCGGTCTGGCATCATCTGTGTGGTCTAAAGACGGCGCACGTGCAACACGTGTAGCAAATAAAATTCAAGCAGGTATCGTCATGATTAACTCACCATTCTCTGCTTTCCCTGGAACACCATTCGGTGGATACAAGCAATCAGGATTTGGACGCGAGTTAGCTATTGAAACATTAGATCTTTACTCCGAGACAAAGAGTATCATGTCTTACTATGGATCTCGCCCATTAAACCCATTCGGACTGTAAAAAACATTACGTTAAAAAGGAACAGGGGCTACTTAGCATGCCTCTGTTCTTTCTTACTATAAATATAAAATAGCCAATTAAAGGGGGAAATCAAATGATTGAAAATATTGTAGTTGTTGGTTCTGGTGTGATGGGTAGAGGTATTGCTTATGTAAGTGCCTTAGGTGGGTATTCTGTCACCATCGTAGATATTAATGAACAAGCATTGGGAAATGCAGAGAAAGAAATTGAGTTAATCATCACTAAAGGTTTGGAACGACAGAAAATTACGCAACAAGTGGCAAAAGATATTCGTAGTAATCTTCATTTTGAAACAGAGTTAGCAATAGCAGCAAAAACAGCGGATCTAGTAATTGAAGCGGTGCCTGAAGTTTCGGATATTAAAAAGCAAGTCTTCCAAACGATTGAAGAAAATGCACCTGCTTCTTGTTACTTTGCAACAAATACGTCAACTATGAGTCCTACTGAAATTGCATCGTACGGTCAGCGTCCTGAACGAACTATTGCCATGCACTTTTTTAATCCCGTACATAAAATGCCACTTGTAGAAATTATACGCGGGCTAGAGACAAGTGATGAAACAGCAGAGGTCATTAGAAATGTAGCCGTTAAAATGGGGAAAGAAACGGTTGTCATCAATGAATTTCCTGGGTTTGTCACAAGCCGAATTAGCGCGCTTGTCGGAAACGAGGCGTTCTACATGTTGCAAGAAGGTTTAGGCTCACCTGAAGAAATTGATAAAGCAATTAAACTAGGCCTCAACTATCCTATGGGACCGTTTGAATTAGTAGATTTAGTCGGACTGGATGCACGCTTGAATAACTTAAAATATCTCCATGAGAAACTGGGTGAAAAATATCGTCCTGCCCCTCTGCTAGAACAATACGTCAAAGCTGGACGTCTCGGTAGAAAAAGTGGAAAAGGGATCTATGATTATACGGATAACAAGGAGATGGTGAAATCATGAGGGAAGTTGTAATCGTTGACGCAGTACGTACACCATTTGGAAGATATAAGGGAGCGTTACAAGCAGTTCGTCCCGACGATTTGGGTGCAACAGTAATTAAAGCCTTAATTGAAAGAAACCCAAGTCTTCCTACTGAAGAAATTGAAGAAGTGATTTTTGGCAATGCGAATCAGGCAGGTGAAGATAATCGTAATGTGGCTCGTATGTCTGCATTGCTTGCAGGATTGCCTATAGAAGTGGGCGGAACAACTATTAACCGCTTATGTGGATCCGGTATCGATGCAGTTATGTATGCAGCAAGAGCGATCATGGCCGGCGAAGGGAATGTCTTCATTGCGGGCGGTACGGAGAGTATGACACGCGCGCCATTTGTGATGGGGAAGCCCGAAGTAGAGTATCCACGTGGAGATATGAAAATGTATGACACGACTATTGGATGGCGCTTTACTAATAAGGAATTAGAAAAAATGTACGGATCTGACACTATGCCGAAAACAGCGGAAAATGTAGCGGAACGTTATAACATTTCGCGAGAAGAGCAAGATGCTTTTGCATATGAAAGTCAACGCAGAGCAAAAAAGGCAATGGAGGAAGGTACATTCAGCAAAGAAATTGTACCAGTTGTATATAAAGATCGTAAAGGCAAAGAAATCATTGTGGATCGGGATGAACATCCACGTCCAGAATCATCTGTCGAGGCATTAGCAAAACTACGACCGATATTTGAAGGTGGCACAGTTACAGCAGGTAATGCATCAGGGGTAAATGATGGAGCAGCAGCTCTTTTATTAATGAGTGCGGAAAAAGCGAAAGAGCTCGGACTAAAGCCACTCGCGAAGTATGTTATAGGAGCAGTGGCAGGTCTTGAGCCGGCAGTGATGGGACTAGGTCCAATTGATGCATCGCGCAAAGCTTTAAAACGTGCAGACTTAACAATTGATGACATAGGCTTAGTAGAATTAAATGAAGCATTTGCTTCTCAGTCGCTCGAATGTATTCGCCAACTAGAATTGGATACAGAGAAAGTAAATGTCAATGGTGGAGCAATTGCATACGGACATCCACTCGGAGCAAGTGGAGCACGTATTTTGATGACGTTAATATATGAAATGAATAAGCGTGATACGCAATACGGTCTGGCAACTATGTGTATAGGTGTTGGACAAGGTATAGCAATGATCGTAGAAAAGCCTGAAGCATAAAACCAATTACGATTGACGCATAAAGGAGCTTATATAATGAAACCAGTTTTATTGGAAATTGAAAACAGTATTGCTTATGTCACAATCAATCGGCCTGAATCTTTGAATTGCTTTAATTACCCTGCCTTAAAAGAACTAAAAGAAATAGTAGAGACTCTCCATATTGCCCCTGATATCAGAGCTGTGATTTTTAGAGGAGAAGGGGAAAGGGCATTCAGTGCTGGAGCGGATTTAAAAGAACGTAAGACACTTAACGAATCGGAAGTGCGCCGTAACGTAAAAGCTATTCGTGACGTGTTCAACAGCATCGCAGAATTACCTCAGCCTACAATCGCCGCTGTAAATGGTCATGCACTTGGTGGTGGTTTTGAATTGATGCTGGCTTGCGATTTCTCGATCGCTGTTAGTCACGCTACGTTAGGCTTGACTGAAACGAGTTGGGCTATCATTCCAGGGGCGGGAGGCACACAACGGCTACCTCGATTAGTTGGAGTGATGAAAGCAAAAGAGCTTATATTCACAGCCAAACGCTTGACTGCTGCAGAAGCATTAGAGCTAGGTATTGTATTAAAAGTAGTAGAATCAGATAACTTATTGGTATCTTGCGAAGAATTAGCAGAAGCTATTATGAAAAATGGCCCTGTTGCAATTAAACAAGCTAAATATGCAATTAATGAGGGTTTAAATACTGACCTTCGTACAGGTCTTGCAATTGAGACGAAAGCATACGAATTAGTTATCCCGACCGAGGACCGCGTTGAGGCCTTACAAGCGTTCAATGAAAAGCGTGAACCGGAATTCCAAGGCACATAAGCTTGTCATCATTATTGGCCAACGGTTATAATGGAGAGAAGGAACCGAATAATTTTATAGAAAGAGTGGTTTTTTCTATCTCTAATACACAATCTATGATATTTACAATTTTTGGTGATTACGTTCGCCATTATGGAAATAAAATCTGGATCGGTAGCTTGATTCGGTTGATGAAAGAGTTTGGCCATAATGAACAAGCTGTACGCGTTGTTCTATCTCGTATGATGAAACAAGGCTGGTTTGAAACAGAACGTGAAGGAAGAAAAAGTTATTATTACTTAACGGACCGTGGAGTTTCTCGTATCGAGGAAGCTGCATCGCGTATTTTTAAATTAGAGCCTCATGAGTGGGATGGTCAATGGCGTATGTTGATGTACAACATACCTGAAGACAAACGACAACTCCGTGATGAATTGCGAAAAGAGCTTTTATGGAGCGGATTCGGTACTTTTACGAATGGTTGTTGGATTACGCCGAATGATTTGGCAAAAGAAGTACGCTTATTAATAGCAAAATATGAGATTGAAGAGCATGCTGACTTATTTCTCTCAAAGTACACGGGACCAAGGTCAAACCAAGAGTTGGTTGCCAAGAGTTGGCCTCTTGAAGAGATCGAGAAAAAGTATGGAGAATTTATTTCGATATATAGTCAAAAGTTTGTCGTGGCAACGAGTGAAATGGAAAGTGGTTTGTTGTCGGACGCTCAGTGTTTTGTAGAACGCACTAATTTAGTGCATGAATATCGAAAATTCTTGTTCATTGATCCTGGTTTGCCAAAGGAACTTCTTCCTGAGATGTGGAGCGGAACACACTCAGCCCATTTATTTGCACAATATTATAAGCTACTTGCTGAACCTGCCAATCGTTTTTTCGAACATATATTTGAAAAAGATAATGATATAAGTAGAAAAGATGCTACTTATGATGCTGAAGATAATCCATTGATTATAAAATGACGGAAAAAGCCGTGAGCATATTTACGCTCACGGCTTTTCTGATGCACAATATATTAAACACTCAGTTCGTTTTGTAAAATAAGGTTGAAGTCTTTTCCTTTTTGAACATACGTATCAATAGACAGCTGAATCATTTCCAGATCTTGATCGTTCAATTGTCGGACAACTTTTCCAGGAGAACCGATCACTAATGAACGTGGCGGAATAACCTTTCCAGAAGGAATTAAAGTGTTCGCACCAATAATACACTCTTCTCCAATGTCGGCGTGATCGAGAATAGTTGAACCCATGCCAATAATAGAACGTTTTTGGATTTTGCAACCATGCAATACCACATTATGTCCGACGGTCACTTCATCTTCAATTTCAACAGGTGCATCTTCATATAGATGGATTGTAGAATTATCTTGTATACTACAGCGCTTGCCAATTACAATCGCACCCTCGTCTGCGCGTAGTACAGAGTTAAACCATATTGTAGATTCTTCACCAACTGTCACATCGCCAATCAGATAAGCACCTGGGGCAATGAAAGCGGATGCATCAATTACCGGACTTTTCTTATTATAAGGTATAATCATGAGTTTCCTCCTTCAATATAATGAAATATATGATAAAGTATAACATAAAAGGGAGTGTATTGTATGAATTCGTTATGTAATGTATTATCTATCCAATATCCAATCATTCAAGGAGGGATGGGCGATATTAGTAGCCCTAAATTGGCAGCGGCTATTTCAGAAGCTGGTGGCTTAGGCACAATCGGTTGTGGAACCTCCACTATAGCAGAGGTTGATCGTAAAATTACTGATTTGAAGTCTATAACTTCGCGTCCTTTTGCGGTAAATATTGCTATCAATGTAACTCCTTACGTCGAAGAGCTAATAGAGTTAGTTATTAAACACCAGGTACCGGTTATATCTTTATCAGCAGGAAATCCGTCACCATACATTCAATCTTTACACGATCATGGAATCAAGGTTATGGCTATCATAGCATCAGTTAAACATGCAGTAAAAGCGGAAGAAGCTGGAGCAGATATAGTAGTGGCAGAGGGGTTTGAAGCTGCTGGAATCAACTCACCGCTTGAATTAACTACCATGACATTGATCCCGCAAATCACTGCAAATGTTCAGATTCCTGTCGTAGCAGCAGGTGGAGTAGGCGATGGAAAAGGTTTGGCTGCAGCGCTTGTTTTAGGTGCCGAAGGTGTTCAGATGGGCACGCGCTTTATAGCTACTCAGGAAATGCAGGCACACGAACGCTATAAGCAACGTCTAGTAGACGCATCAGACGTAGAAACGAGAATTATTGGCCGTAAAGTGGGGCGAGTAAGGAGAGTATTAATAAACGATTATGTAGCAACTTTAGAAAAGCGTGAAAAAGAAGGAATGACGCTAGAAGAGTTTAATAAAGCAACAACTGAAGAACAGCATAAGTTAGGTGCTATTGAAGGTGACATGCAGAACGGATATATCAATAGCGGTCAGGTGGCTGGATTAATAGACGATGTTCCAACCGTTCAAGAGCTTATTGAGCGTATGATGAAAGAAGCGAAGGAAGCGTGCAAGCGCACTGCAGATTTGCTGTGAACGAATACTGATTAATATAAAATTAGCTTGCTCTCAATTTTGAGGGCAAGCGTTTTATATTTAAAGCCATAACATGAATTTACATATAAACGTTATAGTAGTTCATTCGTCGACAACAGTCAGTACGTTTCGAATATCCATACGTTCCTCAGGCTTGGGTACATGTTTCGGATAGCCGATCATTAGTGTTCCGACAATCTTTTCATCTGATTTCACACCGATCGCATCTTTAAATATCGGGTCATGTGTCCAGTCATTCGTGCGCCAGATCATGCCGATCCCGCGTTCCCATGCAGCCAGCTGAAAGTTCTGGATCATCGCAGAAATTGCAGCGTAATCTTCATCCCAACGTTTTTTACGTGAGTCTTCCGGCATGATGACGACTAAATGTAGAGGAATATCGCGGAAGTATTCTGCTTTATTCTGTGCTTTATCAGGTATATTCCCATCTCTTTCTTGGGACGTTAAAAACGCCTCGATAAATCTTTCTTTGCCTTCATCAACATACAACTGAAAGCGCCACGGCTCAGTCAATTTATGATTCGGTGCCCATTTTGCGACGTTGAGTAGTTCTATTAGTTCATCTATATCGACCGGGTCTTTTTTAAATTTCTTGATGGAGCGTCTGCCCATGATCGATTTCTCTACAGCATTCTTTCCTTCATAATCCATAATTAAAAACTCCTTTTGATAGATAGAATCATTCTAAATGAAAACCATTATCAACTACTATACTATCATAAAAAACCCCGTAAGAGCAATGAATGCACTTACGGGGTATGGGTCATCTTATTTCAAGTAATAAATAGGGGAGCCAGGTCCGAGGTCGATACCTAGCAACATCCAGATAATTAACGTTACGCTCCAGAACAGCAAGAAGAACATGGAGTATGGGAACATAACGGAAACGAGCGTCCCGATTCCCATCTTCTTATCGTACTTCTGCGCAAAGGCAATGATGATCGCGAAATAAGTCATGAGCGGTGAAATGATATTAGTTGAAGAATCCGCCACGCGATACGCCATTTGTGTCAGTTCAGGAGAATAGCCAAGTTGCATCATAATCGGTACGAAAACCGGTGCCATCATGGCCCACTTCGCTGATGCACTACCGATGAACAAGTTAATGAACGCCGCAATGACAATGAACATCAGTAACAAAGGAATCCCTGTTAAACTAATACTGTCAAGGAAGTTTGCACCGTAAACACCTAACACTAAGCCCATATTTGACTCAGAGAAGAATGCGACGAACTGACTTGCTGTGAAAGAAAGCACGATAAACATCCCCATTGCAGACATCGTCGTCGACATCATGGCGGCTACGTCTTTGTCATTACGAATCAATTTCGTTACTCTACCGTAGACAAGACCTGGCACAAAGAACATAAATGCAATGATTGGCACGAGCGATTTCATGAATGGTGATTTGATAATCGGCATATCAGCTTCATCTCCACGCAACGGAGCACCTGGGAATATAACAAGAAGCGCAACCAATGCTCCTGCAATAACGACAGAAACACCTGCCAAAATCAAACCTTTCTTTTCAAGACGAGTTAGCTTTTCAACTTTCTCGCGGAATTCACCGGTATATTCGCCAAGACGAGGTTCTACGATTTTTTCTGTGACCCACGCACCAACGAATGTCAGAACGATAACAGAAAATGCGATGAAGTAGTAGTTCATGGCAATATTCATACCTTCTGCATATTCGGGATTAATGATCGCTGCGGACATGATCGTCAATTCGCCGAGTAATGCATCAGTACCCGAAAGTAGCAAGTTTGCACTGAACCCACCGGAGACCCCGGCAAAAGCAGCTGCTAGACCCGCAAGAGGGTGTCTTCCAAGTGCTGCGAACAATACCGCACCAAGTGGTGGCAAGACAACGTAGCCTGCGTCAGACGCTACACTCGACATAACGCCTGCAAATACTAATCCAAGCGTGATCATTCGTTTTGGAACAGACATTACAAAGCCGCGAAGTAAAGCACTGATCAATCCTGAACCTTCCGCGACACCAATACCAAGCATCGTGATCAGCACGACACCAAGCGGAGCGAAACCGATAAAGTTATCGGTCATATTCGTAATGATGTAATGAATACCTTCACTACTCAGTAAATTATTTACTTCAATCATTTCGCCTTCTTTACCCGGATGTTCTGCACTAACCCCGAAGTAAGAGACTACTGCCGAGATGACGATTACCAATAAAGCCAAAACAGCAAATAATGTAACCGGATGTGGCAATCGGTTACCGGTTTTCTCAATCATATCCAAAAACTTCTGGAAAAATCCTTTTTTCTGTTTATCCATGATAATCTCCTCCCACTTGAAAAATACTATTCAATCCATCACGAAAAGGTATGAATTTTTCAGATATTATCAAGTATATAGAAGAACTCGGTTGAGTGAAATGCTTTATTAAAATAATTAAATTGGAAGATAGTTGCGACTATTGCAAGGAGGTTGAATAGTGTAAAAATAGGAGATAAAGCCAGCCAAGTATTGGGTAGGGAAGTGTACTAATTACAAAGCATCCACCATTTTCTTTCCTGGCGGCTTCTCGGTAGCAAATTGCATGCCGCCGCCACTGATTCAAGCATTAAAAATTAAGTAAGATAACTCTCTCCTTTGCCTGTAATGGTAAGGGAGAGAGTTCATGATAATAAGGAAATGAACTGTTAGGAAACAAATTTTATTTTGGTCGTTGTTCCTTAAATCCGCGCTTGAAAATTTCTTGTACATTATTGATGGTAACGTATGCATCTTCGTCTACCCGCTCTAAAATACGTCGCAACTGAACGATTTCTGTCTGGTTGATAATAATATATAAAATCGCTTGTTTCTCGAGCGTATAGCCGCCGCGACCGTCAAGAATCGTTACGCCTCTGCCCATTGTCGTGAGTAATTCATGTCGAATATCTTCTTGGTGTTTCGAAATGATCATCACGGCTTTTCTATCATCTGCGCCGTCTACTATTTTGTCAATTACTTTTGCACCCACATACACAGCAACGAGCGTAAACATTGCTTTTTCTTTACCGATAACAAAGGCTGACAATAAAATGACGGAAATATCAATAACTAGCACCGCTTTCCCAACACTCCAGCCAAGCCATTGCTGAAGCATCCGGGCAATAGTAGTCGCGCCGCCGGAAGTGCCGCCAACACGAAAGATCATTCCGAGACCCCCACCAACAAATAAACCGGCAAATAACGCGGCAAGCAATGTATCGCTGCCCAACTGTTCTCCCCAATTCTTCGTTAACTCAAGGAAAATGGATGAGAATATGATGGTGATGACAGTATAAATAATCGTTCGTTTACTGAAGAACCTATACCCGATCGCAACGAGTGCTAAGTTGATTACAAAACTGACAAGTCCAGGTGACCATTCGAATAAATAGTATGTAATGATGGTAATCCCGATGACGCCGCCTTCAGATAGCATATTCGGAATCGCAAAGTAGTTAATTCCAATTGCGAACATGAATGACCCTAAGATTAAAGCGGCATAATCAAGTAGTGTTCGTTGCATATAATCCCCTCTTTCCGAAATAGCGACATACTGTAGTATGCCGCTTCTGTGCTTCCCATGAAGTTTCTACTGTAAATGCACTATACCTGTTGGTCTCTCGATCAAAACATATAAATTAACTAGTTATGGTTGTTCCTTTAGATTTTCAGTCTACGTCAATAAAAATCCCTTTAATAACAGGCACATCCTCATCGTCTTTCCCCTCATACGTACCGTAAACGGAAACATCAAAGTCTTCCAAAATATCGGTACGCTCCCCTAGTCGGATATCTTTCACGTAAATGATTTCATCCGAGGATTTATCTGTTTTGTTTTGCACAGTTAGAGTTCCTTCATTAACAGCTGTCACGGTCCCAAGAAACTTCACTTTGGAATTGACGGGCACTTGATCATCAGCAAATGCAGCATACTCATGTTCTACCGTATCTGCTTTTAATCCCTCTTCTACTTCGTTACCTGCTTGTTCTACCGGAGCCGTCTCTTCTACTGGTTCCGTTGATTCAATCGATTCCTTCGATTCATCATTGCTACAAGCCGCTAATACAGCAGCAGTTATCATCATTGCAAATAATTTTTTCACGTAAAATCGCCTCCAATAGTAATCATAAGGAACTTTTGCAAAAAAGAAAACCTTTGTCTTAAATTAAAGTCAATAAAAAGATTGTGAGAATAGACTAGATTTAAAGGATCAATATAATTAGAAAGGATGGAGGAGTGAACAAGCTATTTACAAAATCTACCGTCGCGTTGGCAGTTTTAGTCATGATTTGGGGCATTAGTTGGCCGATTTATAAACTATCGATCGTGTATGCACCGCCACTATTATTTTCGGGTATGCGTGCGTTGCTAGGTGGTTGTTTGATTGTATTGCTGATGATAAAACTGCGTGACAGATTGCAATGGCGTCAGCATTGGCGAAAGTATGGTATTTCAGCTTTGTTCAACACCGTTCTGTTTTTTGGATTGCATACGATTGGACTACACTATTTGCCGGGCGGGTTATTCTCTGTACTTGTATACTTCCAGCCGGTCCTTCTCGGATTATTTGCTTGGATGTGGCTGGGAGAAAGTATGACTGCAACTAAAATAACGGGTCTGTTGATTGGGTTCATCGGAATAACTGTAGTTAGTGTGGAACATTTCACTACCCAGATTTCCATACTCGGCGTCATATTAGGTGTGCTGACAGCTTTCTTTTGGGCAATTGGCGTTGCATATGTGAAGAAAGTAAGTGAGGAAGTCGATGCATATTGGATGGTGGCGATGCAATTTACTATAGGGGGTGTAGTGCTGCTTGTACTCAGTGCCGTTACAGAGAGCTGGTCTGCGATAGAGTGGCATCCTATGTATCTTTTTGGACTTGGATTCGGTGCAACAATGGGTATTCCGGTTGCCTATATCATTTATTACTCGCTCATTCGTGCGGGAGAGGCAAGTAAGGTGGCGGTCTTTACCTTTTTAGTGCCTGTTATTTCGGTGTTCATCAGTACGGTGTTTGTCGGTGAGCCGATGACGCATACGTTGTGGGTGGGCTTGTTACTCGTTGTTGTCAGTATCTGTTTTGTCAATTACCACAAGAAGGAAACTATTCATGCGGATGGATACAAATAGTAAGGAGTGATGAAGAGTTACTATCCTAATAATCCGCGTGTCATAAAATAATCAAAAGCTTACGTGAAATATTTGCTTCGTGCAGAGGTGGTTCATACGGCGAGCTGTATAGTTGAAATGCAACCTGTTGAATTCTTAGACACCGTCTTTCGTCTTTTAAAATAGGAAGTATAGTACAATGTAATTGAAAATATGTCTTCTATAACAGTTCTTAGAGGGAGATGGCTATCATTTCGGCGGAAAAGGAAACAGAGATTATTGATGAACTAATGGAACAAATTGTTTCAAAGACCTTCACATATGGACAAAGATTACCTTCTGAAAATATTTTGGCGAAAAAATACAATGTACCCAGGATGACTGCAAGAAATGCATTAACCAAGTTGGAAGAACGGGGTTTTATTTATTCCAAACAAGGCAAAGGACGGTTTCTAAAAGAGCAGGCGATACAAATTCAGCTGTCTCTAACTGCAGGGACGAGCTTTACTGAAAAGATGAAGGCATTAGGGTATGAGTTAGAAACGCGCACGATAAATTGTGAACAAATTCCTTACGATGAACATACGTATCACGTATTAGAAACGAAGAAATCAGACGCTATCTACAAAATTGGAAGATTGCGTTTGATTGACGGTGAGCCGATCGCTATTCATTATTCTTTTGTTAGCGAAACGACCATACCGCGCATTAAAAAAGATGGCTTCAAAATCCAATCGATGTTTGCCTATTATCGGAAACTCGGCTATGGAGAATTTAACAGTCGCAAATCTCTACTAAGCATCACATTTCCAACTGCTGGTGAGCAACAGTTGTTATCTTGCAAAAGTATGGTCCCGCTCATTATGGTTGAAAGCGACTGTGTAGACCAGAAAACTGGTAAGGTGCTTGAATATACTAAAGTGCTATATCGCAGTGATAAGTTCAAATATGATATTACGATGAATTCATAAACAAGCAAGGGTCTCTCATCCTTGCTTGTTTTTTTATGTTCAATTGTAAAGAGTGTTTACAATATACTAACCGTATCTTAAAACACACCAACTTGGCGACAAGTTACTATTAAATTATAGAAAAGGAGGGAGCACATATGAAAAGAAGAAGAAGAACTGAAATTCTTATTCAAGATAATGGTCATCTTGCTAAAACATTTGCGGAAACCATCACGGAATCATATGAATGTCGTGAAATTACAGCGCCTCAATATGGAATGACGATGATCAAAATGCGTGAAACAGCTAAGAATTCCTTATTCTATATGGGTGAAGTCCTAGTTACGGAAGCAAAAGTGGAGATTGCCAATCGCATCGGCATCGGCATTGTCACGGGGATGGAAGAGGAGCTCGCTAAGCATTTGGCAATCATCGATGCAGCGTATAAAGCCGATTTGCCGGAAACGTTTCTATGGGAACCCCAGTTGATCGCTGCTGAGGATGAAATCAGGAAAGCGAAAACAAGACGACAGGCAGAGTTAATCGGTACAAAAGTTAATTTTGAAACGATGGAAATATAATTACTTACTAGAAACAAAGTGGACAGGAGAGAGAATATGGCGATTGATCAAGTACATGATTTGCAATATGTCTATCGTAAATTACTGCATAGTATGTCGCGGCCAGGCACAATTTCATCCATTACTGAACCGGTGAACCGAATGGATTATTCTATTCCTTGCAGTGAAGCTTTACTTTTAACTGCAATGGCATTATTGGATGGAGAAGTCACTTTCCATATTGTATCTGATGAACGCCAGGAGCTAATAGAAAAGATATCGGAATATACTTCTGCTAAATATGCATCCATTCATGAAGCGGATTTTGTCATAGTCCTTCGCGAAGATAAAGAGCAAGAAATACGACACGCTTTGGAACAGTGTAAAGTCGGTTCTCTTATTGATCCACAGCAATCTTCCACTTGGCTCATTGAAAGTTCTGTATTAGAAAATGATGGTGAAATCGTATTAAAAGGTCCGGGAATTCAATCAGAAGTGTCCTTACAAACAGGGTTTCCAGTGACGTTATGGCAAGCTAGAAATCAGCGGACGAACGAATTTCCGATGGGAATCGACTTAATTTTTATCGATCAAGCTTCACAAATTGCTTGCGTACCTAGAACGACAGCAGTTGCACATAAGGAGGTGGGATAAGTGGGGTATGTTCCTGTAAAAGGAGGTACTCAGGCGATAGATGCTTCTATCAAACGAGTGAAGTTCGAACGGCTCAAAGGGCAAGCGATTCTGGAAATTGAAACTGTTTTGTCGACGATGAGAGCTTTGGTCGATCAAGTTATGTCGGAAAGTAGTTTATATTCTCCGCAATTAGCGGCATTGGCCATCAAGCAGGCGGAGGGAAGTATGGAAGAAGCAGTATTCCTTATGCGAGCTCACCGATCCACATTGCCAAGATTGTATTACAGCGAGTCAGTCGAGACAGATGCAATGTTTGTAGAAAGAAGAATTTCTGCGAGCTTTAAAGATATACCAGGCGGTCAATTACTGGGTGCCACGTATGACTACACACATCGTCTTCTAGATTTTAATTTAATCAATGAAAAAAGGGCGGATAATACGCAGTGGTTGCAGAGCTATGCCGAAGAACTTCAAGAGGTGAAATTGGAAGAAACGGTTGAACGCTATCCGAAAGTTGTAGAGTACCTTCGTAAAGAAGGGTTGTTTGAACAATATGAAATGGACAATACAGAACCTGAAGATATTACAAAACAAAACTTGGAGTTTCCGGCGAGCCGTAGCGCGAGATTACAAGTCCTGACCCGCGGACAAACAGGTGCATTGACTTCTTTGGCATATGCCTCCTTGCGCGGATATGGAGAAGTCCATCCGACTGTAGGTGAAGTACGCGTAGGTTCGCTGCCAATTTACGTTAAGCATCCTAACGAAGAAGACGGTTCAGAGGACGAAGAGTTTTATATCGGAGACATTCAAGTAACGGAAGTAGAATCGTTTGTGCCCGTCAATGTGAAAAATGAAAACAATGAAGAAGAACTGGAATTTGAGATTGGATATGGAATTTGTTATGGACAAAATGAAACCAAGACGATTGCCATGAGTATTCTCGATCAGTGCCTAGAACATCTAACTGATGAATTTCCAACACATGATGAAGAATTTGTACTGCTTCACATTGATTCAGTGGAATCTAGTGGATTTATTTCCCACTTGAAGCTACCGCATTACGTGACATTCCAATCTAAATTAGACAGTATACGGCAAGTGAAGAAAGGGGTGCAGGTCAATGAAAGCTAACACGCATTTTGCTTTTTTCGATGAAGGTTCAAAAAAGGAAATACGTCGCGCTACTTTAAAAGCCGTAGCGATTCCAGGCTATCAAGTGCCGTTTGCTTCAAGGGAAATGCCCATTGCACGAGGCTGGGGAACAGGTGGATTGCAGCTTACACTTTCCCTTATAGGACAAACAGATGTGCTAAAAGTGATTGACCAAGGCTCCGATGAATCTGTCAATGCAGTGAGTATAAAAAAGCTAGTCCAAGATACAACGGGCGTTCAACTGACAGAGTGTACAGAAGAAGCGGATATCATTCAATCAAGGCACCGGATTCCGGAATGTTCATTGACGAAAGAGCAAATTCTTGTGTTACAAGTTCCGATACCAGAGCCGTTGCGTGCCATTGAAGAAAGGGAATATATGACAAAGATGATGCATGCGGAAGATGATTATAGTGGTGCTTGGCTGATGTTGTTTGAGCAAATTATGAAGTTCGGAAAAACGGCGACAACTGCTGATCATCCCGTATCCGTTCACGATCGTTATGTAATGGCACCAAGTCCAATTCCTAGATTCGACAATTCGAAAATGGATCATTCTGAAGCCTTGATCCTTCTCGGAGCAGGTAGGGAAAAGAAAATTTATGCTGTACCGCCCTATACATCCGTCAAATCGTTAGCTTTTGAAGATTATCCATTTACTGTTGAATCATTTGAAGGAGCTCATTGTCATTTGTGTGGAGCAGTAGATGTTTTCCTGGATGAACTCATAGATCACGAAGAGGGTGAAACGATTTATCAGTGCAACGATTCGGCTTATTGTATAGAACAATTAAACAAACAAGAGAAAGTCGAGGTGGAAAGCACGTATGCATGAAACACCGATTTTACGGGTTGAGAATTTGTGTAAGCAATATGGTACGGGTTGTCAAGAATGCCAAGATAAAGAGCGAAATAGTGTAGAGAAAAATTACTGCAAAGCTTGTGGAACAGTCTTTGCCGTGCGGGATATCTCTTTAGATCTTTATCGTGGAGAAATTTTAGGGATTGTTGGAGAAAGTGGAAGTGGCAAATCGACGATGATGCAGTGCTTGTATTTTGATACAGACATCACATCTGGAGCTGCGTACATTAACCGACCAGGGAAAGAATATAAAAATGTTTTTGAATTGTCTTCTCAGCAAAAGCGTATGATTCGAAATCATGATTATGGCATGGTATATCAAAATCCAGTTCATGGACTGAAAATGAACTTTTCATCGATTGGAAACATAGCGGAAAAACTAATTGCGGCTGGAAATCGGAATGTGTCGGATATGGAGGCAACAGGGAAAAGATTGCTTACGAATGTTCAAATTCCGTTGCATCGTATGAAAGAAGAACCTGAAAAGTTTTCGGGGGGGATGCAGCAGCGCGTGCAAATTGCGAAAGCGTTATCGAATAACCCACCTATTTTATTTTTGGATGAAGTTACGACTGGACTAGATTTGTCGGTGCAAGCAAATGTCCTAGATTTAATCAAGAAAATTCAAAGAGAACTACAAATCAGCATGATCGTGGTGTCACATGATTTGGCAGTGATTCGGATGCTGGCGGACCGTACTATTGTTATGTTAAACGGCGAAATAATTGAAGAAGGTTTGACGGATCAAGTATTGGAAGACCCACAACATGCGTATACACAACAATTAGTGTACTCATTACTATAGGAGGAACTGCTGACATGTATGTAATCCACAATGGGAATATCATAACAGAAAACGAAATTCTTGAAGGCTTTGCAGTTGTTGTAGAAGGGGAATTTATTCAAGATATTATCCCGCAGGAAGACGTAATGAGATTTCCTGAAGCTAACCGGATTGATGCCGGCGGCGGACTTATTTCTCCAGGGTTTATTGATATTCATTCTGATTATATTGAAACAATTGCATCACCAAGACCTTCTTGCATGATGGATTTCGATATAAGTTTGCGAGAGGCTGAAAAAGTATTGATCAGTCACGGGATTACCACTATGTTTCACTCACTGTCCTTTTATGGGGAAGACGTCTTTACACAGAAAACGATGCACCATCCAAAGAATATCCAGCGTATGATCGATGCCATCCATTCAACACATGGGGATTTACACTTGATACGTCATCGTTTACATGCGCGATTTGAGATTGACAATATGGATGGCGTGGCGAGTCTTGTGCAGAATATCGAAGATGACAAAGTTCATTTGCTTTCTTTTATGGACCATACACCGGGACAAGGGCAGTATCGAAATTTAGAAGTGTATCGTGAAACATTGAAAGGATATCGGGATCTATCAGATTCAGACATCAATGTGCTGATCGCTGAAAGACAAACTACAGAGTCTCTAACGACTGAAAACATGAAGGAAATTGCAGAGATTGCTACGAAAAAAGGCATTGCCATTGCCTCTCATGATGATGATAATGTACAGAAGCTAGAATTAGTGAAAACATTTGGTACGACGATTAGTGAATTTCCGATTACGTTGGAAGTTGCGAAGAGAGCGAAAGAACTTGGTTTGCATACAATTGCAGGAGCTCCCAATGTGTTACTCGGAGGTTCGCATTCGGGCAATTTATCTGCAACAGAAGCAATTGATCATGGCTGTATTGATATTTTATGCAGTGACTATTATCCTGCGGGGCTGTTGCATGCGGTCTTTGCATTACATGAACAATATGGAAATGATCTGCACCAAATGTTCATGATGGTTACGTTGAATCCGGCGAAGGCAGTCCGAATAGATGACGAATTGGGATCGATTAAAATTGGAAAGAAAGCCGACCTACTAATCATTGAGAGAATGGATGACGGCTATCCTATGTTGACGACAACAATAGTAAACGGAATGCTGACCACAAAAACTAATTATCGCACAAACTAATGTAATCGGAGAGGAGCATCATCGTGATGTCTATACTGGAAATCGCCGGATTCGGAAAACGTTTCACTATTCATCATTTAGACAAAACCATGCCAGCTACAGAAAACATTCATTTTTCCTTAGAAGCGGGTGAGTTTATTGGCATTGTAGGAAAAAGTGGAAGTGGGAAATCAACGATCTTAAAAAGTATTTATCGTACGTATTTACCGGATGAAGGTAAGATCCTATACGACTCGCAGCGCTTTGGGCTTGTAGATTTATCTCAAGTGAGCGATCGACAAATGCTGTACTTGCGTAAATACGAAATTGGTTATGTATCTCAATTTTTAAATGTTATGCCTAGGACAACCTGCCGACAGCTAGTGACCAATGCGTTGTTGGAGATGGGGGAATCTGAAATAACAGCCAATGTTGAAACTGAAAAAACGTTAGCTCATTTCGAACTGGATCCTAAGCTATGGGACAGTTATCCAAATACCTTCTCGGGCGGCGAAAAACTACGCTTGAACATTGCCATGGCTACTGTGAAAAAACCTAGACTATTATTGCTTGATGAGCCGACTGCTAGTTTAGATCAGCAATCAAAAGTAAGAGTTCGTGAAATGATAGAAAAACTGAAGAACAATGGGACAACGCTCGTAGGGATTTTCCATGATATAGAGTTCATGGAAGGGTTATGTGACAAAGTATTCGACATGAAGGCGAAAAAAATCGTGCTGGACAATAAGGTGGGTGTTGGTTCTGAAAGCTGATCTACATGTTCATAGTCACTATTCAGATGGCTCGGATTCGGTTTCTACTGTTTTTCAAAAGGCGGCACAGGCCGGCTTAACACATATCAGTTTTGTCGATCATGATACGGTAACCGGCTGGGAGGAAATCCGAACTGTAAGTGAGGATTTCGGCATCATAGCACTACCCGGCGTTGAAATATCAGCATATGACTTCCAGCGGCAACGAAAAGTACATGTGCTTGGCTACAACTATGATCCCACTGCAATACATATCCAATCGATTTGCCAACCATTGCTAGAGAGAAGGCACGCTCACTCGCTTTGGCAAATAGAACAAATAGTGAGGGCCGGTTATGTGCTTGATGAGGACAGAGTCCTTGAATCTGCGAAACCTTCTGGAACGATTTACAAACAACATATTATGAAAGAGCTGACAGAAGATCCTTTTACTTCAGTTGCCTATCAACAATTGTACAAAGAGTTATTTAAAGGACAGGGCGTCGCTTCAGGAGATATAGAATACATCGATGTGTACGATGCGGTGGAAGCCATTAAAGCTGACGGCGGATTGGCTGTAGTTGCGCATCCAGGACAGCTGGATTCATATGATTTGATCGTTGAATTGGTGGAAGCTGGACTTGACGGTATTGAACGCAATCACTTTGATCATACAGCCGAAGATAGTAGACGAGTTGAAGAACTGGCCGAACAGTATCATCTGTTGATGACAGGTGGTACAGACTATCACGGTGTATTTGGGAAAGAAATTGATATTGGTGATATTGTGAGTCCTTCCGATTTTTAATAGATGGATAAAAGTGATGTAAAGAGTCTGTGAAGAACCTGTAAATACCCACATTGCGCTATCTTTCTGTGTTTCAATAAAATTGACTAATCAGTTGATGAGGAGTGAACTTGTTGAAGAAATTGAATACGATCTTTGGAATACTTGCGTCAGTCACCTTGCTACTGTCTGCGTGTTCAAGTGGCCAAGCGGGAGCGGAAAAAACAGAAGTGGATGACGTCATCAGTATTGTCTGGTATCCCAATGAATCAGGAAATGACATGAAAACTGCACGAGATGAAATTGGAAAAGCCATTGAGGAAACAACCGGGAAATCGGTAGAGCACAAGTTGACGACTGATTATGCAATCGCAATTGAAACTATGGTGAATAATAACGCGGATCTCGCCTACATGGGTGCGCAAGGGTATGTTCAAGCTAATAAAGGAAATGAAGCAAATAAGCCGTTAGTAGTTTCCACTGGCCCTTCTGGTACATTAGATGACGCCTTATATTATAGTTGGCTTGCAGTTGACGTAGAGGATCAAGAAACCTTTAAAGTAAACGGTGAATTCTCCTTAGATACAGTTGCGGAGAAAAGCATTTCATTTGTTTCAAATAGCTCAACTTCAGGATTTGTCATTCCTTCCTCCACGATAATCGATCATTTTGCTAACAACAAGAAATATGGAGAATTGAATGCCGAAGATCTAATGGAGGGTGGCCCTCTATTTTCACAAGTCTTGTTCGGTAATTCCCATCAAGGTTCAGCAGTGAATGTATTGAATGGCAGTACAGACGTGGCGGCTTTTTGTGATACGTGTGTTGAATCCTATGTAGACGTAGTAGAAGGCGAAGAGAATGAAGTTGGATCAGTATATAAAGTGAAAAAAGATGCAGCGGAACCATTTAATCGTGTAGCAGGCAAGGAATTCACTCTGATGGAAGTAACGCCTGTACTTAACGCTCCATTTGTTGCGAATACAAATGTTCTTGGTCAAGAAGACTTTGATAAATTACAAACACTATTCACATCAGATGAGTTTGCCGATAACGAAGAAATTTTCGTCCCGAAAGATTCTAATGCAGCAGGCTTATTCTTTAAAACGGAAGAAGAGCGTTTTGTGCCAGTTGAAGACGCCTGGTTTACCCCGGTCCGAAATCTTTTTAATGAATAGGTGAGTTCAGTCAGAGCGTGCATGTAATTGTACGCTTTGATTGTATATATATTCGAATAAAAGAGGAGCGAGAAAATATGTCTTTATTAACAGTACAACAACTTGGGAAATCATATAACAATCAAAATAAAGTCTTGAAGAACGTAAACTTTGAAGTGGATGCTGGTGAATTTATTTCCATTATTGGCCCTTCAGGCGCGGGAAAGTCTACCTTACTTCGATGCATCAATCGAATGGTTGATATTGATGAAGGTGCGGTAATCTTTGATGGAGCAGATGTAGGGACGTTGAACAAAAAGGAATTACGAAAGTTACGAACGGATATTGGTATGGTTTTTCAGCATTATAATTTGGTGCCAAGATTATCTGTCATTGAAAATGTTCTGCATGGTCGATTTGGTTACAAAACGACATTGCAGGGAGTTATGGGTAGATTTACTGAGGAAGAAAAAGAGCGAGCATTTTCCTTATTGGAAAAACTGGGGATTGTTGAACAAGCCTATAAGCGCTGTGATCAACTAAGTGGTGGACAGCAACAGCGAGTGGGAATTGCACGTGCGTTGATCCAAGAACCTAAAATTGTTTTATGCGATGAACCTATCGCTTCTCTTGATCCGAATGCCTCCAAAATTATCATGGATCATTTAAAGTCCATTACGATGGAACTTGGGATTACATGCATCGTGAATCTGCATCAAGTGGAGGTGGCACGTGATTATTCGGATCGTATTATAGGGCTCAGGCAAGGACAAGTGGTCTTTGATGATGTGAGTCATCGCTTGACGAGGGAACGTACGGATGTCATTTACGGCACCAAGACAAAGCCCGTGCCAGTAGTAAGAGAACTAGCAACGGTATGAGGAGCTAACTATTGTGAATGAAAATAGAATGCGATACAAGAAAAACCAACAGATGATAGTAGTGGTCCTTCTTCTTGCGTTAGTAACGTATCTGTCATCCGTGCTCACCGACTTTAATATTTTACATGGACTCGCGACATTACCAGAAGCTTTTGTTTGGATATTTTCCAACTTGGTAGTCACTGAGGCATCACTTGAACGTATGCCAACCATTCTAGACAAATTAGTTGAAACGATCCTCATGTCTATTGCGGCAACAACAACAGCTACTATTCTTTCACTTTTCTTGGGAGTGATGGGCTCAAAATCGGTGGGGACGAGCAATTTACTTGGCATCTTGGCGAGGTTTATAGCATCTCTTTCAAGGAATATTCCCGTCGTAGCCTGGGCTTTGATTTTACTACTATCGTTTGGGCAGAACTCTTTAACAGGGTATCTCGCTTTATTCGTTGGTTCAGTCGGTTTTCTAACTCGGGCTTTCATTGAGGTCATTGACGAGTCGAGTCAAAGTGCGGTAGAAGCGTTACAAGCAACAGGTGCAACATATATCCAAATTATAATGAAAGCAGTCATTCCCGAGTGTTTACCGCAAATGATTAGTTGGATACTGTTTATGATTGAAACCAATATACGCAATGCTACGCTAGTAGGAATCTTGACAGGGACAGGGATCGGCTACACATTTGACTTGTATTATAAAACACTCAACTATCACGGGGTGGCGTTAGTTACTGTCAGTATCGTCGTGGCTGTCATCCTCATTGAACTACTTTCAAACCATGTACGGAGGGTGATTCTCTAATGCAAGCGACAACACATATGAAACGACGGAGTGATGGTCGTATTAGCATAAAGTCGGGCAATGAAGTACAGCTAATCATGCAGTTAACCATCCTCATTCTAACCGTACTGACTGTCTTAGCATTCCTGTTCTTTGACTATACAGGGCTCGACATTCAACGAGCTATAAAGGAAACAGCTTATAATTTACGGGTTATGTTTTTAGAACCTGCCCTCAGTCATTTCGGTTGGGGAGAAGCCTTCTATCAAGTGGGTATTACGCTTGGACTCGCCTTTTTATCTACGATTCTAGGAGCGGTTCTTTCGTTTTTTCTAGCACTAACTGCAGCGACTAATTTGACCAATGAATGGATCACCAAAATAGTTCGCATCTTCTTGGCCTTTATCCGTGCAGTCCCAACGGTTTTATGGGTTTTGATCTTTGCTATTGCGGCTGGATTAGGGAGTGAAGCTGCAGTGCTAGGTATGCTGTTTCATTCTATTGCGTATTTAGTAAAAGCTTTTTCTGAAGCGTTTGAGGAAGTGGACAAAGGAATTATCGAGGCGTTAAGGGCTACGGGCGCGGGTTGGTGGCACATTGTAGTACATGCCATACTTCCTTCGACATTTACATATCTTATGTCCTGGACTTTTCTGCGGTTTGAAATTAACTTTGCGGTAGCAGTTGCAATGGGAGCGGCAGCCGGAGCCGGGGGGATCGGTTTCGAGCTGTTTATGGCCTCGAGCTTCTACTTTGATTTGCGTGAAGTAGGAATGATTACATATATGATCCTAGTACTGGCGATCATACTGGAGGTCATATCGACATTGTTGAAAAACCGCTATTTTCCTGCAAGTATAAAAAATTGAGTTTGCTGCTCCATGCAAATGGAAGAGGAGTAGTAATTAGAATGATTTGTAAACTAAAGACCAACTCATTTGGAGTTGGTCTTTAGTTTATTTTTATTCCGTGATTATAGTTACTATCTAAATTGTTGATTCTATTGCTTTGCCTTTATAGCGCATCGATCGCTTCTCTAATCGGTGTAGAGCCACCAATGACTTGGAACTCTTTGCCGATCGTTGAATCGTTTTCTAAACAAGCGAAAATGACTTCTGCGATATCATCTCGTGGTACTTCGTTTGGTTCGACAGTATTCGCGGCTTTTACTTTGCCTGTTCCTTTGTCGTTTGTTAAAGCACCTGGATGAATCATCGTATAGTCTAGATCAGTCGAACGTAACCATTCATCTGCGTAGTGTTTTGCTACAACGTACGGAGCAAATGATTCTGACGCTTCCTGGATTGCTTTGCGTGTTGTGTCGTACGAACTAATCATGATGAAACGTTTAACGTCGGCTTTCTCCGCTGCTTGTATAGTTTTGATAGCGCCGTCGAGGTCAATCATCATAGTTTTATCTGGACCGGTTTTTGGGCCGGAGCCGGCTGTGAAAACGATAGCGTCTACACCATCTGCTGCTTTTACGATGTCTTCTACTTCGCCTTCAAGATCTACAAGCACGGTTTCCGCACCGATTTTCTCGAAATGTTCTGCTTGTTCTTGCTTACGGATCATTGCTTTTGCTTCAAGTGTGTTGCTATCTTGAATCAATGATACTAACTGTTTCCCGATCTGACCGTTTGCACCTACAACTAAAACTTTCATTTATTTCATCCTTTCAATATATAAATATAATAAATATTCCTTCTTACTGTACCCGTAATATCCAAGTCCAAAACTGTACATTGCTTTCCTGGTTGCTATAATACGTGTACGATTACTTATTTTATTAGGAGCAAAATAATGAATGCAAAATTAATGTGGCGCCATGTATATCAATCAGAAGCGGCAAGAATTGCATTTATTGCAATCTTGACAGCTCTTACCGGTGAATTGAAAGTGATGCCGTTTGACGGAGAAATGTTCCGTTTTGCGTTAGGCGGTATATTGTTCTTTTTACTGATTCTTATTTATCCACCTGCTTCCATTTTGCGCACAGGATTCGTTACGGCAGTTACCGTAGTAGTATTTCGCGTAACGAAAGAGATGTGGCTTGGTGCTGAGTTGTTTGAGAGTTTACAGATGCATGTACCCGTCTTTTTATTTTACTTTATCGTGGCGGTCGGCTGGCACTTCGTAGGTCTTGAAAAGTATAAATCTTTACCACTTCGACTGGGTGCATTAGCTTTCTTATTTGAAGTAGTGAGCAACACATCCGAGCATGCACTGCGTAATTGGTGGCAACATGGTTCACTACTTAATGGTAAAGAGTGGGGCATTCTAGTTGGGGTGGCACTATTGCGTAGTTTCTTCACGGTGGGGTTATATAGTTCTGTGGCGTTATCAAAAGAGAAGCAGCGTGTAGAAGAGATGCTTGGTGTGGGTTCAGAGCTATATGCGGAAGCACTGTATTTACAAAAATCCATGAACCATATAGAACAGATCACCGCGTCAAGTCATGACTTGTACCGCAAGCTTAAAAAAGAGAAACAACGGGAACTTAGCACCCAAGCGTTGCATATAGCGCAGGAAATCCACGAAGTGAAAAAAGATTCCCAACGAATTTTGGCGGGATTATCAAAGTGGACTACGCGGCAACAAGTAGAGGCATTTTATCTATCTGATTTACTCGACATGGTCGTCACTGCGAATGAAAAGTACAGTGATATGATCGGTAAGGAATGCACGGTGGAAAAAACAATTGATGGGGACTTCCAAACAGGACAGCATGTACCTTTGCTTGCTGTGTTGAACAATTTGACGGCAAACGCGGTAGAAGCTATTGAAGAAAAAGGTCATGTACACATTACAGTCGAGAGGGATGGAGCGTGGGTGCGTTTTAGTGTGTGTGATACAGGAAAAGGAATTCCTTTTGAACATGAAGACGTAATATTTGAACCAGGATATACGACGAAATTTACGGATCAAGGAACAGCAGCAACAGGTATCGGGTTATCGCATGTATGTACAATTATCGATGCGATGCAAGGTGCAATTGCTGTAGAGCGCCTAGATAATGGACTGAATGTACTAGTGGAAATCCCTATGGAATCCATTATGAAGGAGATAGAAGCATGAGATATTTTATCGTAGATGATGACAAAGCAAGCCGTGTGATGCTAAAAAATATTCTAGTAGAGCAAGAAGGGATTGTAATTGGCGAGGCTGACAGTGGAGTGAAAGCTATTCCTCAAATTCTATCCTTAGCACCAGACGTCGTATTGATCGATTTATTGATGCCAGAACTCGATGGGATCGAAACGATTCAACAGTTGAAATCGCAAGGCTACTGCGGACAATTCATTATGCTAAGCCAAGTAGTTAACAAAGAAATGGTTGGCGAAGCCTATCAAGTGGGCGTCGAATTCTTCATACATAAGCCGATCAATCAAATTGAAGTACAGAGCATCGTGCGACGTACAGCGGAACAGTTACGTCTGAAAAACTCCTTATTGACGATTCGGGAATCACTGGCGCAATTCGGTTCTGTTGAACAACCTAAAGTGCAACAATCGGTGAAAGATATAGTTCTAAAGAAGCTGCATGACATGGGAATCTTCAGTGACAGCGCGAGTCGCGACATCGTAGCCATCATGGAAGTCTTGAACGAGCAGAGAGCTGTACAACTACCGCCTTTAAAGGGGCTGTATGAATCCGCGTTGACCAAACTGGGTGTGCCAGATGGGGACATCTCCAAAGAAAGCAAGGCGATGGAGCAGAGAATCCGTCGATCAATCCTTACCGCAATGGAACATTTGGCATCACTTGGCGCAGTGGATTATACAATCGATGAATTCGAGTACTATGCACCACGCTTCTTTGATTTCCAGGAGATTAGTATGAGAATGAAACAGATTCAAGAAGAAAGTTTTGATATCAGACCTGTCAAAGTGAACAGTAAGAAGTTTCTGCATGTGTTATATATGGAGACAATGGAAGAACGGAAATAATTATTGTAGGATGTTGTAGAATTTTGTAGGGTCCCCGTAAGATATGAATAAGTTACTGAAAGAAAGCGTTTTCAGAGAACGTCAAAGGGGGATTATCGATGAAAAAGATATTTAAATTGTCTTTGGCTTACCAAATATTAATTGGATTGGTTTTAGGTATTGCAGTCGGTGCAATCTTCTATGGTAATCCTAATGTAGAGAGATACTTACAGCCAATCGGCACGATGTTCATCAATATGATTAAAATGATTGTAGTACCTATTATTATTTCAACGCTAGTAATCGGAGTAGCAGGTACAGGTGATATTAAGAAATTAGGTAAACTTGGCGGTAAAACGCTTTTATATTTTGAAATTGTAACAACGATTGCGATTATTGTGGGACTTATGTCAGCTAATATTTTCAAGCCGGGTGAAGGCATCGATATGTCTTCTCTTGAAAAGGGTGACATCTCGCAATACGTAGAAACGACAGAAGAAGTGCAGAATGGCGGCTTCATGGATGTATTAGTCGGCATCGTACCAAGTAATATCGTAGACTCGATGGCGAATGGCGATATGTTGCCAATCATTTTCTTCTCTGTGTTATTCGGTTTAGGTGTAGCTGCAATCGGAGAGCGCGGCAAACCGGTTCTGGAAGTTTTCCGAGGAGTCGCAGACGCGATGTTCTGGGTAACGAATATGATCATGAAATTTGCACCGTTTGGCGTATTCGCGTTAATTGGTGTAACGGTATCTAAATTCGGTTTGGAATCACTCATTCCGATGGGTAAATTAATGGTTCTTGTATATGCCACGATGATATTCTTCATCATCGTTGTGTTAGGTGGGATCGCGAAGATGGTCGGCGTGAACATCTTCCACTTCATGAAGATCTTGAAAGACGAATTAATTCTAGCATTTTCAACATCCAGTTCGGAAACGGTGTTGCCGAAAGTAATGGAGAAAATGGAAAAGTTTGGAAGTCCGAAAGACATCGTATCTTTCGTGGTACCGACAGGTTATTCGTTTAACCTAGATGGATCTACACTTTACCAAGCATTGGCGGCCATGTTCATTGCACAAATGTATGGAATTCAGTTGAGTATTACGGAACAAATCACATTGGTATTAGTGCTGATGATTACCTCTAAAGGAATTGCGGGCGTACCTGGCGTTTCATTCGTCGTGTTACTTGCGACACTTGGAACAGTAGGCATTCCGCTTGAAGGCTTGGCGTTTATCGCGGGTATCGACCGTTTGCTGGATATGGCACGTACGGTAGTTAACGTAATCGGAAACGCTCTTGCAACCGTAGTTTTGTCGAAGTGGGAAGGTCGCTTCGGTGAGGAAACAGTGAAGACAGAAAGCGAACCTCAATATGTCTTTGCAGAAGAGAAATTAGTTTAATTGAACGCTGTCCTCTTAATTGAGGACAGTTTTTTTACGGAGACAGACAGGCATAGTGACGACATTCAATTGTAGGAATGCTTGATTTGTTATATGATTAGCAGTATGGAATAACAAGAGTGCGGTTTTTACTAAGGAGGAAATGAAGTAATGAGCAATCAGCAAAATGATTTTACGAAGTGGTATATCGATACGATTCAGAAAGCAGATTTGATGGATTATACACCAGTGCGTGGATGTATCGCGTTTAAACCAGACGGCTATGAAATCTGGGAGCATATTCAGGATGAAATGAATCGTCGTTTTAAAGAAACAGGTCACCGTAATGCCTATTTCCCAATGCTAATTCCAGAGTCATTTTTCGAAAAAGAAAAAGATCATATCGAAGGATTCTCTCCAGAATTGCCATGGGTGACAGAAGCAGCGGGCGAGAAATTGGAAGAACGTTTGGCGCTACGTCCGACGTCTGAAACGATGATTGGTCATTTGTATTCTGACTGGATCAAGAGCTATCGTGATCTTCCAGTACTAATCAACCAGTGGGCAAACGTATTCCGCTGGGAGAAAAAGACGCTACCATTCATTCGGACATCAGAATTTTTATGGCAAGAAGGACATACTGCACACGTAGATGAAGAAGAAGCGCGCCATGAAACGATGCAGATGCTGGAAATTTACAAAGAAGTCGTAGAGGACTTATTAGCGATTCCTGTATATGACGGACAGAAAACGCCTTCTGAGCGCTTTGCGGGAGCAGTTGATACGTTCTCGATTGAAGCGATGATGAAAGATGGTAAAGCGGTACAAGCTGGAACTTCACATTATCTTGGAACAAAGTTTGCGGAAGCATTTGATATTAAATATTTAACAAAAGAAAATAAGCACCAGTTCGTGCATACGACATCATGGGGAACGTCAACACGCTTGATCGGTTCCGTTATTATGGTACATGGCGACGAGCAAGGTCTTGTATTGCCTCCGCGCGTTGCACCGACACAAGTCGTGCTAATCCCAGTTGGACCTTGGAAGAAGAATCCGGCGATTATGGAAAAGCTAGACGAGATCTACGCTGAATTAAAATCTAAAGGCATTCGTGTCCGTTTGGATGATTCGGATCAGTCTCCAGGCTTCAAGTTTAACGAGTACGAATTAAAAGGTGTTCCGGTACGTCTAGAGCTTGGACCACGTGATCTTGACAACAATCAAGCATTGATGAAAGCGCGTGACGGCGGTGAGAAAGTAGCAGTTGATCTGACTGAAGCTGTGGCTAGCATTGAGCAAGAACTACAGACGATGCAGAAGCGTTTGCTTGAAAATGCGCGTACGTTCCGTGACGAACATTCCCATACGAATATCGATACGTTAGATGAGTTGAAGAAGCATATTGAAGATAGTGCGACCAACGAAGTAACTCCAGGTTGGATCCTTGCAGGCTGGTGTGGCGATGACGCATGTGAAGAACATGTCAAAGATGAAACGAAATTTACGACACGTAATATTCCATTCAACCCACCAGCAGAGAAATCCGCTTGTATTAACTGTGGAAATGAATCGAAGCATACAGTTTGGTTTGCAAGAGCTTACTAATAGAGAAATCAAAAGCTGTCCCACGAAGTTTTGTGGGACAGCTTTTTTAATGATTTTAAGTTCAAATACTGTAGAGAGTGAAGTGTTGTGGTGGGGATTGAAGCTCCAGCTTATTTATCAGTCGTCCAACTTCAAACCTTTTAAAGCATCAGCAAATGGATTGTTGATAGGCTCATCATCATTATTCTTCTTCAAATACTTCTGTACATCACGCTTGTTGACCTTACCTTTTGAATTCTTATCGCGACGTGCCTTAAATGTAGAAAGTTTTTCGCGGTAACCACACTTACACGTAAAGATCTGTCCTTCACCTTCGCCGCGCAGCTCCATCTTCTTCTTACACTGCGGACAACGTGCGTTCGTGACACGGGAGACGTTTTTACGGTGACCACACTCGCGGTCCTGACAAACAAGCATCTTGCCATGCTTGCCGTTTACTTCAAGCATCGGCTTCCCGCAGTCTGGACATGTTTTCGTAGAAATATTATCATGCTTGAACTTTGCTTCACTCGCTTTAATCTCTGAAACAATTTCTTTCGTATAGCCTTTCATTTCATTAATGAACGCTTCTTTTTTTAACTGCCCTTTGGCAATCTTCTCTAATTTTAGTTCCCACTCAGCTGTTAGCAAAGGAGATTTCAATTCGTCCGGTACTAGCTCGAGCAACTGTTTTCCTTTGTTCGTGACGTGGATGTCTTTCCCACGTTTTTCGATCAAGAAGGAGTTGAATAGCTTGTCGATGATATCAGCACGTGTTGCCACTGTCCCTAGTCCGCCTGTTGATTTCAATGTGTCTGCGAGTTTCTTATCCTGTAATCCCATATACTTCGTTGGGTTTTCCATGGCGGATAATAGTGTGGCTTCATTGAAACGCGCAGGGGGCTTCGTTTGACCAGATGTCTCTTTGATGAGCTTGATGTCGAGCTGATCACCTGCTACTAGCTTAGGTAATAATTGTTCTTTCGTATCCTGTTCAGTTTCTTCTTCGTCGAATTGGTTGTCATACACTTCTTTCCAACCAGCAGCCAAAATCGTTTTTCCGCGTGCTGTGAACCGTTCGTCTGCTATTTTTGCATGAACCGTTAATTGTTCGTATTCATGTGCTGGGAACAAAACAGCTAAGAATCGCTTGACGACCAGATCATAGATTTTTCGCTCGCGATCAGACAATTTATCAAGAAATACGATTTCTTCTGTCGGAATGATTGCGTGGTGATCAGATACTTTGCTATCGTCAACGAATGATTTACTCGTTTTAATCGGTTTCTTCAATATTTTATTCACAAGGGAACGATATTCGCCTATACCAACTGTTTTCAAGCGCTCGGGAAGTGTTGCGACGAGATCATTTGAAAGGAAACGAGAGTCGGTGCGTGGATAGGTCAGTATTTTATGTTGTTCATATAATTTCTGCATAATGTTGAGTGTATCTTTTGCTGAGTAGCCAAACATTTTATTGGCATCACGTTGTAATTCAGTCAAATCGTATAGGCCTGGTGAGAAGGATTTTTTCGCTTTCTTCTCGACATTTTCAATTACAGCTTGTTTACCATCGACTTTTTTGACGATAGCAGATAGTTTGTCGCGGTCAAATGAACGTGTATCGCCTGTTTTTGCATCCTGCCAAGTCAGTTTTAATTTCGAATCAGACTGCGCTTCGACTCCGTAAAATGTTTTAGGTCGGAAAGTGTTAATCTCTTCTTCGCGCTGTGCAATAATTGCGACGACAGGCGTCTGCACACGTCCGCAGTTAAGTTGTGCGTTAAACTTGGTTGTCAGTGCACGCGTGGCATTAAGACCGATATACCAATCGGCTTCAGAACGTGCGACTGCTGCCTCAAATAAATTTTCATATGCTTTACCTGGCTTTAACTGGGCGAAACCATCTTTAATTGCTTTGTCCGTGACGGATGAAATCCACAGACGTTTGATTGGCTTCTTTACCTTCGCTTTTTCAATAATCCAACGAGCAACTAATTCTCCTTCACGTCCAGCATCTGTACCAATAATAATATCTGAAACGTCCGTGCGAAGCAGTTGCGCTTTTACGGCATTGTATTGTTTGCTCGTTTGTTTGATGACCGTTAGTTTCAAATCCTTAGGCATCATCGGCAAATCATCTAGTTTCCATGTCTTGAATTTCGTATCGTAGTTCTCTGGATCAGCGAGCGTTACTAGGTGTCCGAGTGCCCACGTCACAATATATTTATCGCCTTCTAAATAGCCGTTACCTTTTTTATTGCAGTTCAGCACACGGGCAATATCCCGCGCTACGGAAGGTTTCTCCGCCAGTACTACACTTTTTTTCATACAATGAACTCCTTTTTATATACATGTCGAAAAACTCCTCCAACAGATAAGGGTTCTGTCCTTATGCTATATGAAGGAGTTACTTACTAAAAAGTGTAAACCAGACCGGAAGTTTCGTCAATTAAGGCGGATGTATACGTTTTGTGAGTTCATTAATAGAGGTATAGGAGTTGAAAAGAGGAAAGTAAAGTCTACCGCTAAAAAGGGGGCGGTATTTCAGACGGAGTAAGAATACAAGACTGAATGTATGATTTTTTTGTATACTGTACGTAACACTATAGAAACGAGGGATTTCCATGTCAGAATTACAAGATCGTTTAATGGCCGATATAAGGACTGCGATGAAGGAAAAAGACACAATGAAGAAAGGTGTCATTAATTTATTGCGTGCAGGTCTACAAAATGAATCGATTGAATTAAAGCGCGAACTGACGAAAGAAGAAGAAATCAAAATCGTTCAGCGTGAGCTAAAGCAAACAAAACAATCACTCGATGAAGGTCAAAAAGCCAATCGCGAAGACATTGTGGAAGCAGAAAAAGCGAAAATCGCTATTGTCGAATCCTATTTGCCGAAACAGATGAATGTGGAAGAAGTAAAAGAATTGATTGCTTCATTAGGCATTTCAAAAGATGCCTCAATGGGTCAGACAATTGGCGTTGTAATGAAGGAAGTCGCTGGTCGTGCGGAAGGGAAGACTGTTTCGCAGGCAGTTAAAGAGTATTTGCAGAATTGAGTTACGGATATTGAACTGGCTGACAAGTAGTATGCTTGTCGGCCAGTTCTTTTATTTTTGAAATGAAGCCCGTAATACGTATACTACATCGTATTCTTTTAATTCGTCCAAGTAGCCTTCTTTTTGTTCATAGAAATCGGAAGATAATGTACTTGTCGGCGAACCATCTGTTGTAGATGTGTAAATGATACCTGCCAACAACATATTATCCGAAAGAAGTAAACCTTCTTGTGGATTGGTATTAAATAGAGTCGCCATGTCTTTCAGTGTTTTCAGCTCTTCTTGATTACTAATACTTGCAGCGCCCTTATCGTCACTTACACTTGCGGAGAATAATAGTTCTTCTTCGAGAGTTTGTGTGACTGTCAAAACGATGCTACCCTTCGTTGACTCTCCAGGCATTGGAGTGGATAGCTCACTAATTGGTTCAGCAACCTTCTTGCCTTTTTCATACTTTTCTACCCAAAGAGTTACCTTTTTATAGTTTTGATCGGCTGTATAATCAAAAACAAATGCAGTATTGGCAGCTGTTTCAAGTATTTGTTTTTCACGATCTGAAAGTTCAGGTATCGTCAATTTATTCGTATCTGTTGCCGCACATGCAGTGAGAAATAATAGGCAGCTTAAAATCGTGATGCTCATCCATTTTTTCATCGCATACGCCTCCTTCTCTTTATATTTTATTATAGCATTTTATAGTACTACCTGAAATAATCGAGTGTTTTATAAATTTTAATTGAAATGTGTCTATTTTTATTGAATAAATAATACTTAAATAAAAAATGATAATTGGTAGGGTAGATATGAGGAAATTGAAATGACTGTTAACGCTGATGATTCATAGTGTTTTCAACGTTTTATATATACAAGTTTTGAGTAGGAATTAAAAGTTTTTATGATGAATTGAATGGATTTATTAGATATTTTATTTTTACTTAAAATGAAAATAATAGTTATTAAATGGATTAATCTTTACTATTTCATAAAACATGATATTGTTGATAGAGAACAGCCTGCTTGCTAGCTAGTGAAAAGGTAGGCAAATGATAAAATGGAGTGGTAATTTTGGTAAAAAGTGCTATGATGGAAAAACAAAAACAACAAGAAGGAATTATGCAAATTCCCGAATGGTGGACTTGTCCAGAAGGGCATGAAGAATTACAAAAAGCTGCACATGCGTTAGGCAAGAAAGAACTGCTACCGCGTGCACTTATTTCTGATCAACAGAGAAGTTACCCACGTGAAAGTTTACGTGAAGTTGCGAAGTCTGGTTATTCGGCTGTTACCATCCCGGTTGAAGCGGGTGGTCTGAAAGACGGATTCACAGCATTCGCAGTACTTTCCGAAAGCTTTGCACATTATTGCCCGTCTACAACGATGTGCTGGGTTATGCATATGACAACAGCGCATACGATCTATGAAGCAGGCACTGAAGAACAGCGTCAACGTTTATTGCCACGCTTGCGTGATGGACAAATCGGTGGCCTAGCATTTAGTGAACGAGCGACAGGAGGCCACTTCTGGAATATCGGCAGTAAAGCGATACGAAATACAAATGGTTATTTGATGGACGCAGAAAAGTCATTCGTCACAAGTGGTGGAGAAGCAGACTTTTATTTAGTTGCAACGACGTCTCCTGAAACAGATGACCCTGATAATTTGATGTTCTTATTGGTCGAAAATGATCAGCGAGGTGTCGAAGCATTCCCGTTCGATGCAATGGGACTACGTGGAAACGCAAGTGGTCCGATGAACTTTAAAAATGTGCAAGTAGCTCTTGAAAACCGTATCGGTGGCGAAGGTGGCATGGGCTATTTCAACGACAACACGATCGATCCTCTATTCTTACTAGGTTCAGCAGCTTGCTGGGTCGGTATTGCACAAGGTGCTCTAAATATGGCAACAGATGGTGCTAAACGGAGAGTGCACGCAGATACGGGATCATCCGTTACAGATTACCAAGTCATTCGTCATGAGTTGGCGAAGGCGCAGATCAAAGTAGATAGCGCACGTAGTATGTTGTATCGTACAGCAGAAGCGTTGGATCGTTGCACTAAAGAAGGCAAGGAATTGTCGGAGTGTTTATATCCATTATGGCAGCTGAAGACGCATGCAGCGGATATGGTGATTGACGTTACGAATTCGGCGTTGCAAGTATCTGGCGGCCGTGGTTATATGACAGGTCAGGTAGAGAAGTTCGTACGCGACGGGCGTGCTGGTGCTATTATGGGACCAACAAACGAAGTGTTGCGTGAGTGGATCGGCCGTACAATGATCGAAGTTCCTTGGATGGATTAATAAAATAAAGTCAAAACAGTCACCGGCAGGGTATATCTGTCGGTGACTGTTTTTTAACTTATATTGATAGCGCATAGTGAGCGGGAGAGCGCTGTACAGTTTCGCTCATTAATTCGTATAAGCGATCATAGTGTTCGGTTAACCGCTCTAAGACAGGGTCTAAGCGCTCTATTAACACGTACAACCGCTCTATCTCGCTCCGGAGACGATCATACTGGTCGGATAACCGCTCAATGCGTACACTGGTCAGTCACGCCGCCTGCACTACTACTCCAACAAACCTTGTTCTTTCAAAAATGCCTTTGCAACTTCCTTCGCTTTGGCACCTTCCGCGTTTACTTGATAATTCATTTCACGCATCTCATCATCTGTCACGATTCCAGCAAGGCTATTTAACGCATCCTTAAGCTCTGGATACTTCGCTAGCGTCTCTTTACGAAGCAATGGCGCGCCTTGGTATGGAGGGAACAGTTCTTTGTCGTCTTCGAGAACTGTCAATTCATATTCGCGTAGCTCGCTATCTGTCGAATAAGCATCCATTAAATTGACTTCGCCAGCCTCTATTGCCTGATAGCGTAGCTTCGGCTCCATCGTTTGGATGGAAGGGAACGTGATGCCGTAAAGGTTTTGAATGCCTAGGTATCCATCTTCGCGGTCATTAAATTCGAGAGTGAAGCCTGCTTTTACAGCCTTTTCAACCGCAGCCAGATCAGATATCGTTTTCAGTCCGTACTCTTCTTGGAATGCTTTGGAGACAGCGAGCGTGTACGTATTGTTGAAGGACATCGGTGTTAGGAACGTCATATCAAATTGTTCGTCTAGTCCTTTTCGCGCTTGCTCATACACTTCATCGCGGTCGTTGCTGACAGCTTCATCCTTCAGGAACTCGGCTATAGCTGTACCCGTAAACTCAGGATATAAATCAATACTTCCCGATTTCAGTGCATTGAAGACGAATGAAGTTTTACCGAGCCCCGGTTTTAATTCGACAGAGAGATCGGTTTGGTCTTCGATTAATAATTTATACATATTTATGAGAATTTCAGGTTCTGCGCCAAGCTTGGCTCCGATGACTATTTCATTTTTGGAGTTACCTCCTATAAATGGTGCTGCAATCATCAAGACGGCCGCAATAATGAAAATGGTAAATGCAGTAATGGCTTTTCTGAATGAAAGACCTTCGAATATTTTTAACAGGTAATCGAAGAAGAGTGCGAGTAACGCTGCAGGTATAGCACCTAGTATGATTAATGATGGATTATTACGATCAATTCCAAGTAATATCAAATCACCTAGACCACCCGCGCCAATCAAAGCAGCTAATGTTGCGGTTCCGACGATCAGTACCATCGATGTGCGGATACCTGCCATAATGATCGGCATGGCAAGTGGTAGTTCAACTTTAATTAGCCGCTTTCGTGTATTCATTCCCATCGCAGTGGCGGCTTCTCGAAGTGAAGGATCGACTTCTTTAATGCCTGTGTATGTATTGCGCAAAATAGGTAGCAATGCATAGACTACTAGTGCAATAATAGCGGGGATTTTCCCGATACCGAACAGGGGAATTAATAGACCGAGTAGTGCGAGAGAAGGAATCGTCTGCAGTACGGCGCTGATCCCAATGACAGATTCCGCTATTTTTTGCCGATTTGTCAAATAGATTCCTAGTGGAACTGCGATTAGCACTGCAATTATTAAGGAGATTAATGAAATTTGAATATGTTCAATTAGTGCTTCCAGTAATTGACCGCGTCTGTTTTGAAATACATCCAGAAAATTATTCATTAGACGTACCTCCTTTCAGTGACTGCTCCGCTAGAAAATGAAGAATTCCTTTTCGGGTAACCATTCCAATGACTTGACCGTCTTGTTTAATCGCCACTTGATCTTCAGAAGCTAAGAACTGCAAGAGCGGCCCCCATTCAGAATCAACAGGGATCGCAAAAGATAGCGACAAATCTGTCGGAATCTCTTCTATATGATCCGCAATGGAAAATGTGCGTGCTGCAGCTGATGCTGTAAACTCGCGCACGAACGGCGAAGCAGGTTTAGTCAGGATCTCTTGTGGTGTTGCAATTTGTTCAATCTTGCCCTCATTCATAATGCAAACACGATCGCCTAGTTTAAATGCTTCCTGTAAATCATGTGTGACGAATACAATAGTTTTTTGGATTCTATTTTGTAAATCTAGCAGATCCTCCTGCAACTTTAGACGACTGATTGGGTCCAGAGCGCTAAATGGTTCGTCCATCAATAGAATATCTGGGTCTGCTGCAAGTGCGCGCACAACGCCTACTCGCTGTTGCTGACCACCTGACAATTCACTCGGTTTACGTTTTCTATACACTTTGGGATCCAATCCAACCATTTCAAGTAGTTCCGTTACACGTTCGCGGATTTTTTTCTTTTTCCAGCCGACCAATTCAGGGACAATTGCAATATTTTCTTCGATTGTCATATGGGGAAATAAAGCGATTTGCTGCAATACATAACCGATTTGCCAACGGAGCTCATGGATCGGATAATCACTGATCCGCTTGCCATCGAGCCAAATCGTCCCTTTTGTCAGTGGAATCAGTCGATTAATCATCTTAAGCGTTGTGGTCTTCCCACAACCACTTGGTCCGACTAACACAAGAAACTCTCCTCGCTTAATTTCTAAACTAACCGAATCCACGGCTAAGCGAGACATATCATAACTCTTTGATACTTCTTCAAAACGAATCATCAAAAACCCTCCTTCGTTATTACAATTTTCACATAGTGATAGAAAAATAGGAAGTCATATCTCTTTTTAAAAGTAATGAAAAGAAGTGCGTTTTCATACGCTGTTCATTTTCCGTTCATCTTAGCAAGATAGGATAGGAGTATAAAGTAAACACACGGAGGCAAACGATATGAAAATCGCTTGGAAAGAAATGAAGAAAAACAAAACTAGATTCCTGATTCTCGGGTCCATTATATTTCTCGTCAGCTTCTTGACATTTATTATTTCAGGACTGGCAAATGGATTATCACAGGATAATGCAGCGCTTATTAAAAATTTACCACAGGGGCAATTTTATTTAGATAAAGATGCAGACAAGACCTATAATCTTTCGAAAATAGATGAAGGAGTTCAGCAGCAAATCCTTATAGACAATCCTGAAGCAACTGCATTTTCGGTTCAGATGGCATTCGTCAATGACGCGGAAGATAAACAGCACAGTCTGGCATTCGTTACTTCTACCGATTCAGAGCTATTCGAAAACGTCAAAGAAGGTGAAATCGTTCTAGATCGTTCTTTACAAGAAGACGGAATTCAAGTGGGGGACGTCTTAACGAATAATCAATTCAGTGGAGAATTCGTCGTGAAAGGATTTGTTGACCAACAAAAGTACAGTCACGCGCCCGTTGCTTTCATTAACATGACGAACTATCAAGAAATTTATCGAGTGATGGAGATGCAGACGATCTTCATTCCAGGTAAAGATGCACCAACACTTAGCGCATTAGATTCTTTTTCGAATAAAGAGTTCTTACATGCCATTCCGAGTTACAGTGCAGAGCAGATGTCGTTGAATATGATCGTCTGGTTCTTAGTCATTATTAGTGGTATGTTGTTTGCTATTTTCTTCTATATGATGAACGTTCAGAAGATCGGATTGTACGGCATATTGAAAGCGATTGGTATGAAGACGATTTCGTTATTCAAGATGATTTGGTATCAGATGCTAGTCATTACCGCTATTTCACTCGCATTGTCCATTGCACTCAGCCAAGCATTTAGCTTTGTTGCCCCTGAAGGCATGCCGTTCCACTTAACGATGGATACCGTATGGATGCTATCAGCGGTGTTTATGGTGGTTGGTTTTATCGGTGCTACTATTTCAGGATTCCAAGTGAAAAATATTGAACCGCTTCAAGCGATTCAACAAGGAGAGATGTAATATGGCTGCCTTTACTATTGATGAAGTGAAAAAGACGTTCTCTAATGGGGAGATTGAAGAAGAGATATTAAAAGGTGTCAATTTGTCTTTAAAGGAAGGAGAAATTACTGCGCTGATCGGACCTTCAGGATCTGGTAAATCGACGATTCTAACTATCGCGGCAGGATTGCAAAAAGCATCCACCGGTGAGATTATGTTTGAAGGGAAAGACATGACGAAGATGAGTCAAGAAGAAGTTCGCCATATTCGGGCGACAGACTTTGGATTTGTTTTTCAATCTTCTCACTTAGTGCCTTTTTTGACGGTGGAAGAGCAATTGCAGTTGATGCTTGACGTATCAGAAACGAAAACAAGCAAAAAGGAACAGGCTAATGCAATAGATGAGATGTTGAAGTTAGTTGAAATGGAGCACCGCAAAGAGGCGTATCCTTCTTCTTTATCAGGGGGAGAGCGTCAACGCATGGCAATTGCTCGTGCGATCATCCATCGTCCAAAGATCTTGTTTGCGGATGAACCGACTGCCAGTCTTGATACGAACCGCTCAAAAGGTGTGATGGAGTTATTGCAGGAATTAACACGTACCTTAAATTTGACGACATTGATGGTGACGCATGACGAAGAGATGCTGCCGTATGTTGACCGGGTTATTACGATGCGGGATGGTTATATAGTGGAATAAGCAGTTAAACAAATCAAAGATAGCACAATTAACTGGGACGAAGTATTTGCGAAGCCAGAGAAGAAATAAGCTGTTCAACACGTCTGTCGCATAAAGTGGCAGGCGCTTTTTTTTATGGTAAACTAGTGGCATAAAGAAGAGAAAAGGGGAGAATGACTATGAAATCACCATTTACATTTACACATACAAAGCCAGGGAATACAGAGGGAAAACAACCTGCACTATTTTTACTTCATGGAATGGGGAGTCATGAAGAAGATTTACCACAACTAGTCAAAGATTTTACAGATACACATCATATTTTTAGTTTGAGAGGACCTATCGTTCATGATCCAGGCTATGCATTTTTTACGATTGAAGAAGAAGGAAAGCCGGTTCGTGAAGTATTTGATAAAGTGCTCGTCTACATCCAATCGTTCATTCGTGAAGCCATCCAAGAGTACGATCTAGATTCTGAGCGTTTGACGGTCGTAGGTTTTAGTCAAGGAGCTGTACTTGCACAAGCTCTGGGTGTAACGTTGATACCTTCACTCCATGGGGTGGCGGCACTTAGCGGGTACGTACCTGATTTCGTCAAGAGTGAATACGCAATACAGTCCGTAGAAAATCAACACATATTCATTTCACATGGAGACTATGATTATGTTATACCATCGCAATCTGGAGTGGAGAGCAAGGAGTATTTCGAGTCGCTCGGTGCGAATGTTACGTTCAAAACATATACTGACGGACATGGAGTAACGCCAAAGAATCAACAAGACTTGGTGACGTTTATTCAGTCGCTATAAGGGATCGGTCGAAATATAAAACAAACGCGATTTCACTGGATTAGTGAAGTCGCGTTTGTTTTATTCATTTTTTTGTTTACTCCACCTGTCTTAACCGTAATTTCCTCTTCACCGCAAAACGTTGCAACATAGCCGGCCAAGTCATACCGAATAACACTAGGAAAATACCTAGAAACTGCAATAGCGTTAACCTTTCGCCAAGCAACAGCATCGAAGCGATAATCGCCACGGGCAACTCGACAGCACTTAAAATAGAAGACATGCCTGTTCCGACTTTCGGCACTCCGATTGAAAACAAGAAAATGGGCAGAACGATGCCGAACACACCTAATATGGCACCATACATCCACAATCCCTCACCCAACATCCCGTTCCATATAATTTCAGGGGATTGGAAAAATGTAATGACGATTGCCGCATAAAATGACATTAAGAACAGCCGTGTCACTACATCCATACCGGGCACTGGCTTCTGATTCGCTGTAACGAATGCCGCGAAACTAAAGGCTGCAGCAAGTCCCCACGCCCACCCTTGCCATGGAATACCGCTTACATCGACGTCAATCAATCCGGCGGCTAAAATGGTTCCGCCGAATAGAAATACAAGCGACACCACTTCAGACTGTTTGGGCAAACGCTTGGCTCCTATACATTCATAAAGCATTCCGATCCATGTAAATTGAAAGAGCAATACGACCGCCAATGAAGCGGGCATATATTCAACTGCTTTCCCATATACCGTTCCAGTAATTGCCGTGAATAGTCCTGCAATTAAGACTGGGAAACTTCCACGGAGTGTCGGTACGCCGCGTTTGACTAGGATAAAAATAATAAGTGCTAATAGAAATCCTGTATAATATTGGCTTGTCACTGCTTCTGAAGCGGTGAAGCCATCCTGTATCGCCAATTTAATAATCGTTGATAAAATACCGTAACTTGCAGCTCCCAACACAACGAGCAGCGGATACATCCATAGTTTCATCCGCATAACCTCCATTTCCATCGGAACATAGTATATCATGGAAATGATTTTTCGGACTGCATAATATTTTCTGCATTTCCCGGGAAATATCGACAGCTACTGCAAATAAACAGGGGAAAGCCGTACAATGAAGTTTTCACTGTACGGCTTTTATCGGTAAATCAGTGCGGGGCGCCGTATTCGTTCGACACGCTACCGCCACTTAAACGAGGGGAGTGGTTGATTTTTTCTTTCATAAGATCTTTTCGCTGATCAGGTAAAGAAATGGAGTCGACCGTTTGCATATCTTCGTGCAAATCGAACAAACTAACTGTATTAGTCTGTAGATTTTCAGGATGTGTCTGAATCAGACGATACGTATTCGGATGATATTTAGGACTCGGGTTTTTTGTTGAAGCCACGTCTTATCGCCTCCTATTATGCTTGACGAACCATTTTTAGGAGCATATGTGCCAACGAGTGCTGCTCTTCTTTAGAACCTGAATCCCAAAGTTCTTGCAATAAATATTGCTCGCGGTTTCGAGGTTCTTCATGACGTGATAAATAATTGGCAATAAATTCAGTTGTCTTCGCCAATTGTTCATCACTCAATCCAAGGCTTTCACCTTTTTCCACTTTATTGGCTAGATAGCCTTTAAAATGATTGAAGTTCTGCAAAATCTGATCTTTCTTTTCATCGCTCATATTTGAAACTTCAGATTCCAGCTTCTTTTTTATTTCCACTAATTAACCACTCCTTTTCATTGTGATACAAATAGCTTGTACAAGAAGTGAAGAACTATGCAGAGGAAGAAATGTGTAAAGTATTTTGAATCATGTGTGAATATGATCTTCAGTGGGTAGAAGTATAGCATAGTGAAAGGGAGGTGCAATGATGGCTGATAAACAATATGAGGGCACGTTTCATTCGGTGGATAATGTCCTATATAAAATAACTGAACTTGAAGCTAAGGGATTTAAAAAACATCATATGTCTGCAGTTTCAAATGTGCGGGATGACCTGAAAGTTTTGGAAAGTGATTCTGAAATTGAGGTAATTGGTATTCAAGAAGGGTCGCTTTGGGATCATACGCGTCGATTGTTCAACAGTAAAGATGAAATGTTGACGATCTTCATTAAAATGGGTTTTACGAAACTAGAATCCAAAACCTTCTACAATGATTTAAAAGAAGGTGGTATCGCTTTGTTTGTTGATCAATTAACAGATGAAGAACGAGCGCAGTCTGTAGATCAACATGATAGTGCCCGACAACAAACAGACAGTGGTGAAAAACTGGATGGGAGTTCGAATGAAGAAGGGACTAACCCTATTCCTAATAGTCCACGAATAGGTACAGATCAATTGTGAAAAAGAAGGATCTCCCATCGTAATGGAAGATCCTTCTTTTTTATAGTGTCTATAAAACAAGTCTGCTGATTGAGCAGCAGACTTGTTATCCTACGCATTATTTTTCAGGGTGTGCTTCGTCATCACTGAAATGTTCTTTTGTTTCACCGATTTTCTCTTGTGTAGCGCCTTTTGCTTTGTCCCATTTACCTTCAGCTTGCATTTTAGTATTATCAGTGATATCGCCTACGGTATCTTTTACGCTACCTTTAATTTTGTTGCCAATACCTTTTAATTTATCTTCTGTACCGTGGTCTTGGTTACTCATACTATCTCCTCCGTTTCGTTTGTTATTATATAAATACCCGATTTTTAAAAGAGAAAACATCCATATTATTGTCGGGAAATCTTGAAAGGCTACAACATAAACTTATAAAGAGAATGAAAAACCGGAAACCTTCTGGAGGCTCCGGTTTTTCGGGTGTATGCAAATGATTGGCATTACGGATTACTGTTCATTCCTGAAAGGTTACTAATTTGCTCCATAAGTTTTTCCCGTGACTGCTTATTTCGCATGAGGTAAAGTGCACCAAGTCCGACAGCTGTCATCGCCATTTTGTTCATTTGTCTAACACCTCCAAATGGTAGGATGGCTCTTTATACAGATAATATACATATGATTTCAATATGTTCTCTACTAATTCCTGTTAAACTTTTAGTGTAGTGATATAATTTCATTATTCACATATTATCGACTGGAAGTGTCATTATGAATTCACAAGCAAAATCAACGATTCGCGAGCTTCGATTTTGGCGTATTGTCATCGGGCTAGGTATTGCTTCAGTGCTAATATTTGCCGCGATGTATGCTCTACAGCCTTTGCTACCTATTTTAACAAAGCAATTCAATGTCTCCGTATCCACTGCCAGTTTAGCTATGTCCGTCAATACAGTAGGTCTAATTTGCGGATTGGTGATACTCGGGTTTTACTCAGACCGGCTGGGCAGATCCATTTTTGTAAAAGTCTCCGTATTAGTAACGGCGCTATTATTTATTCCTATGTTTATGACGCATTCTTTTACTGTCATCCTTGTGCTGCGTTTTATACAGGGATTTGCGATGGCTGGCGTATTGGCTGCCGCTCTCGCTTATATCAATGAAGAGATCAATGAGCGGTTAGTAAGTGTGGCGACTGCGCTATATATTTCATTTAACGGCACAGGTGGGATGCTCGGTCGTTTTGTAACGGGCTATTTAGCGGAACGCTGGTCATGGGAGCTATCACTTCAGCTTCTGACGGTCATAGGTGTGGTCGTATTTATCTTCTTACTAGTTGTTTTGCCGAAATCTACTCACTTCGAGCCGAGTGTGGAGTCAATGAAAAAAGATATGGAAGGTTTCGGCGTACATTTAAAGAATCCAGCTTTGCTAATTGTCTTTGGACTTGGTATTGTACTACAGCTGAGCTTTACAGGTATGTGGACGTTTCTGCCTTTCCACTTAACGGATTCACCATTTTCGATGACGCTTGATGAAGTTTCCTATATCTATTTCGCGTATGCATTTGGAATTATAGGTGCACCGCTTGCCGGCTCTATTGCCAGTAAAGTAGGTATGAATCCTATTCGTTTTATAGGTGTTATTCTGCTGGCGGTCGGCTGTCTTCTTACCATTCCAACTACATTACCGCTAATTATTATCGGTTATTGCGTGATTTGTCTTGGCTTTTTCTCTGCCCATTCTTTAACTGCGGCTTCTGTAAGTAAAGAAGCAACGCATCATAAAGGAAGTGCATCAAGCTTGTACCTCGTTTCTTATTATATCGGGATGGCGGCAGGAAGTACGCTAGTAACGCCGCTCTGGCAGTATGCAGGGTGGACGGGTCTCGCTATGTTTTCGGCGGTTGTGCCTGTAGTCTATGTACTACTGATCCGATTACGACGTAGAGTGTTGAGTAAAGCACAGTAAATGAAAAACCAGATGCGGGAATGAGTCCCGGCACCTGGTTTGTTTTAGTCTTTAAATACTTCAGGAATGGTTTGTAAATCAATGCCCCATAGTAATGGAAGCAAGAAGTAAATACAAAGTGTTACTAGTACGACACCGACTATATTGAGTGCGAAGCCGGCTTTCGCCATATCAGGAATCCGCAGATAACCAGATCCGAAAACAACCGCGTTCGGTGGGGTGGCAACTGGCAGCATGAACGCACAAGAAGCTGCTACACCTGCTGCAATCATCAATGCGTACGGATGGAAACCGAGTGCGAGTGCCAACGAAGCCATGATTGGATACATCATGGAAGCTGTTGCTGTATTGGATGTGATTTCCGTCAAGAAAATGACCAATGCCGCAACGATCAAAATAATGAGAATAAGTGGAACGCCTTTCAACCCAATCAGCTGAGCACCGATCCATTCAGATAGACCACTGCTAACAAAACCGGCTGCGATCGCCAGTCCACCGCCAAATAGAAGTAAGATACCCCAAGGCAATTTCACTGCCGTATTCCAATCCAGCAAGTGGTCACCTTTTTTATTAACAGACGGGATGATGAACAAAATCATCGCAAACACAATGGCTATGACACCGTCACTTAAGCCGTCAATAAATTTGGATAGGAAGAACGAGCGTGTAATCCATGAAAAGGCAGCTAGAGCGAAGACGATGAAGACCAGAATCTCTTCAATAGAAGGACGTCCAAGCAATTTCTTTTCATTATCGATGACTTCACGTCCACCGGGTAATGTTTTGACTGGTGATTTATAGATGATCTTCACTAAGTACCACCAAGTTAGTAAGATGAATACCCACGCGAAAGGTACACCGAACAACATCCATTTACCAAATGATAACTCGATACCATAAATTTTATTTATAGCTCCTGCAAGCAATGTATTCGGAGGGGTACCAATCAATGTCGCAATCCCGCCTAATGAAGCAGAGTAGGCAATACCGAGCATCAATGCTTTACCAAAACCGAAGTTTTCTTTTGATGTGTCGATAGATGTATCGTCTTTTAAGGCAACAGATACTTGTGTAATGATTGCCAAACCAATTGGCACCATCATCATCGCTGTTGCGGTGTTAGAAATCCACATAGACAAAAATCCGGTAGCTACCATGAAACCAAGAACGATTTTGTCCATATTTGTTCCGATGGCAGAAATAATTGTTAATGCAATTCGTCGATGCAAATTCCATTTTTCAAGCGCGAGCGCAATCATAAATCCACCCATAAATAAGAAGATCGTTTCATCTCCATAGGAAGACGCTGTGTCTTTCATTTCCAGTCCGCCAGTCATCGGAAATAGTACGAGTGGTAGCAAGGAAGCGACTGGAATAGGAATAGCTTCCGTAATCCACCACACCGCAATCCATACGGTACTGGCTAAAATAGCGATACCGGCTGCAGATAAATCAGCAGGTTTGAAGAACAGTAGAATTAGGGAAAAGAGTAAAGGGCCAAGTACCAATCCAATGAGCTGTGTAGCTGAATAACTGCGGGAGTCTCTACCTCCTCCTTCGTGATTCACGCCAATCTTTTTACCACCTTGTCCGCCTTTTACCATTTCAGAAGTATTAGGTGCAGTAAACAATCGGAAGACATCTTTCACTTGATCATGTAGCGACCAAAGACGATTCCAAGTCTGTTGTAACATATGATCCCTTCGTTTCTACGATGTATTTCTTGAAGAGTTGCAATCTTTCCAAGACAGAACCATTTTACCGACTAAATACGACTAGGACAAGAGGAATTAAGACTTTTTCGCATAGTTAGACAATTATTGTTACAATACAGTGTAGAAATCAAGGGTTATTGTATAGCAAAGAACGAAAAGAATTTTCGACACGGATGATTCAACCGCGTATAATAAAGCTAACTATATAAATTAAACTAGAAGGGAAGTGAGCATTTGACGAAAAAGGTGTGGTTTCAGGTAGGTGTCGGTATATTGCTGGCATTGTTAATCACGAAATACTTTTTAGAAGTAAATTATATTTTTAGACCGGTTGGAGTTATTTTACAAACGATTATCATGCCATTAATCTTTGGTGGACTGCTTTATTACATAACGGTACCTATCCAGCAATACTTGGAAAAGAAAAATATGCCGAGATGGGGAAGTATTATAACGATCATGCTCATACTTGTAGCCGTTATTTGGATTTTAGTCGCAATCATTGGACCGATGGTGACGAAACAAGTGAATAATTTGGTGGACAATGGGCCAGCTCTCACCCATCAGCTCGAGCAACTGCAAGATCAAGCGATTAATCAAATGGACAATTTACCGGAAGGATTGCAAGAATCAATGAATTCAGCAGTCGAATCAATTCAAAAGTTTGCTGTGACATTCGGTAAATGGTTTGTACAATTTGTACAGTCATTCGTCCAAGCCGTAGCGTTACTGTTACTTGTACCGTTCTTCTTCTTATTTATGTTGAAGGATCACGAAAAATTTGCTCCGAGAATTTACAATGTGTTCTCCGGTAAGCGTCGTATTTGGGTAAAGAAGACGTTGGAAGATATTGACCAAGTTTTACGTTCTTATATTCAAGGCCAATTATTAATTAGTGCTATTTTAGCGGTAATTATTTTGATTGGTTACTCCATCATCGGACTTCAGTACGCTTTACTACTAGCAATTCTCGCTTTATTCATGAATATCATTCCATTTATCGGACCGTGGATTGCGGTGGCTCCAGCTTTAATCATTGCCTATTTACAGGAACCCAAATTAGTTATTTGGGTCGGAGTCGTTACGCTAGTCGCACAGCAAATCGATAGTAATCTAATTACACCGAACGTTATGGGGAAATCACTCGACGTTCATCCACTTACGATCATTACAGTATTATTAGTGGCCGGAAGTCTTGCAGGATTCCTTGGAATTTTGGTAGCTGTGCCTGCTTATGCAGTTGGCAAAGTGATTGTGCAGAATATCTATGAAATGCGAAAAGAAATTAGTGAAGCCGCCACGAAGAATGTATAGCGATAGAACTGACCTCCTAGTTTTGTAACTAGGAGGTTTTACGATGGATGAATAAAGCAAAACCGCACATTCTAACGAAAACGAAAGGGTGTTAGTCAATGCTGACGGAATTTCCGGTTATTCACACCAATGTATGGGACGCCATGTGGGGTGTTCCAGTTGTTTTGGTCGTGGTATTGATCGTCAAATGGATTTTTAAATTGCCACCTAGTTGGCTTTCAACAGTAGCCACAGTAGTCGCGCTCGCACTTTCCGTATTCATCAGTCATCCAAAGAACTTGTCTGCCGGAATTTTCATGGGTTTTTTTTATAGTGGTGCGGCAATGGGGGTTATCTATTCGACAAAGCAATCCTTTCATGCTTATCGCAAACGTTAAAAACAGGCCTTCGCATAATGAGCGAAAGCCTGTTTTTTCACGGTAATGGACAAAAACCGCAACGTATCAACCCTGGTACATCTTTAGAGAAACAGCAAGTTTTGCGAACGGCCGTATTCAATAAAGCGGATGGTTCGGAACCGTTTAAATAGCTCGCAAAACGTGAGTGATCAGCGATACCCGTCCATGTGGTATCGTTTTTTAGCTTCTCTAAATCTTCTCTTGCTTCCATTTCCGATCCTGGGTCAGACAATAATACATGATATTGCCAGAGCCAGAAGCCAAAGATACTCTCCCATAAGGTAAGAGGCGATATGGGTACCACGCTACGCAATGAAGTAATTACTGCATGTGCATCGTCCAGCACCCGTTTAATATGTGCTTGCCGGTCTTCGTCATCAATTATTTCCCAATCTGTGCTATCTACAAATATGCTAATCGTTTTATTGCCGAACTCCTCTCGTGCACCGAACTGTAGATCTTCCGCCAATCCGTTCCACATTTCGTCGTATGCAGCTAAATTATAAAGTTGCATGGCAAAAAACATGCCGAGTCGACGTACGAAGAACGAAGTTGCGACGACTTCATTCGGACTTTGGCTGACAGTCTGGGTGACTTGGACGATACTCTGTACTTTTGAGGAATCCAGTACGTCCGCTAGCGTGAAGACGGGATGTGTGGGCTGTTCCAAGTAGACACTGTAACTATTCAATTCTCTAATTTGGTCTGGTGTAAGTGTAGTCATAACTTCAGTATAATCAAACTACTTTGCGGAAACAACCCGAACATGACGCCTGCCCAACCAGTTCACTAGGCCTTTACATACAATAGGCAGTGAAGAGGTGGTGAAGAGTGAAGACTTCAGAATTGGCTCGCAATGAATCATTTGAGGTGGAGCAAAGGGAATGGAAGTTGCGGCAACGTAAAGATCACGGCAAGCAATTACTGACGATTGTGTCACCGTTATTCCTGCTGGTGCTATGGGAAGTGATGTCGAGAACAGGTATCTTGGATATTCGCTTTTTCCCGCCGCCCAGTACGATTGTGCAAACCTTTTATGACATGGTTGTGAGCGGCGTGATGGCGAAACATGTTGGTGTCTCATTGTATCGGATTTTCATCGGATTTTTAGCAGGTGTCATTCCAGGGATCATTGTCGGTTTATTGATGGGATTATACTCTCCAATCCGACATTTCGTTCAACCGATTGTCATGGCGCTTATGCCGATTCCGACGTTGGCATTATTGCCGATCATCATTATTTTATTCGGAATTGGAGATTTGTCGAAGGTCGTGACGATTGCGGGAAGTGTGTTTTTCCCAGTTGTCATTAATACGGCGGCAGGTGTATTGAATATCGATAAAATTTATTTGGATGTTGCCAATAACTATCAAACGAACCAATGGAATTTCTTCTTTAAAATTGCTCTCCCTGGGGCACTTCCCGTCATGCTCGAGGGGATCCAGATGGGGCAGGCGATTGCGCTATTGACGATCGTGGCGGCAGAGATGATGGGAGCGACTTCTGGGATTGGTTATCTGATATGGACGTCCTATAAAGCCTTCTTATTGCCCGAAATGTATGTGGGATTAATACTCATCTCCTTTTTCGGTTATTTATTCTCGCTTATTCTGCGAGCGCTTCAAAATAAATTATTGCCATGGAGGTGAATGAAATGGAGGGGAAGCCAAAGATTACCGTGGATGGGCTAATGAAAGCTTTTTATAAGAAACAGGGCAGTGTCATTGCGCTCGAAGATATTTCCCTAACGGTAGATGAAGGAGAATTCGTTTGTCTCGTTGGGCCGAGCGGATGTGGCAAGACGACGCTGTTACGTATTCTAGCTGGACTGGAACAGCCAAGTGTCGGTAGTTTTACGATTGCGACAGAAACGAATGATCGGCCGTTGCAATCGATGGTATTTCAGGAACGTGGTGTCATACCGTGGCTGACGGTACGTGAGAATGTAGCCTTCGGGTTGAAGATGCGCAACTTACCGAAAGCATTCATTACTGAACGAACGGACTTTTACTTGAAGAAGACGGGGTTAGAACGGTTTGCTTCATTATACCCAAAGGAATTGTCTGGCGGAATGAAGCAGCGCGTGAGTATTGCGAGGGCTTTTGCGAATGATCCTGAAATTTTATTGATGGATGAACCGTTCGGTGCACTCGATGAACAGAACCGCTTTATATTACAAGAAGAGTTATTGAGTATTTGGGCAGAGACGAAGAAGACCGTGTTGTTCATTACACATAGTATTGATGAGGCATTGTTGCTCAGTGATCGGATTCTATTGATGGGAGCCCAACCGGGTAAAATTATTGAAGAAATCATTATTGATAAGCCGAGGCCGAGAAAGATGGAGGATGTCCGGAAAGATCCAGAAATGGCGGCAAAATTCATCGATATATGGCGTCACTTACAAGAGGAAGTACTGAAATCAAGAGAATAAGTGATAAAAGGAGAGATGATGTGGGGAAATGGATGAAGAAGGCAGGGTTGTTCAGCCTACTATCGGTCGTATTGATGATGGGGGCATGTTCTTCGAAAGAAGTTGCGAAGCCCGTAACGAATGACGGCAAGCCGGCGTCAGGTGATTTGGCACCGCTTGAAAAACAAGCGACGGTATTTATAGCAGAAGATGGTGCTGCTTCTGGAGCTGGTTTCTATATTGCGAAAGAAAAGGGCTATTTTGACGACTACAATATACGTGTAGATTTTGCGGACTTTGCAAACAGCGATGATATGTTGCCTGCACTAGCCGCTGGTGAAGTGGATATCGCAGGTGGCGTTTCCACTGCATCATTCTTTAACGCAATCGCTCAAGGAATTGACGTACGGATTATCGCGGATAAAGGCCATAATATGCCCGGCAAGTCCTATTTCAGTTTCGTCATCGGTAATCATATGGTGGATGAAATCAAGGGGTACAGCGACTTTAAAGGAAAGAAAATCGCGGTATCGTCCCGCAACTCCATTGATGGGTATATCTATGAAGAGATGCTGAAGCATGCCGGTTTGACTGAAGACGATGTGGAGTATGTGCATATCGCGGACTTCGGTGCGATGCTTGGAGCGATTGATTCAGGAACGGTTGATGCGGCATTGAATATCGAACCGCTTATCGCGCAGGGTATCAGTAAAGGTTTTCATGTACGTTTCGGAGACGCGACTGATTATGCGCCTGAATCACAGATCGCCATGGTGTTGGCTTCACCGCAGTTCATGGCGAATGAAGAGTTATCGTTACGCTTCATGGCAGCCTATCTAAAAGGGGTGCGTGACTATAACGATGCGTTCTTTAAAGATCAAGGTAAAGAAGAGATTATAGACATCATGGTGAAACATACGGCGTTGAAAGATCCCGAGTTATGGGAGAGAGTGTTCGTGACAGGACTTGATCCGAACGGCAAGATGTTTATCGACGATATTAAGAAGCAATATGAGATGTACAAAGCGAACGGGGCGATACGTGGTGAGATCGACTTCGATAAGTCTGTTGATCCGTCGCTTGTCGAGCGTGCGATTAAAGAGATTGGGTTATACGAGGATTAATATTTGGTGGAGCTGTCGGAGAAGTCATGATGTTTGTGACTTCTGGTGATGGCTTTTTTTGCTATGGAAAGGCTGTTGGGGTAGGGATTGGCGCTTCGGAGGGGACGCGTTCCTGAGGGCCCGCGGCGAGCCAACTGTTCGCTGCGCTCTCTTAGTTGTCTCGCCTGTCGGGCTGATCCTCTGGGAGTCGCCCCTCCTACACGCCAATCCCTTGAAAACTGAGTAGATGCCACTTTCCATTGTGCATTGAATGTGGATTGTAATCAGGATTCACAGGAATTTGAACTTGGATTTAAACAAGTTTAGATTTAACAATAATTAGCACACTACAGTGTGTGACTTATAGAACCCCGCTAACAACGTAGGATTGAAGCAGAAGCTGGGACGACTCCGAGTAGACCAGCGAGAGTTGTAGCGAAGGATGGCTTTTACGAGTGGAAGAGAAGTGTTAGAAGCGTACACTTTTATAGACCGCATGGAGTGAGTCACGCCCTCCGGAAAACGTGCCTAGCTGGATCTTTAATCCCTTCGTGGATACTAGCCTACTTACACAGCAATCATCATTAGAATTTAATCACACACAAAGACGCGTTTTTATTAGCGAAAGTCGGAATTATCTATGAATTCAGCTGTAATCCGACAGAAAATCATGCTAGAATAATAGGACTGATTAGTGGAGGTATGGTGAAGGACATGAGGAAATACATAGGTGAGATTGGGTTGACGATCACCGCCATCATCTGGGGCAGCGGCTTTGTGATGAGCGCGCTCGCTTTGGAATATTACACGCCGTATCAAATATTGGCCGTACGTTTTACAATAGGGGCGCTGCTACTTAGTGTCGTTTTCCATAAACGTCTACTCCGGGTGGACAAGTCGGTTTTGTGGAAAGGTGCGTTGCTTGGTGTATTGCTGTATGCGGCATTTGCTTTGCAGACGGTAGGCTTACAGTTTACGACACCTTCGAAAAATGCGTTTTTAACCGGTGTGAATGTAGTGATGGTCCCGTTTATCGCATTCATTTTATATAAACGAAAGCTGGATACATTTGAATTGTTTGGTGCAGTACTGGCATTGATTGGAGTGGCGGTTTTATCGTTGCAGTGGTCTACCACTATTAACATTGGCGATATGCTGACGCTCGGTTGTGCTGTGATGTTTGCGTTTCATATTTTTTACACGGCACGATTTGTCCGAACGGAAGATGCTATTTTGCTAACGCTATTGCAAATGGCTATCGCCGCCGTGATCAGTTGCTTGACTGTTATCGGAATGGGCGAAACGTCATTTTCCATGGAACCAAAGGGTATAAGCTCGGTGCTGTACTTAGCTGTATTCTCTACGACTCTGGCATTCTTGATGCAAACAGTTGGACAGAAACACTTATCGGAAACGAAAGCAGCCATTATATTATCGACAGAATCTGTTTGGGGCATGATTTTCTCCGTTGCCCTCGCCTATGAACTGTTGACATTCCGCATGTTCCTAGGTGCACTCATTATCTTCATAGCGATTTTATTATCAGAGGTCAGACCTCAACTGTTGAAAAAACGTATCCCCTCACAAGTAAAAGAACATGAAATTTGAAAAAAGGGTTGCCCGACAAGTCATCAACTGACTTTTGGACAACCCTTTTCTATGTTTTCTTTGCGACCAATGAAGTTTGATAACTATGCAACGACATGCCTCCGATAATTACCAGCACGCCGACTAACGAAAGAGCGCTCGGTAATGGCAAGCTAAGCAATAGCATCTCACCAAGCATGGCGAAAATTAATTCAACGGACTGCGTAGCCTCGACAGCCGCCAGTTTCCCTTGATCATGTTGCACCATATCCGTCGCCATGAAGAATAATGAAGTGGCGATTACGCCTGAACTGACTGAGACAATTAATGACTGCACGACCTGGCTTAGAGAAGGCAAGCCGACAGTTGCCGCTGCATAGACCGCTAGCAGTAACCAAATAGGTATCGTCATCAGTGTCATCGCCAGTACACGCTGGAACATATCGAGCCGTCCACCTAGTAGATTCATCATTTTTCGATTGCCGAGCGGGTAGGAGAACGCAGCAATGACAAGCGGCAAGGTACCCAGGAGAATCGTTTTCGTCGATACACTTCCTGCATGTGGGATCTGGATCAGCACAACACCGACTAAGATGACCAGTGAAATGACCAATGATGCTGTAGGAATGCGGTGACGAATCGTGCGTGTTTCACCAGTCTCCGTCTTGGCTTGGAACGTGAAGAAGGGTGCTAGCAACACACCAGCGACGATTGTCATCTGCCAAGTTCCCGCAACGAGCCATCCCGGACTATAGCCGGCTGAAAACGTCAGCGGACCATAAAACAGGACGAAAGCTACGAAACTCCAGATGAAAAAGGGCCAAGGTGCCGCAGTCATCTCTCGTTTTACACCAGACAAGCCGCCGCGCATGGCTACGATGACCACTAGGAAGGGCACCATGAAGAAATAACGCAATGATGCACTCCACATCCAGCTGCCGCCATCAAGTTCCATCGATCGGTTTAGCACAAAAGTAACCGCAAAAAAGAGGGCGGATAATATTCCAATTCCAATTGCCTTCATACACTTAACCTCGCTGTTCTTGGAGCTTCAGCGCTTCGATAATGACTTGTGTAGCTTTCGCCATATTGTCTGCTGAGATAAATTCGTATTTACCGTGGTAATTTTCACCGCCTGTGAAGATGTTTGGCGTTGGCATTCCCATATAGGAAAGTTGTGAACCATCTGTACCACCACGAATCGGTGCGATTTTCGGTTCGATATCGAGACTACGGTAGACGTCTGCCATTACGTCGACGATTTCCATGACAGGCGTAATCTTCTCGCCCATATTGAAGTACTGATCGGTTACTGTCAGCTCCACTGCATGTTCACCATGCTTCTCTTGAAGGCGTGTAGCGGTATCTTGTAAGAGTTGTTTGCGAGCTTCAAAAAAATTCTTGTCAAAGTCACGAATAATATATTGATAGGTAGTTTTTTCTACAGAACCATTTGCTTCCATTAAATGAATGAAGCCTTCATAGTTCTCTGTTTCCTGCGGGATATCATGTTCCGGCATGGCTTGATGGAACTCTGCCGCGATTAATAGGGAGTTGACCATTTTATCTTTTGCAGTTCCCGGATGCACATTCGTTCCATTAAACGTTACTTCTGCGCCCGCAGCATTGAAGCTTTCATACTGAAGTTCTCCAAGCGGTCCACCATCCATTGTATAGGCGAAATCTGCACCGAATCGTTCTACGTCGAACTTATGAGGGCCGCGTCCGATTTCTTCGTCAGGTGTGAAGCCAACTCGTACTTTGCCGTGTTTGATTTCGGGGTGCTCAACTAAATAATGCATAGCTGTCATGATTTCCGCGATACCGGCTTTATCATCAGCACCTAGTAATGTCGTCCCGTCCGTCGTGATCAGCGTGTGGCCTACGTAGTTGTTGAGCTCAGGAAAAGCTTGTACGCTCATGAGGGTTGTTTCATTTAATGAAATGTCTTTACCGTCATAGTTATCGATGCGTTTTGGATTGACGTTTGTCCCCGTGTAGTCAGTCGCTGTGTCGACGTGTGCTAGGAAGCCGACTGTTGACAGTTGTTTGTCGGTGTTAGCCGGTAATGTGCCGAATAGGTAGCCGTTTTCGTCCACCGAGATATCTTTGAGACCGATGTCGGCCATTTCTTTTTCGAGCACACGCAGCAGGTCCCATTGTTTTGCGGTGGACGGTGTCGTGTCCGAAGCAGCGTCGGATTGTGTGTCGATTTTAGCATAGCGGATGAGTCGTTCAATCAGTTCTTCTTTCAAATAGCAGGCTCCTCTCAAGATACGAATTAATGTTTTCATTTTAACAGAGGTGTGTGAATATTTCGTTTAAAATGAATAAAAAAAGAACCGAGAGTTTCGGTTCTTGGAAATGGTGTAGAGTTAATTGCTGTTGGGGTTGGGATTGGTGCTTCGGAGGGGACGCTTTCCTGAGGGCTCGCGATGAGCCAACCAGGTCGCGAGCTCCCTTTTGGTTGTCTCATCTGTCGAGCTGATCCTCTGGGAGTCGCCCCTCCTACACGCCAATCCCTTACAATCAGAGTAGGTAATACTTATTGAAGTCAATGAAATTAGTGTTGTTACTGGTTCTGTACTTTAACTTTAATAAGTTGAAATACAACAATAGTTCACACACTACCTACAATGAGGGAAGTAAGTGCCTACACTCGGTAAGTAGGATTGAAGCGGAAGTTGGGGGCGACTCCCGATGGATCAGCGAGAGCCTTGAGACCCTGGACGAAGCGAAGCGCAGGAAGCGGCTCAAGCCGAGCCCATGGGAAAGCGTCCCCCAACTGGAGCTTCAATCCCCACGCACTCACTAATTAGCTTACATTTTTAAAGCGTTTAATTTACGACCATCAATTAAATATATTAATCGTAGTGATGATGATCGGCATCGAGACGACGTCTATGAGGAAGGCGCCTACGATAGGGACGATCAGGAAGGCTTTGCGTGACGGGCCGTAGCGTCCTGTAACGGCTGCCATGTTCGCCATGGCGTTTGGCGTCGCACCCAGACTATGACCTGCGAAACCAGCGATCATGACCGCTGCATCGTAATCCTTACCGAGCAAACGGAACAGGATGAAGATCGCAAACAATGCAACGAAGATCACTTGTACAAAGACGATCAGCAACAATGGAAGCGCCAAATCTGCGACTTCCCATAGCTTGATGCTCATTAACGCCATCGACAAGAAAATACCAAGTGATACGTCGCCAATCAAATTGATGCTCGTCATATGAACCGCATCTTCCTTCACGCGGTCCACAATATTTCGAACGATAACTGCAACGAACATTGCACCTACGTAACCTGGCATGACGAAACCAGTAGCGCTAGAGAACAGATCACCGATAAACGTACCGCCTGCGATACAAAGTGTAATCAATAACGTCTGTGTCAGGAAGTTATCGGTGTTGATTGGTTTTTCCAATGATTCCACGGAATAGGCTTCTTCATGCTCGACTTCCGTAGATTTTAAATCATATTTATTGATCAAGTATTTAACGATAGGACCACCGATTAGACCGCCTGCTACGAGTCCAAAAGTAGCCGCCGCAATACCAATAGATAGTGCAGAATCAATCCCGAGACTTTCTAACGTTTCCCCGTAAGCAGTTGCACCACCGTGCCCGCCCTCCATCGAGACAGCGCCAGCCATCATACCGATCAACGGATGCAGACCGAATATATAGGACATGGAGACACCTATGGCGTTTTGAGCCAGTGCTAAGAATCCACAAGCTGCCCAGTAGATCATCAATAATTTTCCGCCTAGACGGATCAGACGAAAACTAGCACCAAGACCGACTGTTGTGAAAAATGTCAGCATAAATAAATTTTGCAGTGATGTGTCCAATGTGAAACTTAGTAAATTGAAGTACTTCAAAATAGTCGCTAAAAACGCGAATAGTAAACCGCCGACAACAGGGGCAGGAATACAGAATTTCTGGAGAAAGCCGACTTTACGGACTAACATCGTACCCAGTGTTAGGAGAGCTAACGCTAAAAACAGCGTAGAGATTTGATTTAGCTCAATTGTCATGTGATTCGACCTCCCAGCAATGCAAAGATTGCTTCATTTGTAAGATAGGCCCCCAGCTTAACCGTTTGATTATGATGATCAAGTGACGGATTTATTTCGGAAATGTCAAATGAAAGGGTTTTCTTATGTGATGCAACAGTCTGAATGAAAGAGCGGACAATCAACGGATCCAATCCGAAGGGAGACGGCGCACTTACACCTGGAGCATACGCAGAATTCAGGACATCCGAGCACAATGTTAACAAAATAGCGTCCTGTTTATCAATGAATAACTGTATTTTTTGTAATGTATCGTCTAAAAGACTTGTCGTAATCTCTTGTTCCGTGACATATGTCACGCCTTTTGCATCGGCTTCTGCGAATAATGCGTCCGTGTTGCCAAATTCTTGTATTCCTAGCACGAGGTAGTCAACATTCGGATCAGCGTCGAGCATCTGCTTGAACATCGTGCCCGAAGAAGGTTGTTCATCGTAGCCGCGCAAATCGAAGTGGGCATCAATATTTATGACACCGAGTTTTGCGTCAGGGCCAAGGAAGTCTCGAACTCCAGTATAATGACCGTAAGCGGTTTCATGTCCGCCGCCTAAAATAACGGGCTTCGTGTGATAGAGAAGGCTCTTTTGAACGACTGCGCCTAATTCAGCTTGCGCTTGTTCTAGCTGACCGTCCTCACATACGACAGTACCTACATCAACTAGCTGACAGTCAGTGGGCAAGCGCCAAGGTAGTTTCGCTAGTTCATTACGTAATGCATTCGGTCCTTCTGCAGCACCGAGTCTGCCATTATTTCGACGTACACCTTCTTCGGAAGAAAATCCGATGAGGGTACAAGTTTTATTGGTAGCGCTTTCTTTTATTTCAGAAAATTGAATAATTTGATGCGTTCGGAATGCAGCTCTGTCGGTCTCGCTATCGGTACGACCTGCCCAGTATTTTTCATTTGATGGGATTAACAATATACTTCACCCTTTCCAACGTGATATTCTTACTATACTGGTTTGTACTTATTAATTCTAATACATGTTTTTCATATATTCATGCATACAGACTATAAGTGGAGGTGAGATGAATGGAATTCAAGCAATTGCAGTATTTTGTCATGGTGGTGCAGCAGTCCAGTTTTTCTGAAGCGGCCAAAAAACTTCATCTTTCACAGCCTTCGCTCAGTAAAGCAATCAAGAACTTGGAATTTGAAGTAGGATTTCAGTTGCTTGAACGAACGACCAAGCGTGTCCAATTGACGGAATCGGGTAGCGTGATTTATGAACGTGCATTGCAAATTCTCCATGAGACAGATATTTTACAGCAAGAAATTAAAGAAGTGAAGTGGACAGGCAGCGGAAGTGTGCAGATCGGTATGATTGAATCGGTGAAAAATTGGCTTCCTTCTATACTACTTACATACCGCCAAGAGTTTCCATCGATGCATGTGAAGTTAATAGAGGTGTTAGGCCGCGGAGATGTTGAACGAGCGCTCCGTCAATACGCTGTCCATGTCTGTTTAACCAATCAATTTATAGAGGCTTCGGATATCGTCACGATTCCTTTATACCAAGAGCAATTGGCAGTTGTCATGCATCCAGAACATCGTTTGGCAGGCAAGGATTCTATTACGCTAGCCGGTCTAGAAGATGAGGCATTCATTGTCACGAGTGTTGGATTGCAAACTAGACAGGATATTTTTGCTGCGTTTGCTGAAGAAGGCGTGCGAATGAATGTATGTTACGAAGTAGAGCGTTTTGAAACGATTGTGGAGTTGGTACGGGAGAATATTGGAATTTCGATTATTCCACAAAAATATTTTGCGCATAGGCCCGATCCAACTATTGTCATAAAAACAACAAATTCGAAGACGTTGACACGCACAGTGTATCTCACTTATTTGAAAAAACGTTATATGCCACCAGCTATTGAGGTGTTGATCGATAGTATACAAATGCAGCGTGACTCTTCTGTAAAGTGGAAAGAAGGGGAGAACTAAATGAATACGTTTTTATTCGGTATTTTAGTTGTCATTACGACTGCTTTAATGGCCTCGTCATTTGCTATTGGGACACTAGTATAGAAGCTTTGTTACCGCTTGCAACAGCGGGTTGGAGTGATGTGCGGTCATTTGCATTTGAAAAACGGGTACGGTATTAAGGTTTTTATCTGCAGTAGCGTAGGCTTGCGCGACGTTGCTTGGCAAAGTACACGGCTATCGTTTTGATACATGGGTGATGACTGCCTATCAAATGCTATTTGGTTTTATATATTGCAGACAAGAAATCCCAAAAGAACGAGTGCATTTCTGTTTTTGGCACCATTCTTCGGGACATTGTCGGGATGGGTTCTGTTGGAGGAAACGTTATCAATGTCATTCATTTTAGGAGGAATGCTCATCAGTTTGGGAATATTCCTCGTGAACTGGCGCAGCAAACGAGTGTTGAATAGAGGACTAGTTGACTTGCCATAGACGACAATAGGCTTCAAGTTCGCTGAGGAATGCTTGTACTTCTTTCGTGTTAGAATGGGCTACCGTATAAAATGTACGTTGGATAGGCGTAACGTTATAATCGAGTACGGTTAGTTCACCTGTTGCCAGTTCATGTTTGCAACTATGGCGCGATAAAATAGCGATGCCTAGTCCGCTAAGAACAGCTTGTTTGATACTTTCCGGCGAGCCTATTATAGTAGGCTTTACTTGTACTCCATATTGTTGAAGAGCTTGATCAATCAACGGACGGCTAGGATCTTCCGTGTCGGGCAAGATCCAATGCGTATTTTGCAAATCTAGGATGGACGAGCTTCTCTTATGTGCGAGCGGATGCGTGGCGGAAGCAAAGAGTAACAGTTCGTCTTGCATAAATGCTTTTGACGATGATAAGTTGTCCAGTTCACTGCAACCGACATCGGCCTTATTGCTTTTTAGTAATCGCATAATTTTAGAAGATGGAGCGGTCGTCAGTTCCAGTCGTATGTCGGGATACTTCGCGTGAAGCCGAGTGAGGACGTCGGGTATAATAGCTTGCGAAATAACCGGTGAAGCGGCAATGCGTAAAGTTCCTTTTAGTGCCGTTGTTTGCGTTAAATTTACCTTTGTACGATCGGTCAAATCAATCATCTCCAAAGTGTGTTTTTATAGTGAACGTTCTGCGGGTATGACTTGTTTTTGTGTGAAAAAATAGCCTTGCATTAATCTGCAAGGCATCGAACATACAATTATAGAACTGTGTAATTTTTGTGTGCGACGACAGTCATGTTGGAAGCTGCTCCAATGTTTTCTGCGTCTTCTTCAGAAATCTTCACAATGACGGAGTTTTCGAGAATCTTGTGTATAGTTCCGGAAACTTCATGTTCATTACGGTTGAAAGATATGACTTCGTCTACATACCGTGATGCTACAAAATCAGAAACTGGACGATCTTTTCGTGGGAATGCCAATCGAATCAACTCCTTCAGTAGTATGGAATCTAGTTTGTCGTAATTTGTCAATAAAATCAGACGGAAAGTACGTACAATAGCTTACTAGAACTAGTATAACACATTTCGGGAAATTAATCATCATACTAGAGTTATGTCGAATGAGCAAGTTTTGCGAAGAATCATTTATGGGAGTTGCCTGTTTCCATCCCCAGAGCTAGCATAGAACGGATGTTAGGCAAATCAATTGATTGACAGTATACCTATTGGGGTATATTATAAAATGAATAGTTAGGAGGTTGAGTGATATGGAATACGATGATAAAGTCAAAAATCGGTTAAAGCGTCTAGAGGGTCAAATCAAAGGCGTCTTGCGTATGATGGAAGAAGGCAAGGACTGTAAAGAAGTAATCACGCAATTATCGGCCAGTCGTTCTGCTATTGACCGTACAATTGGTGTAATCGTGAGCTCGAATTTGATCGCCTGCATGGAAAATATAGACGACGCAGATGATCGTACGCATGAATCCATCATTAATGAAGCGGTGGATCTTTTAGTAAAGAGTCGATGAGCAACATCACTTGACTCTTTTTTTTACAACATATAATATACCCCTATAGGTATTTAATATAATGATTTTCAAAACGAAGGGGACGAGAACATGACGGAGCAAAAGAAAACAACGATTGTATTATTCAGTGGAGATTATGATAAGGCCATGGCGGCTTATATAATCGCGAACGGCGCAGCAGCGTATGATCATGAAGTAACGATTTTTCATACATTCTGGGGATTGAACGCATTGCGGAAAGACGAACCGATTAAGGGTAATAAAAGCTTCATTGAAAAGGCTTTTGGAAAAATGATGCCACGTGGAGCAGATCAAATGGGATTATCCCAAATGAACTTTGCAGGAATGGGTCCTAAGATGATCAAGCAAGTGATAAAAAAGCATAACGCGATGACATTACCGCAACTGATCGATATGGCAATAGAGCAAGATGTAAGATTGATCGCCTGTACGATGACAATGGATTTACTAGGACTTGGTGAGGATGAACTTCTTAAAGAAGTCGAGTATGGCGGTGTAGCGGCATACTTAGGGGAAGCACAAGACGGTCAAGTGAATTTGTTTATTTAATTTTTTTATAAAAATAGATACCCTCGGGTGTATAGGAGGAATAAAATGATTCAGTCAGATAAGGTTTTAGATGCAAAAGGTCTTGCTTGTCCAATGCCGATTGTGAAGACAAGAAAGATGATGAAAGATATGGAAGACGGCCAAGTGCTTGAAGTCCAGTCTACAGATTCAGGCACCACTGCAGATTTACAGGCGTGGACGGAAAGTGCGGGTCATCAATACGTAGGGAATGTGAAGGAAGCAGATGTATGGCGCCACTTCGTACGAAAAGCAGGTCAGGGCGATCAGTCACAAAAAGAATATCCGGTTACAGTCGACAATGATCAGTTGTTAGAACGGCTGCAACACCCTAACGCTGTGTTAGTAGATGTTCGTGAAGAAGCTGAATATGCATTTGCTCATATACCTGGGGCCCTATCTATACCTCTAGGTCAGTTGGATGAACGTATGGCGCACTTGAGTAAGGACCACAAGTACTTTGTAGTATGCCGAACAGGTAACCGCAGTGATATGGCGTGCCGAAAACTAGTCGCAAATGGATTTGAACGTGTCACGAATGTAATTCCTGGCATGTCGGAATGGAATAGCGAGACAGAAAATACAACAGGAGGTATGAATAAATGAGAACCATTCAATCAAGTGAAGTAGCAAAGCGCGTCATTGCGAAGGAATCCTTATTCATTTTGGATGTGCGAAATGAAGGTGCATTTGAAGATTGGAAAATCGAAGGGGAGCAAGTGCGCCATTTGAATGTACCGTACTTTGATTTATTGGATGGCATTGAAGAAATTGAAGATCAATTGCCAAAAGATGAAGAAATCCTAGTTGTCTGTGCAAAAGAAGGTTCGTCCATCATGGTGGCGGAAATCCTGGAAGAGGCAGGCTTCCCAGTAGGTTACCTTTCAGGTGGAATGAAAGCTTGGAGCGAGTATCTTGAGCCGGTGAAAATTGCCGATTTGAAATCGGGTGGCGAGCTCTATCAATTCGTCCGTCTTGGTAAAGGATGTCTTTCCTATATGGTCATGTCTGGTGGGGCAGCGGCAATCATTGACGCAACACGTATGACGGATGTGTACTTGGATTTTGCTACGCAGCGCGGTATCAAGATCACAAACGTACTTGATACGCACTTGCACGCTGATCATATTTCGGGTGGTCGTCAGATTGCAAGAGCCACGGGTGCAACGTATTGGCTGCCTCCGAAAGATGCAGAAGAGGCAGTATTTGAATATGCAGCGTTAGAAGGTGATACATTCATTCAGATAGGTGATACAAAGATTGATATTCAAGCACTTTATTCGCCAGGACACACAATTGGTTCGACTTCATTTATCGTCGATGACAGCTATTTGATGACAGGCGATATTCTGTTTATTGATTCGATTGGACGTCCAGATTTAGCTGGTTTAGCGGAAGATTGGGTAGGTGATTTACGTGAGTCTTTGTATAGTCGCTATAAAAAATTATCTGAGGACTTAATAGTCTTACCAGCACACTTCATGATTATAGATGAGTTGAATGAAGATGGTAGCGTGGCGGAGAAGCTTAGCGTATTGTATGAAAAAAATCATGGCTTGAATATTCAGGATGAAAAAGAATTCAGAGAATTAGTTACTGATAACTTGCCTCCACAGCCAAATGCATATCAGGAAATTCGCCAGATGAATATGGGGAAAATTGAGCCTGATGAAGAAACGCAACGCGAGATGGAAATTGGCCCAAATCGCTGTGCGGTACGGTAACTATTTAGTTGAATTTGTAGTGAAAACAAAAAAACAAATTAAAAGGAGAAGATATATATGAGTACAACAACATTTTTAGACGCAAAAGGCCTGGCATGTCCAATGCCGATCGTACGTGCAAAGAAAGCCATGAAGGACTTGCAAGCAGGAGATATTCTTGAAATTCATACGACTGACAAAGGATCAGTATCCGATCTGACTGCATGGGCGGCTTCTGGTAATCATGAAATCAAAGATCAGCAACAAGAGTCCGATGTCTTTAAATTCTGGATCCAAAAAGGGTAAACTACGGATAGAGGGAATTGCTGTCTCCCTCTTTCATTAGGAAGAAGGGAGAACATCATGACCATTCCATTTATTATCACGATCTTCCTCATTGGATTCGTCGGCTCGTTCCTTTCTGGTATGATGGGAATTGGCGGCGCAATTGTTAAATATCCAATGTTGCTATTTATCCCTGCACTACTGGGTTTTGCTGCGTTTACACCACATGAAGTTTCTGGAATTACTGCAGTTGAAGTGTTCTTTGCATCACTTTCAGGAGTTTTAGCGTATAGAAAGAGTAATCTAATCTTGAAGCCACTTGTCCTCTATATGGGAATCAGTGTATTAGTCGGTAGTGTGATCGGCGGCGCCGGTTCTAGTATGCTATCAGAAGCTACGGTCAACATTATCTATGGTATTCTAGCCGTTATGGCGGCAATTATGATGTTTATTCCGAAAAAGGGTCTTGACGATCAGCCGGTTGATGAGATTACATTCAATCGCTTCGTTGCTTCTAGTGCTGCCTTTATTGTCGGCTTGGCAGCTGGGATTGTCGGAGCTGGTGGTGCATTCATTATGGTACCGATTATGCTCGTGATACTAAAAATTCCTACACGCGTTACAATCGCTACATCACTCGCGATTACGTTATTGTCATCAGTAGGCTCAGCATCAGGCAAGCTCTTAACAGGGCAAGTACCCTATGGACCGGCTCTCATCATGATCGCCGCAAGCATCATCGCGGCTCCGATCGGTGTAAAAGTCAGTCGTAAAGTAAACACCAAAGTATTACAAAGCATTCTAGCCGCGCTAATCATGGCCTCCGCCGTAAAAATATGGTGGGACATATTTTAAACAAGCACAATCGCCAGCACATCGTTCACTGAACATGTGCTGGCGGTTTTTCGAATGGAGTCGCAAGTAGAAACTTCATTAAACTCACTACGGCGTTTGTGGATGGCTCCCGTAACGTCGATTTACAGTGCTTTCTTCCCTCTTACTTTCAATTCAACATATTGAAAGTAATGCTAATTTCGAAACATTCTATTAAATTCTTGCAATAGACTAGGAATAGCCGTATACTATTTTTCAACGATGGAAAACGAATAGACACACTCTTATCAAGAGCGGCGGAGGGATTAGGCCCTGTGATGCCCGGCAACCGGCGAAAGCAAAGGTGCTACTTCCTACAAACTCTCAGCAGTTTGGAAGATAAGGGAGGAATGAGCGAAAGCAGAGCCCTCTTCTTATTATGGAAGATGGGCTTTTTCTATATATATCGAGGGAATCTCACTCCTGCGTTTTTCTTGTCTAGTCCCAGAGGGAAGATATTTGGGGCGTTTCGGTGTTCCATCAATACATGAAAAAGGGGAATGGTTATGACGAATTTACAGCCAGAAACGATACTATTACACGGAGGGCAAAAACCGGATCCGGAAACAGGCTCACGGGCTTTACCGATTCATCGTACGACTTCTTATGTATTCAGAGACACAGAACACGCACAAAACTTATTTGGCTTAAAAGAAGCAGGCAATATCTATACAAGAATTACGAACCCGACAGTAGCTGTCTTCGAAGAGCGTGTCGCACAGCTAGAAGGCGGAACAGCAGCAGTTGCGTTGTCTTCGGGAATGGCGGCAATTGCATTCTCTATTATGAATATTGCCGAAGCAGGCGATGAAATCGTTGCAGCGAGTAATCTTTACGGTGGTACATACAATTTATTCGCCGTTACATTACCGCGCTACGGGATCACAGTGAAATTTGTTGACGCATCTGATCCAAAGAACTTTGAAGCAGCTATTACGGATAAAACGAAAGCATTGTTTGCAGAAACAATCGGTAACCCAAGCTTGCAAGTGCTGGACGTGGAAGCTGTCGCGAACATTGCACATGAAAATGGCATCCCATTGCTAGTAGACAATACATTCCCATCTCCATATGGATCAAATCCAATCGAGTACGGGGCGGACGTAGTCATCCACTCAGCAACAAAATGGATCGGCGGACACGGTACGACCATCGGTGGTGTAGCTGTGGATGCAGGGAAATTCGACTGGACACAAGGTAAGTTCCCAGGCTTTACAGAGCCGGATGAAACGTACAATGGCTTACGTTATGGAATCGACACGGCTGCTGCAGCTTTCGCAACGAAACTGCGCGTGCAATTGCTAAGAGACTTCGGCCCGTGCTTGTCGCCGGACAGTGCATTCAACTTGTTGCAAGGTTTAGAAACACTTCATTTACGCGTGCCACGCCATAATGAAAATGCACAAAAAGTCGCGGCATTCTTGCAAGATCATCCGGCAGTAGAGTGGGTAACGTATACGGGTCTAGAAGATCATCCAACAGCGGAATTAGCAAATAAACATTTGAAAAATGGTTATGGCTCAATTATTGTATTTGGTATCAAAGGTGGACGCGATGCAGGAAGACAAGTAATCGATAATGTAGAAATTTGGTCTCACGTAGCGAATGTGGGAGATGCAAAGTCATTAATCATTCATCCGGCATCTACTACTCATCAGCAGTTGTCTGTGGAAGATTTAAAAAACTCAGGTGTCAGCGAAGAGCTAATCCGCTTGTCTGTGGGGTTGGAGTCAGTAGACGATATTATCGCAGATTTGAAACAAGCAATCGAAAAAGCCGCAAACTAATACAAAAAAATGAACACTACGCATGTGCGCAGTGTTCATTTTTTATTTTCGTTTAATTTTTCTTCGCTCTTCCTTCAAAGATTTGAATAGCGAAGTGACCATCATGATCAGTATGATGGAGAAAGGTAAGGCGGCTATGATGATAACATTTTGAAGTGCGTCCAAACCACCAACATACAATAGAATAATCGCGATGGCGGACTGAATGACACCCCAGACGACCTTCAAGTTATTAGGTGGAGTCAATGAGCCATATGATGACTGCATACCAAGTACGAATGTAGCCGAATCCGCTGATGTAATGAAGAATGAAGTAATCAGCAAAACCGCGACAATTGAAATGACGAATGACCAAGGTAATCCACTAAACATCTCAAAAATCGTCAATTCTGTTGCCGTAGATGCTAAATCGATAATACCTGCTTTTTGTGTTTCAATAGCTGTCGTACCAAACGCTGAGAACCAAATCATACTCAATACAGTCGGTACAACGAGCACGCCGATCATGAATTCGCGAATCGTTCTTCCTTTTGAAACGCGGGCAATGAACATTCCAACGAATGGTGACCAAGCTATCCACCAAGACCAGTAGAATAGTGTCCAGTCATTCAACCATGAACGGTTTTCAGGCGTAAGTGGTGCTGTGCGGAAACTCATACGAATGAGGTTTTCTAAATATCCACCGATAGAATCAGTGAACATATTGAAAATCAGCAATGTTGGACCGAGTGCAATGATAAAGACCAACAGTGTAAGAGCTAATACCATATTTGTATTCGATAAAATACGAATCCCTTTTCCGAGACCGCTCCAAGCGGATAGTAGGAATAATACAGTAACGATCGCAATGATAATAAACTGAGACCAGAAACCGATCGGAACACCAAATAAGTAATTCAAACCAGCGTTAATTTGGACTGCTCCAAATCCGAGTGATGTGGCGACGCCAAAAACAGTAGCAAAAACTGCAAAGACATCGATTACAGTTCCAAGTTTGCCTTCTACGCGATCACCGAAAATCGGACGAAGTGTAGCGGAAATTAAACCAGGTTGACCTTTGCGGAACTGGAAGTATGCTAGCGCTAAAGCGGTCATACCATATATAGCCCATGCGTGGAAGCCCCAATGGAAAAATGTTGAACGCATCGCTTCTTTATACGCTTCTTTCGTTTCAATAGGCGCAGTAGCTGAACTTACCGCATAATGCGAAAGAGGTTCCGCAGCTCCATAGAACACGAGCCCAATTCCCATACCCGCAGAAAATAGCATGGCAAGCCAAGAAAATATGGAAAACTGTGGTCTGTCACTGTCTTTCCCCAATCGAATCCTGCCGAGCGGACTGAATATCAAATAGACTGAAATGAAGAATAGCATAGAAACTGTCAGTAAATAATACCAGCCGAATGAATCCGAAATCAGATTCCTTATATTGAGCGTGATCGCCTCAAAGTGTTCGGGAGCGATTACACCATAACCGACTGCCAATATGACAGCTACTAATGTAATATAAAATGTTGATGAAACTTTTTTCATAGGCACTCCTTTTTAAAATGTAGTTTGTGAAACAATCGAAGTAACTAATCAAGATTGTAGAATAAAATTGCACACATACACTTGACAATACCCATCTAGTCGTTCGTGTAAACGCTAAGTATATGACAGTTTGTTTACAATGTCATCACAAGTGAAAATAAAAAAGACGAGAAAAATTCATTCTCGTCCGATATGTAAGTAGGTACTGTAGTGCAATTCATGTACTTGCACAGAATCATCAGCCTGCTCTTGTGATAGTATACATGAAAGTTAGGGTTGATTTCCAGCCAGAAGAACAATTTGCTTTCATACAACAAGAACCGTAGCCATGTTATACTATAGAAACAAATGAAATGAGGAGGGGATTTTCATGCAGTATTCACAACCTAAGATGCTTCAGCTCGTAAAGCATAGCCCAGAGTTAAACAGACGATTGAAAGAGATTATGAAAGAACATGAGCTAGAGAAAAGCTTTGCATTGAAAGCACTTTATCATGCAGAAGTGAAAGACGGCGGAGTCTATCAGCGAGATTATCAGGAGCTGTAAACCTCCACTCACTTATAAAAGCACCTAGTGTAATAAATAGTATTCATTAAAAGACTGATGGAAGATTCCTTTCGTCAGTCTTTTCTACTGTTCTTTTGAAATAATCAAAATTAGCGAATGGCAATGTGGTATACTATGGTAAAATTGAATAGAATATTTTGGTTCTTTACATTACTGTAAAGATGAAAAAGGAAACAGGTGAAAATCCTGTACGGTCCGGCCACTGTAAATGGGTAATATCTTCAGAATACCACTGGTGAAATACTGGGAAGGTTGAAGATGTGATGATCCATAAGTCAGGAGACTTGCCAAAATAACATGCGTTACGCCTCCCAGGAAGAGGTATGCATATTGTATTGGATAAATAATTAAGTTATTACAGGAGTCCGTCTATACATAGTGCCCTTGTCTCTTTCTGGAGGCAAGGGCTTTTTTACGTTCAATTTATCAAACTAGTACAAGGGGGAAGTCATTTGTTTAAGCGTTATGTATCGATCATCGCAAGTGTTTTACTAGCAGTAACGATGCTGTTGCCGACGACCAGTTCAGTTGCTTTAGCGAATTCGGATGTACAGCAAAGTAAAATAAGCACGCAAGCCGCTAACTACATGGTGGATGTGGAAGTAGAAGGTTTATCGGGAGTAATTTTAAAAGAAGCGATTCAAGTTACAGAAGGGCAAAATGCGTTAGATGCGTTGAAGAAGGCACTTACTAGCCAGAACGTAAAATATACTGTGCAAGAAAGTGATTACGGGGCGTACGTAACATCTATTAATAATGAAGAAGCAGGAACATTAGGTGGTTGGGATGGCTGGAATTATACAGTAAACGGACAAGCACCTTCTGTTGGAGCTGCTGCTTATGTAGTAAAAGATACTGACGTGGTGAAATTTTTCTATGGCCGTTGGGCTGCTATCTCTACGACTACACAGGTTATAGAACATAGTGAAAATCCTGCAATTACGGTGAATCTAATTGGCGATACTTTTACACCGGCAGCGCTAGAGCCGGCAAATTGGACTGTTGGACAATCTAATTTGACAATTTCTACAGTTACTCAAAATACGGATCAGCAAATAACGATTCAATTAAACGGTAAAGTAGACCGTGAAAACTTCTCGCTAGTTGCATCAGAAGAAACAGTTGTAGGAAAAGCGGCAGATGCACTACAAATTACAGTAGTTGCGAGTCAAGCAAGCGTACCTGAAGCGATTGAGAAAGTGACAAATTATATACTGAGTAAATCTGTATCGAGCGAGTGGACGGCAGTCGGTTTAGCAAAAGCAGGAGTAGCTGTACCGGACAACTATGCAGTCATATTTGAACAAAATGTCCAACAACAGATCGTTGAGAACTCGGAACGTCTAAAAATTACAGATGCAGAACGTTTGACGATAGCCGCGGCAGCGATAGGGAGAGATCCTAAGAATATCAATGGTATCGATTTACTCGATAAAATTTATAACAGTATAGATATAAGAAACGTAGATACGATGACTCGCCAAGGAACGAATGGTTTAATATTTGCGTTAGTTGCACTGGATACGAAAAACTATGAAGTTCCAAAAGATGCACGATGGAATCGCGAAAAGATAGTTGAGGCTCTTTTAAGCTATCAAAGAGCAGATGGTGCTTGGAGTTTAGCTACAAGCAATACAGGCGCTGCGAGTTACGATATGACGGCAATGGCTCTTATTGGATTAGCTCCTTACAATGAACAACCAGCTGTCAAAAAAGCTGTTGAGAAAGCAGTTACTTTCTTGTCTGAAAGCCAAGGTCCTACTGGCGGATTTAATGAAACATTCGTAGGTGGCATTTCTAGTGAAGCCACTTCGCAAGTCATCATTGGTTTGACAGCAAATAACATCGATCCACAAGGTGAACAGTTTACAAAGAACGGCATCAACTTGATAGATCACCTGTTAAGCTTCCAAACAGAAAACGGAGGCTTCAAGCATACTATGACAGGTTCGACAGACGGAATGGCTACAGAACAAGCGATTCAAGGTCTTGTCGCATTTGATTTATTTACAAAAGGCGAAGGACGACTGTATGATTTTTCGGAAATAGTCACGCAACTTGAAGTTTTAAGTCATTCAACTCTTCAAGGAATTGTTAATAATAGCCTTCTAAATGTGCAGAAAAACAAAAATGAAGCATGGTCTTCTGTCTTTATTGAAAACACGGAAATAATTGAAGGATATTATATTGTACAAGCGGGAGAACAAGGGACTAAAAAAGAAACGTTGATTCCTGAAGGGACGAAAAAAGTATTCATAGTAGATAATGATCGTCCATATCGTTATTTCGATGCCAAAGTAGTAGAACCCACTCATACATTTACAGTCACGTTCAACAAAGAAATACAGGACTCAAAAGCGAATTTGGATAAAATCTATGTAGAAGATATTACAGGTAAGCGCGTACCGGTCACAGTGAAAGCGAACGGTTTGAAAGTTACTGTGACACCGGAAGCCAATTATATAAAAGGTCAGTTATATTCTTTAGTTGTGATTGAACCAGTTTCTATAGAAGGAAAAACATTAAAACAAGCAGCTCGTAAACTATTCATCATTAAATAAGGAGGTATGCGTTATTTCTATCATCAAAAATTTCACGAAAATAACGGCAGCATTCGCATTAGCGAGTGCCGCTATCCTTATGCCGGTTGCACCTTCATTCGCAGAGCAACCGACTCCGATTTATGAAAATCAAGCAGCACAGACACTACAGCATTCCATCACGATTTCCAATACAGAAGTTCCGATGCCGTTGTCTACCGTCGAAGTACAGGAAGGCGATACAGTTTTAAGTGTACTCAAGCGGAATGTTGAATCAAGAGGGATTCAAATGGAATACAGTGGCGGTGAAGGCGCGACAGCTTACGTAGAAGGGATAGATAATGTATATGAATTCGACCGCGGACAAGGCAGCGGTTGGATGTACAGCGTCAACGGTATCTTCCCGAATCGTGGAGCGGGCGTCATCAAGCTCATCCCTGGTGATAAAGTGGAGTGGAAATATACGACGGACTTAGGTAAGGATCTAAACGCCGATCTGTTTCCTTTCCGTGAAGACTTGGAGCCAAAAATTTCAGTGTCAGGTGTTACTTCGGGAGCAACAGTTACGAAGTCTACCCTTTCATTCCAAGTAAACGCAGCGAGTTATTTCGGAACAGCACTTCAACCGACAGTCACTGTAAACGGCAAGCAAGCGGTCGTTACAGGGAACACAGTAAATGCGGTATTGCAGAGTGGTGATAATAATATCGTCTTACAGGCAACGGATGCGAAGAACGATTCGGTTACAAAAACAGTGAAAGTGACGTATGCACCAATCGCTAACCCTGAACCGAACCCGTTACCAAATCCAGTTCCGAATCCGAATCCATCACCGGAGCCTCCGGTAGTGAAACCAGGTCCAACACCGGAAACGCCGTCTACTAAAGATTACTCAAAGCTTGTCACTTCAGCCATTAACGAGGCAAGTGCGCAAATGCTTGCAGGATCGATCGACAGTGAGTGGCAGGCAATCGGACTTGTGAAAGCGGGCAAGAAAGTACCTGCGTCTTATACAAAGGAATTCTACGAACATTTACAAGACCAGGTGATTAGCAGATCCGGCAAAGGTCGAATGAAGATTACTGATGTACAACGTTTAACAATGGCTGCCGCAGCAATCGGCATTGATCCAATGAATGCGGATGGCAAGGGCTTTAACTTAATCGATAAAATTGTAAATAGTGAAAAGCATATGACAGGTGCTGATAGCCTGACATACCAAGGTAATAACGGCATCATTTTCGCGTTGATTGCACTCGATACAAAAGGCTACCAAGTACCAAGCAACTCGAAATGGACACGTGAGAGCCTAGTTGCAGAGTTATTGAAATACCAGAAAGATGACGGGTCGTGGAGCTTGTCGACGAGTAAAGAAGGCTCGACAAGCTATGACATTACCGCAATGGCTTTGATAGGCATTGCACCTTACACAGATAAGCCGGAAGTTCGTAAAGCGATGGATCGTGCAGTGAAGTTCCTCGCGAATGAACAAGGTCCAACAGGTGGATACGACGAAGCGTTCGTTGGCGGTATTTCCAGTGAAGCGACGTCACAAGTAATCATCGGTCTGACTGCAAATCAAATCGATCCGCGTATACCGATGTTTACGAAGAACGGCATCAACTTGATCGATCACCTTTTGAGTTTCCAAACAGCTGATGGTGGCTTCCAGCATACAGCAGGAGATAGCCGCTCGAATGCAATGGCCACGGAGCAAGCGTTGCAAGCTTTGGTAGCATTTGATTTATTCACAAAAGGCAAAGGGGTATTGTACAACTTTAAAGAGATACCTGTTGTTCCGGCGCCAAAGCCAGATCCTGAACCAACACCTGATCCAGATCCGAAACCAGAGCCAAAACCAGAGCCAAAACCAGAACCAGAACCGACTCCGACTCCGACTCCACAGTTTACGGATATTCATACACACTGGGCAAAGGATTATATTAATCAAGCAGTAGAGCAAGGAATCGCGAACGGCTATAAAGACAATACGTTCAAGCCGAATCAATCACTGACTCGTGCACAAGCGGTATCTATTTTAGTTCGTGCATTGGATTTGAAAACGGACAAGAAAGCACCATTCCCTGATACACAAAAGTATGCTTCAAGTACACAAGAAGAAATTGCAGCTGCATACCATCATGGTTTAGTTAAGGGGAAAGACGGCAAATTCATGCCTGCGCAAGAAGTAACGCGTGCACAGATGGCGCTCATGTTATACCGTGCGTATGAAGTGAAGAATGGCGAAATGTATAAGTTCGACAAAATGGCGCCTTTCCGTGATATTCGTTCATATAATATGGAAGCTGTAAAAGCGATGAGCATGCTATATGATCTGAAGATGGCAAAAGGGGAGAATGGCAACTTTATGCCGAGTAACTCTACGTCTCGTGCACATGCTATGAAAATGTTAATAGAGTTTTTGAACACAAAATGATCACACAATCTTGCACCCGCGCGGTGCAAGATTGTCTGTTTTTAACGTGGAATGTTTTTAGAGAGTGGAGAGGGGAAGGGTTATGGGCGATGGAATTCAGGCAATTCACCCTTTCGTGATGTTTTTTTATTATATTTGCCTTGGCTTTTTTGCGATGTTTTTTAATCATCCGATCTTTTTGCTGGCGGGTTGCCTTGCATTAATTGCGGTCAATCTATCACATGACGGCGGGCATGCGATGAAGCAGTGGGCGCCGTTGATGGTGACTATGACTGCGCTGATTATTGTGATCAATCCCTTGCTTAACTCAAGAGGGACGCATGCATGGTTTGATTTCTTTGGAAAAAAAGTGACGTTAGAAGCGATGCTCTATGGTGTCGTAACGGCGATGTCGTTGTTGATGATTCTTCTACTATTCGTTTCATTGAATATCGTCTTGAACGGTAATAAATTATTATATATCTTCGCAAGAATCCTCCCGAGGACCGCATTTCTCATTATGATGTCCATCCGTTTTGTGCCGTTATTGAAAAGGCGGTTAACCGAAATCCAGGATGTTCAGCGTCTGAAGGGCATGACGATGACACAAGGAACATTGCGTGAGCGTGCGAAGAGCGGGATGTCGATGTTACAAATTCTGCTATCTTGGTCGTTGGAAGAAGCTGTGGAAACGGCGGATTCTATGAAAGCACGGGGGTATGGGTCTGGTACAAGACGTCCGTATATTCCGTATCGCATGACGAAGTCAGATAGACGTTGGTTGAGTTATTTACTCGTAGCTTTCGTTATGTGCGGCACGGGTGGATTTATCGGCTACGGAAAGATTGTCATTTATCCGGAACTTGGTCTATTACATCTGTCGTCGCTTGATTGGTTCGTATTCGCTTGCTGCATGGCCGTCGCGCTGTTTCCGCTATTTGTAGAAGGGAGAGAACAACTGAAATGGAATTATTCAATTTGAATCACGTCTCGTTTTCTTTTCCGAATACAGATCAGCATGTGCTGAAGGATATTTCACTTTCCGTCAATGAAGGCGAGTTCCTTGTCATTGGAGGCGCTAGTGGCAGTGGTAAAACGACTTTATTGAAATTATTGAAGAGGGAATTGACGCCGACAGGAAAACTTGAAGGGGAAATTTTCTATAAAGGTAAGTCGATCAGTGAGTGGGAAGAGAGGCAGATGGTTGAGCAAGTTGGTTATGTGTTCCAGGATCCAGACAATCAAATCATCATGGATGAAGTGATGCAAGAGATTGTCTTTGGACTGGAGAACTTAGGGTACTCTACTTTTGAAATGCGTAAACGGGTAGCGGAAATGGTTCACTTTTTCGGAGTGGAGGACTTGCTGAATGCCAAGCCTTCCGAATTGTCAGGCGGTCAAAAGCAGTTATTGAATTTATTGTCGGTACTACTTATGAAACCGCGTGTGCTATTGCTTGATGAACCGACATCACAACTCGATCCGGTAGCGGCAAAAGAGTTGGTGCTAATGCTTGAGCGTCTGAATAAAGAAACGGGCATGACGATTGTATTGGTTGAACACCGTTTGGAAGAATTGTATGCAGTGGCGGACCGGATCGTACTGATGGAATCAGGTGAAGTTCGGTACGAAGGAGACAGTCGTCAAGTCATTGGAGAGTTATATGCGGATCATGCGACACATTTCTTTCCGTACTTACCTACATTCGCACGGCTCTATATGGAATTTGAAGAGAAACCTATTATTGCGGCAATTCCTCTGACGGTGAAAGAATGTAAGCAGTGGATCGGTCGTGAAGAGCGTGAAATGATGCCTGTTGAAGCGCATTCAGATCTCTCGAAAGAGCGATGGATACTCGAAATGGACGATGTGTTTTTCCAGTATCAAAAGAAAGCACCATTCGTCTTGAAAAGTTTTACGTTACGCATCCCTAAAGGTCAGTTTTTTGCAATGGTTGGTGGAAATGGCAGTGGAAAGACGACTGCTTTGCGCGCAAGTATCGGCAGTATAAAACCGCAACGTGGCAAGATTCGTTTGAATGGGCAGGATATGAAGAGGATGAAGGATTCTGAGTGGCTTGGAAAAATTGCGTACTTACCACAAAATCCACGAACGTATTTTGTCCAACAAACGATTGAAGAAGAAATGCAAAATATCGGTGAGCGCTTAAAACTATCCAATGTAACCGAACGGATGCATCATTTGCTTGAAGCGTTTGGTATTTCTCATTTACGTACGCGTCATCCATATGACTGCTCGGGTGGGGAAGTCCAGAAAGCGGCACTTGCCTGTATTTTGCTAGGTGAACCCGAAATGTTGTTTATCGATGAACCGACGAAGGGGATGGATCCGGTTTCCAAGCAGCATTTAGGCGAGTTGTTGTATAGTTTGCAGCAAGACGGACTGACCATCTTCATGGTAACGCACGACATCGGCTTTGCAGCGAGTTATGCAGAACGGTGTGCGATGATGTTCGACGGAGAAATTGCAGCGGACGGGACACCGGATGAATTATTCAAAGGCAATTATTTCTACACGACGGCGATCAATCGTGCGACGCGGGAAACAAAACAGCCTGAAGTTTTGACGTATGAGGAGGCTGTAGCGACATGGGCCGTTCGCGAAAGTATTTATTAATTGTTTCATTAATATTATTATTGTTACTTGTCGTTTCCATCGTATTCTTTCATTATAGAGCGTATTTATTACTCAGTATGATCATGATTGCGGCTATTATGATTCCATTTTTCGCACGGTTTGAGTGGCGGGACGTAGGGGGAAGAGAGGTCGTCTTGCTGGCAATGCTTGCGGCGATTGCGGCAGTTGGACGTGTTCCATTCGCTGGACTTCCAAGCATTCAGCCAACTTCGTTCATCATCATTATGGCAGGGTTGGTATTTGGTGCGGAGTCAGGCTTCATCGTTGGAGCGGTCGCGGCGATTGTCTCAAACTTCTTTCTCGGTCAAGGGCCTTGGACACCATGGCAAATGTATGCGTGGGGCATGATGGGAATGACTGCCGGCCTATTGCGTAATACCGCATTTATGAAGACATTGTGGGGAAAATGTACATTTGGTTTCGTCTGGGGCTATATATTCGGATGGTTCATGAATACGTGGGTCCTTGTAGGAAATATCGAAGCATTGTCTTGGAAATACGTTGCGGGGATTTTTGCATCCAGTATCTACTTCGACCTCGCACATGCCTTATCCAATGTGTTTTTCATTATCGTATTTGGAGCTAGTTGGATAAAAATTTTACAACGCATTCAGCGGAAGTATGGATTGCTATATGAACAGTCCAGTTAACCGATGTACATACTACACAAAAAAAGAGTAGCCAGAATTGGCTGCTCTTTTTTATGTGATGAATGAAAAGGAATGATTGTATTCGATAACAATACCTTCTCCTTCAAAAATCACGAAGGATTAAACGGTTGATTACCTTCCGTCTGCTTATTCTTTTTTGAATTCGTATTATTCTTCTTAGCTGCATCGTTCTGTCCAATCACATCAAAATCGTCAGGACTCAAATCATATCCGAAGCCATACTCCTCACGCATGTTCTCAGTATTCTTCTTATTATTCTTTTTATTAGGCATATTCGTCACCTCCATTATAAGAGTGTGGCATTCTTATTCAAGATTATACATCAGCTATGAGCGGTTGTGACGGTGTATAGAGCGGTTGGATGTGTTCTATGAGCGCTTGTGTGGCATGATAGAGCGCTTGGCCGTGTTCTATGAGCACTTGTGGATTTTTAAGAGCGGTTAAGGCAGTTTAATGAGCGCAAAAGAATTTATTCGAATACATCTTAAGATTTTCTTCATACTTATCCTCAGTCTTTGTTAAGAGTGGGGTGGTAGAATGAAGTTATTAGTGAGACGGGGTGACGTACATGGCAGAGTTTACAGTGCTTGTGGCGGATGACGATAAGGAAATTCGCGAGGGAATTGAGATTTATTTGAAAAATGAAGGATATCGTGTACTGAAAGCGAAAGATGGTCAAGAAGCGCTAGAGTTACTTGCGTTGAATGAAATCCATTTATTAATTTTAGATATTATGATGCCGAATATGGATGGGATCACGGCAACATTCAAGATACGGGAAGTGCAAAATATCCCGATTATTATGTTGAGTGCGAAAGTGGAAGACTCGGATAAAATCCACGGCTTGTCAGTTGGGGCAGACGACTATGTCACGAAGCCATTCCATCCGCTTGAGTTGATGGCTCGTGTGAAGTCGCAACTTCGCCGGTACGTTCAGTTAGGGACATATGAAGGGCAAAAAATTATTGAAGTAAACGGCCTTGTATTAAATGAAGAAGAGAAGGAACTGACGGTGGAAGGGACGCCCGTTCGGCTGACTCCGATTGAATTTAAAATAACGGAACTACTGATGAAACATCCAGGACGCGTATTCTCAATTAATGAAATATATGAACGCGTGTGGAATGAACAAGCATATAACGCAGAAAATATCGTAGCGGTGCATATTCGAAAAATCCGTGAGAAAATCGAAGCGGATCCGAAAAATCCGCGATATGTGAAGGTGGTGTGGGGCGTTGGCTATAAAATCGAAAAATAGAAACGGCTTGGTTGGTTCACTCATTGCCATTGCATTAGCCCTTGGAAGTCTAATGTACTGCGCTTCCTTTACGGTTGATCTCTTCCTAGACGGCTGGGAACGATTAAACTTGGCAACTCATTACTTTGGTCGAATTATTAGAGGAGGAACCGTGTGATGAACAAAAATATAAAATTGGCCATCTGGTCCGCACTCGTGACACTTGTATTGATCGCGTTGCCGTCCATCATTCATTATGCACCACAGCTTGTTGGCAAATCGTTTACCGACCAAGAAGATTTTACCTATAGAATGGAACAAGCATATGATAATCTTTCGGCTACCGTACTTAATCCAATTGACCTGAAAAAAGCGGAGAAAGAATTAGTGGTTTCACAGGATGAAATTGAAGAATATCGACAGCGATACGGTACGCTTTCTGAACAGCTTGATAATATCCAGCAACAATATGCAGAACGAATTGCGGATGCGAAAAGCGAGGAAAATGAAACTTTACTATTGGCTTTGGTTAAAGAGCGGAATACGAAACTAGAAGATATTCAAAAGAATTTTGAAAGCGATAGCTATGTGGAAGACAAAATTCATTCGGAAAAGGCAAAAGCTTTAGCGCGTCAGATTAAGGAGACAGAAAATAATCGCCAAACGAATATTCCGATTGCCTATGATCTCGTGAATGTTGAAACGGGTGAACGATTTACTCGGGGCGATGTCGAGGTAACGGCGCTCTTCCATCAAGACTTTACTGATGCAACAGGATATTTCAAGGCGAACTCGGCTGTGTATGACAATGGGTACTCTGACTATTCAATGGAACAAGGATCGATGTTCACAGATGACGATGTGGAAGGCATTAGCAACCCTCCCCAATATTTTGAAGGAACAATTATTATTCCCTCGGACGCTACGGTATCAGGGGCAATGGCCAAGGAAAATGATCAATTCATCCGTGGGAAGTATATGGTATATGGATTGTGGGTTCTCGGTGTGCTTGCGCTCGTGGCGTTGTTTACAGTGATGAAGTTTCAGAAGGAATGGATACTCCAGTCGAGATTGGCTACTACGTATTCACGATGGAAACTAGATGTGAAAGTAGTTCTTTTACTACTGACTGCTTTTATACTGACACTTTACATCGAATCGGCGATCTTCAACCTTTTCAATCAGTTTAGATATGTAAGCTTGGGGACGATTAGTAATATGGCCGTCAGTTTCTTGCTGATAGGTGTATTGTTTACCGCGCTGTTGGCGTTTCAGGCTGTTCATTTATTTAGGTTATACCGTGAACCAGAACGACTAATGAAGGATTGGCGTGACAGTTATACGGTACAATTTGCACACGATAGTAGAGACACATTCAGCAATCGTACGGTTGGTGTACAGTTGTCGCTGTTACTCATCATCTTTTTCCTTGCCGGTTTAGGCTTGGTGGGTGTATTCATGCAACCGGTGCTCATAGTAGTGTACGCTTTCTGTGTATTATTTGTCGCGCTACCCGCATTATTCATTTTCGTGAAAAAAACCGCCTATTTGAATCGGATATTGGCTGCAACCAACGATATGGCGGCGGGGCATCTGACGCAGGCAATACCGGTCAAAGGTAAATCGCAGCTTGCGAAACATGCAGCGAATTTGAATAATCTTCGCGAAGGTGTTCGCGTGTCGATCAATGAACAAGCGAAAAGTGAACGGTTGAAAACAGAGTTGATCACGAATGTCAGCCATGACTTACGGACTCCGCTTACCTCCATTATAACGTATACGGATTTATTGAAAGATGAGACGTTAACTGCGGAGGAGCGTGCGAAATATGTTGGCATTTTAGATCAGAAATCACAGCGCTTGAAAACGCTCATTGAAGATTTGTTCGAAGTTTCAAAAATGGCAAGCGGCAATTTAGAAATGGTGAAGCAGCGTGTGGATTTGAATCAGTTGATCCAACAAGCGTTGGCAGAACATGCGGAACAATTTACTGAGCAAGACTTGCATATTCGAACTACTTTACCTGAAGAACCGGTCTTTGCGATGGTAGATGGACAAAAATGGTGGAGAGTACTCGATAACCTGCTCATCAATATCTTGAAGTATTCATTGCCGGGTACGAGAGTATACGTCAATCTTCAGCAAGTGGGATCGACTGCACGTATCGTGTTGAAAAATGTGGCGAGATACGAACTTGGCGATACTACGGATGAGTTATTTGAACGCTTTAAGCGCGGCGATGCATCCAGACAGACGGAAGGTTCCGGTTTAGGATTGGCTATTGCTCAATCTATTGTCGAGCTGCATGGCGGCCGGATGGAAGTGGAAGTCGATGGAGATTTATTCAAAGTGACGATTGATGTCGTAAGTGGGTAAATTAGCACGGAGTAAGATGGGTTAAAATTCCTGTCTTATTCTTTTTTTGATTTTTAAAAGGAATTAGTTTAGTTTATGGCGAATATGGGTATGTATAGAGAGTGCGGTCTATAAATTATGGATTGCATGAAAGGGAGGAATGGTTATATGACAATCGTTGACGGAAAGTATCCAAACAAAAAAGATCTAACTCCAAAAGTGGAAGAGATTAATGAGGAACAGTGTGTGGTCGAAGGTGTAGTAGTACCAGATGAACTACCTCTTGCCGATCCAGCAGATTCTGATTCAAGTGTAGCATTTAGAGAAAATGCACAGGATGAAACGGGAGAACATAAACCCTCCGCTTACAGTCAAAATAAATCACCAAGCCAAAATTATCATGATCTAACACCCGGTGAAAAGTTCCCGTATGGAGATCAGGAAGAATATAATCGTAAATACAACCACGAAGCGCATGACCAGTGGAATGAGCATAAGAATATCAAAAAGAACGAAGAAGATAAATCGTAAAGTCAGCCTGCCTAAGTGCAAGGCTGTTTTTAGATTAGAAGAAAGGATGGAATGAATGGGTGCATTGCAACAATTCTCCTTGGCAAGAGGGTATACATTGGGCCTCATTAAACGAGTAGATGAACAGGTGTGGGATGCTCAATCTGAAGGCTTTTCTAATACCATACGATGGAACGTAGGACATTTTTATTCATTGACTGAAGATCTTCTTAACCGCGCAATGAATGACTACCCAGTCGACAAGCTGGAATGGGCAGAATTCTTTGCGCCAGGAACGAGCCCATCTACTTGGCCAAGCACTCCTCCAGCGAAAGAGGAGTTATTCGCTGCGATGAAAGACCAAGGCAAGCGAATTTCGCAACTGACCGAACAACAGTTGGTGCATCAATTGAGTACACCCATTTCCATTGGAAAGTTCATTACGATGGAGACTGCGGAAGAAGTTCTACAGTTTCTGACATGGCATGAAGGTATGCATGCCGGTTTGATTGATGGTCTACTTAAGGCAAATAAATAAATTCGAATATAGCTGTTCAGGAGATCATAATGGATTTCTTGAGCAGCTTTTTTGTATTGGAATAGGGATTTATTCAGTTGGTAAGTAAGGAGTGGGATAGGGCGGTTCCGGATAGTTGTTTTTACTCGTTGAAGTTCTGTCGGATTACGTTTCTGTTAAGCGTGCGTAATAAGTGGCGTTGGGTTGTGGTTCTTGCGCGTGCTTTTTCTGTTTCCTTTTTGATCAGGAGGTAGTTGTTTAGCTGGCGGTGTAAGTGGAGAGTTCATTGTCCCCACTCCGGCGCTGGTGGATGGCTTTCGCGAGGAGCCACAGACAGGAAGTTCGCCTGTCTTTGTCTCATCGCTACGCCCACAGCAGGCGCCTTCGTTGCATCGGGTGTAGGGCAGTTCGTATACTTCTTTTTCAAAAATAAAAGATCAATATCACTAAGTCACTGATTTTATTCTTGTTAGAACCACAATCAATATTAAAGCTACTCAGTAGCGCAGGCACAACTGCGGGGTAGGCCGTGGCCATGAGACAACTGGCGGCACTTTGCCAGCTGGCTCCTGGCTGTAGGCAATCCCCCACGTGCCTGCGCGGGTCCAGAAAGCGAACACTCACTAACTTCAATGCCTAACAGCCAGTCGAGCAACGCCCCAACAAAGAGCGACAAAGACCCGCAGCCGCCTAGTCTTTCGGTCAACCGCGTTTAAAGGTTGGGTACTGTACGCAACTAATTATTTTGCTTTCCTACTTAGAACCACAACCAAAATAACTACCACTTAGTAGCGCAGGCACAACTGCGGGGTAGGCCGTGGCCATGAGACAACTGGCAGCACTTTGCCAGCTGGCTCATGGCTGTAGGCAATCCCCCACGTGCCTGCGCGGATCCAGAAAGCGAACACTTACTAACTTTAATGTCCAACAGCCAGTCGAGCAACGCCCCAACAAAGAGTGACAAAGACCCGCAGCCGCCTAGTCTTTCCGCCAACCGCGTTTATAGGTTGGGAACCGTACGCAACTAATCATTTTGCTTTCCTACTTAAAACCACAACCTAAATAATTTCCACTTAGTAGCGCAGGCACAACTGCGGGGTAGGCCGTGGCCAGGAGACAACTGGCAGCACTTTGCCAGCTGGCTCCTGGCTGTAGGCAATCCCCCACGTGCCTGTGCGGGTCCAGAAAACGAACACTCACTAACTTCAATACACAATAACCAGTCGAGCAACGCCCCAACAAAGAGTGACAAAGATCCACAACTGCATAATCGTTCTGCCAAAACAGTCCCTAGTCACGATACCTACTCACACTCAGCCTTAAGTCTGAGTAAGAAATCCGCTATGGGACCGTCGGAGAAAGCCGGAATTCATTATAAACTAAGGTTACAAATGAAGGGAGGACATCAACATGAAAAAACTTGGACTACTATTACTAGGAATTGTGGCAGGTTTAACCCTAGCGTTAAACGTAGGCCCCATCATCGCATTAGCAGTTACAGGTGCAATCGCGCTTGTCAGCTACCACTACTGGAGAAAGAGCCACTCGATGTTCGCGAAAGTATTTTGGATGACGATATTGATCATCAGCGTAATCGGCTCGATTTCAAACATCGGTGCATTCATCGGGATCATCGCTTTGATTGGAGTCTATTATGTATATCGCAAATGGAAAGACCGCAATGTAAACCCGAACGTTATATCCAATGACCCGTTCACAAATTTCGAACGCCAGTGGAATGAACTTACAAAATAAAAGGAGAGATGCAGTATGAACGCATTTTGGCATAAATTGAAATATACAGTACAAGAAGACTTGAATAGTTTGATGGATAAACCACGAAAGAAAGAAAATCCGCTCGAGTTATTGAATCAATATTTCCTAGATGCACAAAAGCAAACAGCGGAAATTGGTAAGTTGCTTGAACGTCAGGGTAGACTGAAAGAAGAATTGGAAAACGAATGTCAGGATGCGGATTTGATGGCGGTGAAACGTCGTCGTCAGCTAGAACTCGCTGAAGCAACAGGAGATGCAGAGTTGATCGCATTTGCGCAAGAAGAAGTAGAAGCTTATGAAGGACGAGTTGCCCGTTTGTCTGCGAGCATCCAAGACGCTACGCAAGAATTGCTGTCATTGGAACGAAAGTTTGAAGAGATGAAGCATCGCGTGAAGGATATGCGTGTTCGTCAGTTGCAATTGATGGGCAAAGAGAACGTGACGCGTGCGCAGGAAAAGATGAATCGATTCGTTAAGCCGGATCAATCGTTTTCAACACTTGACGACTTGCATTCGTACATCGAAAATCTTGGTGGTGGAACGAGAACGTCACAATCGCACTCGTCAATGGAGCAGCGTTTAGATTCATTAGAGAAATCTAACGCAAAATCTCAAGATATTGTGTAAACTATAAGAGGAAGCATCGCGCTTCCTCTATCGAGAAGGGAGAGAATGGAATGGCTAAGAGGGACTCTACTAAAGTTTCGGTATATTTACTTGCTCTTTTGGCAATTGCTTTCGTCGAATCCATGTTGTTTTCAAACGGTAATTTCATCTTCCTCCTTCTCGGTTGGGGATTTCTCGATTATGGTTATCGAAAACGCGGAAAATGGACAGCAATCACAGGTATCGTCTTCATAGTGATCGCGCTTTTGACGTTATGGAGTGTACGTCTGCTGATTTTAGCAATTGTATTATATATTATAATGAAATTATGGAAAGGCACGCCGGCCAGTGAAGTATTTGGTGATTTGCAAAAGCCTCGGGTTAGACGGTCGCAAGGTATGTGGAGGAACCGCTTATTCTCGGTCCAATCCACGCCATTTGCGACGTATGAGTGGGAAGATATGCATATGCAAGGGTTCTTTGGTGATGTGCATGTCGATGTGACGGATACAGTATTGCCTAAAGGCGCTTCATTTATTTCAATTCGGCAAATCTTTGGCAAAGTGCGTATTGAACTGCCTTATGATATTCCGGTGCGAATTCATTATGCCACGCTGTATGGTGAAGCGAATATTTTAGGCGAGGCCTCACAGCAATTATTTAATGAAACGATACAAGAACATGATGGCTATGAAACGAAGCGGTCGAATGATCCCGAGTTGATTATATCGGTGTTTACTTGGATTGGCGATGTGGAGGTGCGTAGAAAATGAAGGCAATCATTGGTCGCACCATTTTCTTAACGTTGACGTTTAGTACGATCGTCGCGGTCTTTTCCTATTTGTTCTTTGCTTTATCCATCGCTGAATATCAGAGGTTGCTACTCGATACAGAAGCTGCAGATATGCCGTTGCTTGTCTGGTTGTTTACAACGATTTTCATCATCAGCTTAGGACTTGCAAGCTGGATCAGTCTGAACAGCAGGACGAGAGAGAACATCATTATTGGGAAACTACAAGATTTGTATGCTAAACAGGAATTTACGAGCTCGAATAAAATGAAAAAACAAACGAATCGTTCCATTGAACAGCTATATGAAGTACTCGAAGCACAGCGTAATAGTTTGCGTAAGATTACGGATGAGCGAGTCGAGACACAAGATAAAATTATTCAGGAACGTATTGTTCAAGAACGCCAAAGATTGGCGAGAGAACTACATGACTCTGTGTCCCAACAATTGTTTGCGGCGTCCATGCTGTTGTCGGCACTTGCGGAACAAGCGGAAGAAGGTCCGATCCGCAAGCCATTACAGCAAGTGGAACGAATGGTTCAGCAGGCGCAGTTAGAAATGCGGGCGTTGCTTCTTCATTTACGTCCGGCTGCACTGCATAACCAAACGCTTGCAAAAGGTCTTGAAGAGTTATTGAGTGAATTACAGGAAAAAGTGACGTTCGATATTACACATCGTTTAGAAGATATTGTGCTTTCTAAAGGTGCGGAAGATCACTTATTCCGAATTGCGCAAGAAACATTATCAAATACACTTCGCCATGCGCAGGCGACGGAAGTAGAAATTTTATTGATTGAACGTGATGGATTGGCTATTTTACGCGTGCAAGATAATGGTGTAGGGTTTAAGCAAGATGACGGCAAAGGCGGATCATACGGTTTGCAAAATGTGAAGGAACGTGCGATTGAGATAGGCGGCAGTTGTAAGATTGTCTCGGTGCCATCTCAAGGAACGATCGTGGAAGTAAAATTACCGATTTTGAAAGGGGAGCTGACGGATGATTCGAGTGCTGTTGGTAGATGATCATGAAATGGTGCGCATTGGCGTATCGACGTATTTACAGATGCAGCCAGATATCGAAGTGATTGCGGAGGCAGAAAATGGTCAGATCGGTGTCGTAAAAGCACTGGATTTACGTCCGGATATTATTTTGATGGACATGGTCATGCCAGTTATGAACGGCGCTGAGGCGACGGCTGCGATTATCGACAAATGGCCGGAAGCGAAAGTCATTATCGTCACCAGCTTCCTCGACGATGATAAATTATATCCCGCACTTGAAGCAGGGGCTGTCAGCTATATTTTGAAGACGTCCAATGCGAAGCGTGTGGCGGATGCAATTAGGGAAACGATGCAGGGGCAAACTGTGCTCGAGCCGGAAGTGACGTCTAAAATGATGACAAAAATGCGCGGTGGTCAAACACATGCCTTGCATGAAGATTTAACCGATCGTGAGCTAGAAGTATTATTATTATTGGCTAAAGGTAAATCCAATCAGGAAATAGCGGATGAACTATTCATTGCGTTAAAGACTGTTAAGACTCACGTCAGCAATCTATTATCGAAATTGGAAGTTCAAGACCGCACACAGGCGGTTATTTATGCGTTTCAAAATAAATTAACGAATTACTAGTCTACAAGTGAAAGCTACGACATATTAGTAGATAGACGATAAAACTGTGGATAAAAAGTATTTATAATGAAAATAGTCTGAAATTACTAACTTCCCCACAATCTATCCACGCACTATGTGCATAACTATTCAGTTATATGCAGAAATAAAAAAAGTATGCACATGTGGATAAAAATATTCTGTCTGAAACTTATCCACTGCTTGTTACGTCATGGTAAACTGGATAACAGAAAATAGAATAGCAGAAGGGAAGCCTTCGCGGAAAGAGAGTCATATGGAATTATTTGATTTAATTAAAGCGTTGATTTTAGGATTCGTAGAAGGAATGACGGAATTCGCGCCCGTTTCTTCGACAGGTCATTTGATTATTGTCGACGATATGTGGTTGAAGACGGAAGAATTCCTTGGGAAATATCCCGCGATTACATTTAAGATAGTGATTCAGCTCGGTTCAATCTTAGCTGTAGTCGTTGTATTTTGGAAACGGCTATTTAGTTTAGTCGGTTTGTATAAAGTGGATAGCGGAGTGAAGATGAGTGAACGCTTTAATTTGCTACACGTCATCGTAGGTATGTTGCCTGCTGTAATTTTCGGTTTTGCGTTCAAGGATTTGATCGATGATTATTTATTCGGTGTGGAAACGGTTATTTATGCGCTAGTTGCTGGTGCATTGCTGATGATTGCTGCGGATAAGTTTGGGCCGAAAAAACCGCGGGTACAGACGTTGGATCAGATTACATATAAACAAGCATTTACAGTTGGACTGGTTCAGTGTTTGTCGTTGTGGCCAGGGTTTTCTCGTTCGGGCGCGACGATTTCCGGAGGTGTATTGTTCGGCATGAATCACCGGACGGCTGCTGATTTCACGTTCATCATGGCGGTTCCGATTATGATGGGCGCGAGCCTGGTGTCGGTGATGAAGAACTGGGAGTATATGTCGATGGATGACATAGGGTTTTACGTGGTTGGTTTCTTGAGTGCGTTTGTGTTCGCGCTGATTTCGATTCGTTTCTTCCTGAAGTTGATTTCAAAGGTCAAGTTAATGCCATTTGCGATTTATCGTATTGTGCTGGCAGCGATCTTGGCAGTGATCGTGTTTTTATAAGAAGTTAGGAGACCTTTGCGGTATTTGCAGAGGTCTTTTTTGTGCTGAGAGGCTGTTGGGGTGGGGGGGTGGCGCTACGGAGGGGACGCTTTCCTGAGGGCTCGCGGTGAGCCAACCAGGTTGCGAGCTCCCTATTGGTTGTCTCACCTGTCGAGCTGATCCTCTGGGAGTCGCCCCTCCTCCGCGCCAATCGCTTGCAATCTGAGTGGATGACACTTTCTGTTGTGCATTGTATGAGGGATTGTAATCTAGTTTTTATTAGCTTTTGACCCAACTTTGACTTAACTAGGTTCAAGGTTTTTTATTCAATCACATACTATTGATAGTAAGGGATATGCGTCTTTCACTCTATAGTTAGGATTGCAACGGAAGATAGGGGCGACTCGATGGATCAGCGCGGGCCTTGAGACCCCGCATTGATGCCTTAATTTCTGCAAAGTACACAGAAATACGGCAAAGCTAACCCTTCGCTGTTCGCTTGGCTCAAGGTCGCGCCCATGGGAAAGCGTCCCCTATCTGGAGTTGCAATCCCTTCATACTCAACAGTTTACTATTCCAGCTTTAAAGCACTGCATACGTCTTTCCTACTTCTGCAATTTCCGCCAAACCACTAAACGTTTTCTTTGCTTCATTTAATATTTCACTAATATCACCATGATGTGGCAGGTGGGTGAGGATGAGTTGCCCCACTTCTGCTTGCTCTGCCAGTGCGCCTGCTTGACTGCCGGCTAGGTGACCTGGTGATTTACCGAGGTGTTCTTCGTATAGATTGGCCTCGCAGAATACGATGTCTGCGTGTTGCGAGAACGTCACAAGCTTGTCGGACCATTCCGTGTCGGCTGTGAAAACCGCGGACTGACCTTCTACTGTGAACTTCATTGCGAGGCAGTAGACGGGATGGACGGTTGGACAGAATGTGACGGTAAATGGACCGATTTCTACAGATTGATTTTCTTGAATTTCGATACCGCGTGTTTGTTCTTTATACGTCAGCTTCTCAAACTGTTCTTTGTCTCGTGCGTGACTATAAATTGGCAAGACGGGTGACGGTTGTCCGAGATAATACTGGATCAAACGGCTGTACTGTAGGCTGCCGATGTCCGCGATGTGATCCGCGTGATAGTGGCTGATGACAACTGCATCGAGCTGGTTGAGTGCGATGTGATTTTGGAGGGATGATAGTACGCCGCTGCCGCAGTCGAACAGGCAATGGAATCCTTCGTGTTCGATGAGAAATGAAGAGGTGGCGCTGTTGGCTTTCGGATAGCCGCCCCAGATGCCTAAAGGGATGATGTTCATGTGCATGCCTCCTGTTTGGTTATTGTGGTACTTTCATTGTAAATGAAGGATGGGTAAATGTCGTAAAAATAAGTAGTTTTTCAAGATGCCGACTCTAAGCGCCACCTTTCACTTTTGTGTCATCCAGTTCCAGCGGCTAGGATCTCGGGTCATAAGTCGTGCTGGTCGTGAGGCAAAAAGCGCCTCAAGTCCAGCCCGTCTTATGCCTGTCGATCCTAACGAGCCGCTTTCACTTTTGTGTCATCCAGTTACAGGTGGCAGAGTCTCGGGTTATAAGTCAAAGCTGCTGTGCGGCAAAAAACGCCGCTTCGCATCTTCGTCTTATGCCTGCCGACTCTAAGCGCCACCTTTCACTTTTGGTTCATCCATGCGATAATGGAGAAAATACACTTTGAGGATGACGATATGAGTAAATTAGTTGAAATACAGTTAAATGCACAGGGCACGGTGGCTTTGAAGAAGGGGTATCCTTTGATTTTAAAGGATGCTGTGATGACAAGTGAGATTCAGGCGAAGGAAGGTAGTTTGATTCGTTTGACGGATCGGTACCATAAATATTTGGCTACGGGTTATTATGGAATTCAAAATAAAGGTATCGGCTGGGTGCTGACTTCGAATGAAAGAGAAGAGATTGACTTTGATTTCTTCGATCAGAAAATGGCGACGGCTTTTGAGCGTCGTGAGGCGTATGCTAATGATCCGGATACGACGGCTTACCGTTTGTTTAATGGGGAAGGCGATGGAATCGGTGGTTTGACGATCGATTATTTCGATGGCTACTATATGGTTAGTTGGTACAGTGAAGGTATTTATGCGTTCCGTCACCATGTCTATAATGTTTTGGATAAGCGTGGGGATTATAAAGCGGTCTATGAGAAGAAGCGTTTTGATTCGAAGGGGCAGTATGTCGAGCAGGATGATTTTGTTAAAGGAACGCCTGGAGACTTCCCAATCATTGTTAAGGAAAATGGCATGAGCTTTGCGATTGATTTGAATGATGGCGCGATGACTGGGATTTTCCTTGATCAGCGTGATGTACGCGAGACAATTCGAGACAACTACTCGGATGGTCGCGAAGTGTTGAATACGTTCTCTTATACAGGGGCGTTTTCGGTTGCGGCTGCTCTAGGTGGTGCGGTGAAGACGACGAGTGTGGATTTGGCGAAGCGTAGTGTCGCAAAGACTATTGAGCAGTTCAGTGTCAATGGTATCGATTACGAGCAACAGGATATTAAAGTAATAGATGTCTTTGATTATTTCCGTTATGCGAAGCGTCATGACATGAAATTCGGACTAGTTGTACTGGACCCGCCGAGCTTTGCGCGTTCGAAGAAGTACACATTCAGTACAGCGAAGGATTATCCTATGCTGATGAAAGAAGCGATTGCGGTTACGGAGAAGAACGGTATTATTGTAGCTTCTACGAATAACGCGAGCTTTAGTATGAAGAAGTTCAAAGGCTTTATTGAGCAAGCATTTAAAGAGACAGATATACGTTATAAAGTACTGGAAGAATCCTCATTACCAAGAGATTTCCGTACGCCACGCGACTATCCAGAATTTAATTATTTAAAAGTAGTTATCGTGCAAAAGTTACGTTAATTCGTCACGAAAACGTGGGGTGACAATGTCAATATTTCCTAGTACGATGGATTCAATGAAGTCGTGAAACGGGAGGAAGGCATATGAAACAACTACTTGCGCTGTTGGCTGTGATGTCCATCTTAGTACTAACTGGCTGTTCCAACGTATATAGTCACGAAGACGGCTACCGCATGGCAATCATCAATCAAGGGTTCCCTGTTCCGAAAGAAGCGTATGAAGTGAAAGCTGAGGATTGCGTAGGAGAGATTTCTAAATCGGCGAAGTATAAGTTGAAGGGAATTGGTGACTCCGAAGGCAATCCGCCAGATCATTATTTGCGTACGATTGAGGAATGGGGCTGGACGGAAATGATGGAAGACCGCAGAGGATCCATTCATTTCTATGAGAAACAAGGTAAGATCATGTCGCTTAATATGAAAGAGAACGTCTTTGATGTATTTGAAATGACGAGTGCAACGGAATCATAAGTAAGGTGGCGAGGGTATGGAGACGAAAAAACCGAAGCTGGACATAGAGAAACCTGTTGTTGCGAAAGCGTTCGATGTGTTGGTTATCGCTTTATTTGCTGCCGCTCTCGTCTATTTAGTGCTGCAGTGGGATCAATTGCCGGACCGTATTCCTGCGCATTTTGGTGCGGGTGGGGAAGTGGACCGTTATGGTTCAAGAATGGAATTACTGCTGTTGCCAATCATAGGTGTGGTCATGTGGGTAGGGATGTGGATGCTGGAGAAGTATCCGCATGCGTATAATTACTTGAATTTACGTCCTGATAACGTAGAAATTCAATACCGCTATGGTGTGCTATTTATGAACGTCACTAAAAACATTTCGACACTATTATTTGTCTTTTTAATATGGCAGACGACCAATATCGCTTTGTCTCGAATCGATTCATTAAACATGCCCATCTTCATCACGATACTCGTACTACTATTCGGTTCGATGGGTGTCTATTTTTATAAAGTAATGAAATTGTAGTGTATTTCCAAGATTCTGCCAATAAATGAATCTAATAATCACCTCTTATCGTATACTCATGATAAGAGGTGATTTTTTGTGAAATGGAAACTGTTACTTGTCGCTTTACTAGCTTTCCTTGTTCTGCCGACGACAGCTGGAGCTGTAGATTTCAGCATTTCGGATGTGAAAATCAACGCGCAGTTGGAACCGGATGGCACTGTTCAGGTTAAGGAGCAGCATATGTATGATTTTGACAGTGAATTTAACGGGATCATTCGAGAAATTCAACCGAAAAGAGGGGCTTCAATTAAAGACTTTACTGCCTTTGAAAAGGGTAAAGAGTTAGAAATCGAGAAGCGTGATACTGAATATCGTGTACACCGCAAAGGAGACAGTGAAGTCATGATCTTCGATTTGCAGTACACCATTAGGAACGGAATGGAAAAATATAATGATGGCGCGCAGTTTTACTGGCCATTTTTTGACCGTCGTAATGAAACCGATTATGGCAATATGACGATTGCAATAATGCCTCCTAGCCGAGCGTCTGATGTGATGTTCATCGGCTATGATAGTGCAGAAAATACAGGGAAAGTACAAGCGGATGGAACGGTCGTATTTTCATTAGGAGAAGTCCGTGCAGGTGATAATGGAGATATTCGTGTAGTTTATGAATCGTCTTTATTTCCAGAAATGATTGCAGTAGATAGTGACATCCGTCCGACGTTGAAAAAGGATCAAGAAATGGCAGCTATGTTACGTCAGGAGTTCATACAGAATCAAAAGATGATCGGCACTGTGGGTAGTGTGAGTGCAGTGGCGGGTATTCTTGGAGTCGGTTTTATTGGATTCATTGCGAATACTAGGAGGAAAAGATACGTTAAGGAAGCGCACTATCAGATGGAATCGAATGGTTTCTACGTTCCTTTGAATGATATAAGCTTACCTGCATTACTTCTTTTCAAGAATGGAGTAGCTTCCGTCGAGCTGATGTCCGCGGCGCTTCTTGATCTCGTCCGTAAAGGGAATGTGAAACAACTATCTGATGAGCAGTTTGAGTTGGTCGATGCGAATGTCCGATTAGAACACGAGAAGCAACTGATTCAGTTGTTATTTTTCCAAATCGGCCATGATCAAAAGTTTACATTGAGCGAGTTGAAAAGTTACACAAAAGAAAAGAAGAATTATGAAGCATTTGATAAAAAGTTTGTCATGTGGAAAGATCTTTTAAAAGCAGAATTGAATGAATATGATCTGAAGGTCAAGACTACGAAAGAACGTGTAATCTTAAGTCTAATCGGTGTGCTTGGGATCGGATTCGCCATCTCCTTTATCAATTATGAATTGTATGTACAGCTAGTCATAGTCGGTATTTTGACGTTGGTTGCATTTGGATTCGCCTTGTTTTACAGTCCGTATAATTATGAAGGGACTTTGCTCAAGCTCGAGTGGGATCGAGTAGGTCAATGGATGAAGGAACTAGATACGAAGAAATGGGAAGGACTATCGCTTGATGATCGATTCCGTGTGTTGATTTACGGAGTAGGTGTGAAGCATCCTGAACTGGATTCGTATTATAAGGATTTCGTCAGTGCCCAGAAGCTGCTTAATCAAAATCGTACGCGTAACGAAGATAGATATCGACAGGATACAGGAGACGCGCAGTATGAAAACTCTTATTACGGAGGCGCGGTCTATAATCCGGTATTCCTCGCAGGTTCTTTCAACCAAGCGTCGTCCAATGTATCAAACAACGCTCCAAGCAGTGATAGTAGCAGTGGAGGCGGAGGAACCGGTGGTGGAGGCGGTGGATCGGGTGCATTTTAAGGGAAGTATAAGGAGTGAACAGAGTGAGTAAAACAATAGTTTGGTTCCGAAACGATTTGCGTTTGCATGATCATCCAGCATTGGTGGAGGCGGCGGCACATGGTGAAGTGTTGCCCGTTTTCATTTTGCCAGAAACGCGGTATGCAGCTTCCGATTGGTGGTTACATCACAGCTTGCTGGAAATAATCGAGCGTTTTGCGGAGCAGCAGACCCAGTTCGTGGTCAGGCAAGGACAACCTGTTGAACAGTTGATGAAGTTGATAGATGAAAGCGGGGCTGATCAGCTTGTTTTCAATGAATTGTACGATCCGGAAAGCCGTGCAGCAGAACGTGAAGTAGCAGAGGCTTGTGAGAAAAGGCGTGTTCAAGTGCGTTCATTCCAAGGGACACTACTCGTTGCGCCTGATGCGATTTTTAATAAAACGAATCAGCCATATAAAGTATTTACGCCGTTTTGGAAGCGACTGCGCCAAGAGCCGATCGCGACACCGCTTGCGGCGCCTGAACTCGTGCCGTCTACTGCTACACTACAGTCCTTGTCGTCAGATCAATGGGGCCTATTATCGGATAAACCTTGGTATGACAAGCTTGCGATTCATTGGCGACCTGGAGAAAAAGCCGCAATAGAATGCTGGGAAACGTTCCGAGATAGTGGATTCTACGATTATTTAGTGGAACGGGACCTTCCTGCGAAAGCTAGTGTTTCACGAATGTCGCCTTACTTGGCTTGGGGAAATGTCAGCGTACGTTCGCTATGGCATGGCGCGGTAGCAGCAGCGGAGGACGTCGGTGATCAGCAAGTGGAAGCTTTTATTCGGCAATTGGCGTGGCGGGATTTCGATAAGTACCAGCTACTGTACTTTCCGGAGATGTTGACGAAACCTGTGCGACCCGAGTTTGAAAAGTTTCCGTGGCAACCAGCAGATGGTCAGTTGGAGGCATGGAAAACAGGGCATACCGGCTATCCGTTAGTCGATGCGGGAATGCGGGAATTATGGGAAACCGGCTATATGCATAACCGTGTGCGGATGGTCGTAGCTTCTTTTTTGATCAAGCATTTATTGATCAATTGGCGGGAGGGCATGGCGTGGTTTGAAGAGACGTTGGTGGACTTGGATTTAGCGAACAACGCGATGGGATGGCAATGGGTGGCGGGCAGTGGCTTTGATACCTCGCCATATTTTAGAGTGTTTAATCCGATTCTTCAGGCGGAGAAATTTGATGGAGAAGCGCAGTATATAAAAAAGTGGCTACCCGAGTTAACGGATATGCCAGTAAAGTATGTATTTCAACCGGCAAAAGCACCGAATGATGTGTTGGAATCAGCAGGAGTTACGATTGGAACAACTTATCCCGCTCCGATTGTTGACCACCAAGCTGCCCGTGCACGTGCATTGGCAGCGTATGATACATGTAAAAACTCTTAAATCTCGTCAATCGATTCAAGTAGATGAATATGTTGTAGATGTAGCCGATCCGCCCAAATGAACGCTCCATATCCGCCCAGATAAAATTCGGTACTAGGATGTTGGCCCGCAAACTCGTCCAACTCCTGTATCATCTGCGGATCTTTCTCAAACGGAAACGTAGTGGATGCCGACAGCAACACTTTGACAGGCTGGATTTTTTCTACAAGAGACTGGATAGCGCCAGGAGCTGGTGTAGATCCAATCATCGCTGTACGCCAACCTTTGAGCATTAGTTGCAGTAAAATAATATGCACCGGAATTTCATGTGATTCATGTGGGAGGCAAGCGCCTAGCAATATGGGTGAGTCTTCCCGATAGTGAAAGTTGCGACGTAGCTGAACGAGTTGATCCCGTACAACCAAACTCGACAAGGCTTCTTGATATTCATCCCATTCACCACTTGCCCAGTGATCGCCTACTTGCTGTAAGAATGGAATAACGATTTGCTGCAGATAGTGTTCAAGTCCTAATCGATGATAGGCCGCTTGTAAGGAGAAGTTTAATTCTAGCTCATCACAATTTTTACCGTGACGCAATAAGTCGCTCAGTGTATCTTCTAAATAGGGATTTTCAGGATTCGATGGAATAGTGGAGTTCTTCTGGGATTTTGCCATTTCAGCCGCTTGTGATAGCGCAAAACCATCTTCTGCATAGCGCTTCATTAGCAAAAATAACCGAATGTCCTCATCATGATAGATTCGATAGCCATTATCGAGACGCTGTGGAATCACGATGTTATAGCGCTCTTCCCACTTCCTCAAGACTTGCCTCGACAAGCCTGTTTGATCTGCAACCTGTTTAATTGTATACGTGGGGGTTTCAGACGACGGCTTCAAAGCAATCAACCTTTCTGTGTACTAGAATTAGCGATCAATCATCGCTCTGTTCTCCATGTCTAACATTATACATAGATTTGACGAGACAAGTCAAACCTGTTATTTTTACATTCTAGGAAGGAGTCAAAATGAAAACTACATATATTGTACAAGGTACGTGGATCGGTATCATAACGGGTATTTTTCTCGCTGTTTTTTTAAAAGCGGTGCAGTCGATTACAGGGCACAAAGTATATACGTTGTTGTTGAATGTAGATTACATACCTATTATAAAAGAGTATGCATTACCAGAAGTAATTGAAGTGTTTTTTCATCTGATTGTTTCGGTGGTGCTTTGTATCATACTGGCAATGTTGTACGATAAAAGTAGTGGTTTCATCCGCAACCATGCGATTCTATTCCCCTTTTTAGTGAATGTCGCCATCGGTTTAGTACTGTATCCGACGACTTCGTTTTCTGACAGAACACCAAATGTCACGAACATGGTTTCCTTGTTCTGGTGGATTGCTGGACACGCTGTATATGGTTTCTTCGTAGGGTTTTTGATCAGTAGGAAATCAAAAAGTAAAAAGTAGGTCTATGCAGTCAATTATTCTAGTATTTATAGTTAGAACTATGTATAATCAACTCATATAAACATTATACAAAGTGTAAACAACTAAGAAAATAGCAGTTTGTTCGTGTCGGTAGAATAAAACGGAAGATCAGACTATGAATTATATTGATTCATGGCATATCGAAAGAAGTAGCTATAAATATCCGATTAAAAGGAGTGAGAATGAATGTTTTTAGCCTGGAGCGAAATCAAGAAGAATAAATTACGATTTTTACTCATTACATCGATTTTGCTATTGGTGTCGTTCCTCGTGTTTTTCCTATCCGGACTGGCAAATGGATTAGCCAGCATGAACAGGGAAGCGATTGACACATGGAAAGTCGATGCGGTTTTACTGACAGAGGAATCGGATAAGAGCTTATACGAATCTGCACTCAACAAGGAAGTAGCCGATGAACTGGATGCGAAAGAAACGGCTGTTGTCAGCCAAATGGGTGCCATTGCGAACAATGGTGATACCAAGCAAAATGTTATGCTCTTCGGTATTGATAGGGAAGAGTTCATTAAGCCAGAAGTTAGTGAAGGAGACCCAACGTTTTACGTTCAAAACGGCGTCGTGGCATCCGACGTGTTGAAAGATGAAGGCTTTAAGATCGGAGATACGCTCGAGTTGTCATCATCTGATACGGAACTGACGATTGTCGGCTTCACGGAAAAAGCGCGTTTTAATGCATCGCCTATTCTCTACATGAAGTTAAATGATATGCAGAAAATTAAATTCGGTGACGCCTATACAATGAATAAAGACGTAGTCAATGCGGTTGTCGTCAAAGATAAAAACTGGGATACACTATCCTTGCCCGACAATACGGAAATCATTGAAACAGAAACGTTTATCGAGAATCTGCCGGGCTATACAGAACAGAACTTGACATTGACCTATATGATTTACTTCCTATTTGTCATTTCAGCTGCAATCGTTGCGATTTTCTTGTACGTATTGACAGTACAGAAAATCAGCATGTTCGGTTTGATGAAAGCGCAGGGGATTTCCAGTGCTTATTTGGCAAGATCGGTTGTCGCACAGACATTCATTCTTGCGCTAATCGGGGTTGTCCTCGCCTTTGGTCTAACGTTACTTGCGGGAAGCTTCCTGCCGAATGCAGTTCCTATCATGTTCGATATACCTACCATGATGATTTATGGTTTGATTTTAATAGTAGTGGCGATTCTCGGAGCTGTCATTTCGGTTTGGACGATTATCCGAATTGATCCGCTCGAAGCGATAGGGGGGTAAGACGATGGTACTGGAATTACGAAACGCGAAAAAGACGTTCGGTGAAGGCAATACGCTCGTTGAAGCGATGAAGGAGACCAATTTCTTAGTCGAACGTGGCGAATTGGTCGCAGTCATCGGTCCATCGGGTTCAGGTAAAAGTACGTTCCTGACGGTGGCTGGCGGTCTGCAATCTCCAAGCGAAGGGCAAGTCATCATTAATGGCAAAGAGTTATCGCAGTTGAATGAAAAGCAACGTTCTAAAGTCCGATTACAGGAAATTGGTTTTATCTTGCAAGCTTCCAACCTCGTGCCGTTTTTAACTGTCGATGAGCAGCTGGAATTGCTGAATAAAGTGAAAAAAGATAATATGTCGAAAGACGAGCAACGTAAGCTTTGCGAGGATTTAGGTATTACTAAGTTACACAAGAATTATCCTTCCGATTTATCGGGCGGCGAGCGGCAGCGTGTGGCGATTGCCAAAGCGTTATTCAGTAAGCCATCCATTCTTTTAGCAGATGAGCCTACCGCTTCACTCGATTCTGATCGAGCGTTTGAAGTGATGGAGTTGTTGCGTAATGAAACGAAGTCTAATCAGACGGCGACCATTGTTGTGACACATGATGTACGGTTGATTAAGTACGTGGATAAAGTGTACAAAATGACGGATGGTGTGTTGAAGCTGGAGAGTACGGCTGAGAAGGATTTGGGTTTGACTGAGTGAGTGGGATGTAGAATAAGTAATGAAATAAACGCTTCAGACGGCCGTTTTATGGCTTTCTGAAGCGTTTTTTTATTGGTGGGATTGTGGGGGCGCGCTCTATGTTCGATGTGGAGCGCTCTATGCGATGTGTTAACTGCTCTATATAGCGGGTTAACCGCTCATAAAACTGTGGGAGCGCTCAATATAACCGGCTATCCGCTCTATGTGATGTGTTAACCGCTCAATCCAGAGTTTATTCTTGGAGCCGCTCATAAAATCGTAGGAGCGCTCAATGCTGCGGGCTACCTGCTCAATGCGACACGCTAACCGCTCAATCCAGTGAGTTAAGTGCTCATAAAATCGCACGAGCGCTCAATGCCGCCAGCTACCCGCTCTATCAGACACGTTATCCGCTCATGAAACTATGCATGACTGCTCTATTCTCCAACCATCACCCGAGCAAACCAGCCACAATCTTCCGAGCAGCCGTGATATCCTTGGTTCCATGCACCAACATCCGGCCATCGCGGAATAACACGAGGCGATGGTCGTTATATTCACAGGAAACCAAATAAGGGTTTTGTTTTAAATTAGAAACGATATCGCGGATGGATTCGGCAAATGGTATTAGTTCTACTTGTCGGTTTTTCGGCCATGTCAGTTGCACGGTGTCGCGTCCGCACAGTACAGCGGTCCGCATGACTTCATTAGCAGACAGATAAGGATAGACTGGGGTGTCTGAGCAACTTGGACAACCGGGTTTCTTCATGCTTTGCACGTTCATTGCGGCGCGTTCGCCTGTCCATAGATCAACGGATTCGAGGCGGGGTTCCATCGTCGCGCCCGTTATACACTTCAGCAGTTCGGCGGTTTGACGAGCGGCAGTTGTGACAACGATTGGCGAGATGACGCCGACTGTATCGCAAGTCAAAGACTGTGGCGGCAAAGCTTCGAGCAGACAATGCAGGCAGGGCGATCCTTCTTTTACACCGATAGGAAACGTCAGCCCGTAGCTACCGACGCAAGCACCCATGAAGAATGGTATGCCGAGTTGTAATGCAGCGTCGTTTGCTAGTAACCGAGTTTCTATATTATCTGTGCCGTCGAGAATGAACTGATGTCCTTCGAATAACTCGAGGACGTTTTCAGGCGTTACATCCGCCACAATCCCGCGAACTTTCACATCGCTATTGATAGCACGTAATCGACTTTCCGCTGCGATCGCTTTCGGCAATTGATTGATCACATCTTGCTCTGTATATAATTGTTGTCTATGAAGATTAGTCCACTCCAAAATATCGCGATCGACAATCGTCAGTTCGCCGACACCTGCACGCACCAGCATCTCCGCTCCGGAAGAGCCGAGTGCACCAGCTCCTAGGACGAAAACTTTTGCTTCGCGGATACGTTGTTGCCCAACTAGTCCGATAGGTGCAAACAACTCTTGCCGAGAATATTTACTGCTCAATTTGTCACGAGCCCTTCAGTCGGACTGCTAGCTACGCCATAATCGCGTACTGGCATACGTCCTGCCTTATAGCCGAGACGACCCGCTTCAATCGCCAACTTCATTGCCTCTGCCATCATGACAGGATTTGCGGCTTCCGATACTGCGGTATTCAGTAAAACGCCGTCTGCTCCGAGTTCCATCGCAAAAGCCGCGTCTTTTGGCGAGCCGACGCCTGCGTCAATGATGACAGGTACATTGGATTGCTCAATAATAAAGGATAAATTCAGTGGGTTCAGAATGCCTCTGCCCGAACCGATCGGCGCAGCACCCGGCATGATAGCGTGAACACCTAATTCACATAGTTTTCTTGCAAGCACTACGTCGTCTGACGTATAGGGTAATACAATGAAGCCTTCCTCTAACAGCATTTCAGACGCGCGTAATGTTTCCACGGGATCGGGGAGCAATGAACGGCTACACCCGATGATTTCCACCTTTACCATGTCGCAAAGTCCGGATGCTTTTGCGAGACGTGCGATATGTACAGCTTCTTCTGCTGTGCTCGCTCCTGCCGTATTCGGTAGCAATGTATAGCGCGTTAAATCTAGTTGTTCGAGGAAATTGGGCTGTGACTTCTCAAAAATATCCATGCGTCGTACCGCGAACGTCAGGATCTCTGCTTCTGATACCGCAACTGCTTGCTTTTGTATTTTAAATGAAGGATATTTCCCCGTACCTAGTAATAACCGTGAAGAGAATTTTTTATCTGCTATTTTTAACATTTTCATCCGCCTCCTACAAAATGTATGATTTCAATTTGGTCTCGGTCCATAATTGGTGCGTCATAGTAATCTTTCTGCAAAATTTCTTTGTTTTTCTCCACAATCAAAATACGATCGCCAAGTCCTAAATGCTCAAGTAACTGCTGAATCGTCCCTACTTCCGGAACGACCGAATACGATTTTCCGTTCAAATCAATCATTTTCTCCATCAGACGACACTCCATTTCTATAACTTTGTAAGACTTTTAGTGAACGCATAGGGGATAATACGGCAGCACCTGCTACATTGTTTCGCTGTAAATTGGGCAAGTGACGCGGCTGAATTCCACCGATCGCATACACGGGAATCGAACTACACTCTGCAATAGAAAACAATTCTTCCGTGCCGCGCGCTGGCAATCCGGGCTTCGATTTCGTCGCGAAAATATGCCCGTACAAAAGCCAGTCTGCTCCTTCTTTCACAGCTTCCTTTGCTTCTGCCAACGAATGAATCGAGCAACCGAATGCCAGCTCAGGAAATTCTTGATGTGCATCTGGTAAAGACATGCCATAACCGGTCAGCTGTACTTTTGATAAGTTCAGCCTGCTAGCTAGGTGAGGTCTGGCATGTAGAATGAGCTTGTTGAGTGGAAATCCAGCACTTGCAAGGCGCGTGACTATATTTATAAGCTGTTCATCTGTCTTGGACTTTTCCCGCAAAATGATGGCGTCAAGAAACGGTGCAGTCTGCTGCAAGTGTAGCGTAAGTTCATCAATTGAAAGACGGTCGTCGGTCACGCCAAGTAATTCCATTCATTCCCCTCCAATAGAAAAAACCACTTCCCGAATCGGAAAGTGGTAGAAATGTCGACAGAAATACGTACGGTACGACTCGCCACTTCCCTCCGCAGGTGCTAACCTGTTCAGGTGATAAGGGTTTCAGAGCCACACTCTTTTCTCAGTCCTTGTGAAGGATTCCCCTAATAGTCAAAATATTTGGTTTTCACAACTAGCTTATCATGTGTGTGGCGGAATGAAAAGAGTTTCTTTTACATATGTACTCATTCAGCGATTTGATTACCGATACCGATTTCTACACCATTTACAATGATTTCCATAATTTTATTGTTTCAAAGGATGCTTGCTTCTTGTAGAGCCGGTTCAATACTTGCCTTGATGGAAGAGTACGTATTTCAAAAAGCGCTCCGAATTAAAGGTAGAAGGTAACCGTATGAAAGTATATGATTCATTTCCTCCTCTTTAAAGTGTATGTGTGATCCTAAGTATAAGAGTATTTTGTGAAATCTGTCATGATGCCTATCAACTTTCGTCAAACAATACTTTTTCTTCTCGTCAAAGTGCTTTATACTGAATAGGTAGTACACATTTATGAATAGAGGAGAATCGTACGGATGAAATTAACCTATTCTGGTAAAACGAAAGACGTCTACCGCTTGGAAGATGGCCACGTGCTATTGAAATTCAAGGATGATGTAACAGGGGAAGATGGTGTATTCGATCCAGGTGCTAACACAGTAGGCCTGACGATTGATGGTGCTGGGAAGTCTGGACTTCGCATGACGAAATACTTTTTCGAGAAATTGGAGGAGCAAAACGTACCAACACATTACATCAATGCTGATCTGGATGAAGTGACGATGACGGTGAAACCTGCTACGGTCTTTGGTAAAGGATTAGAAGTGATTTGTCGATACCGTGCGGTCGGAAGTTTCTTGCGCAGATTCGGTGCGTATGCTGAAGAAGGGCAAGTATTGGATGCTTTCGTGGAAGTGACGCTAAAAGACGATGAACGTCAAGATCCACCTATTTCAGAAGATGCTTTGGCGCAACTTCATATTTTAACGCATGAAGAATACGCAACGCTTAAAGAATTAACTCAGCAAATTTCTGAAGTCGTTCGATCAGAGATGGCGGAAAAAGGGTTAGAGCTATATGATATCAAATTGGAATTTGGTCGCGATCCTGAGCGAAACATCATGTTGATTGATGAAATTTCAGGTGGTAATATGCGTGTTTATCAAGGGGATACATATATTGCACCAATGGAATTAGAAAAGATATTATTTTCATAAAATTCAACCGGAAACGAAAATTGTTTCCGGTTTTTTATATTCCCTCTTAGGCTATACGCTGACTGACTTATCAGTACTTTACTTTTTAATCAAATAAATAAATTGATATATTTACTGTTGACAACGTTTTCAGAGTTTCCTATAATTACAACCAGTGTCAGAGGAGACACATAGTTTGCTTCTTCACCAGTGTGTGAACGTTGGTTGGATGAATACGTATGGTAGTAAATTCAAGATATTGAAAGTGTCTTTCATATCAGCGAATCTTTAATATATCTGCTGTTTCCATGAACAAAAGCTCCCCGCTTTTGTAAAGGCGCTCTTTTTTGCACTTCATACCGCAAGGCAGAAAGATAGCACCCATAGTAGCCAGCACGAATCTCCATTTTGGCTTTTCTACGTAAGTACCCTTGCTATATCCGCTAGATTCATAAGAAGAATCTGCCGAGCGTGTTTGCTCGGTCCTTAAAACCTCACATTGATGACTATTCGACGAACGTATTTCAGTTAGATGGTGTTCTCGGATGAAGAAGCACACATCTTAGAGAATTTCAGATGATGAAAATTTGTAAAACTACATGTAAGAGAACTTGGAGGAGAAACTGTTTGGAAACTAAACACAAAGTTTCGATTGCAGGGCTAGATCCGAACGATCCGTATTCATTTCGTATTCCGACTGTAGAAGATGGAAAGTTCATCTGGCAGCTCATTAAGGATACGAAAATACTCGATTTGAATTCCTCCTACAGTTATTTGCTGTGGGCAGATCAATTCAGCGACACGAGTATCGTAGTAGAAGATCACGGAAAGCTTGTCGGCTTCATTTCAGGCTTTATTCAACCAAAAGCGCAAGATACCTTGTTTATCTGGCAAGTGGCAGTCGATGAATCTGTACGAGGTAAGCGTTTGGCTTCTCGTATGTTGCATACGATTTTGCAAAGTGATGCATGTCGGAATATTCGGTATCTAGAAACAACAGTTACGCCATCTAATATTCCGTCAACAAATCTATTTAAAGGCTTAGCACGTGACTTAGGGACGGAATGCACGATCACAGATGGTTATACGAAAGATCAATTCCCGGGTGGCGGGCACGAATCAGAAAAACTGTTCCGCATTGGACCATTCTGAGAAACTGGCCGATTGCCGCAACTTGACACTGGAAAAATACAGAATCTAACGGAGGAATTAATTACACATGGTACTGACAAAAAGTCAGAAAGTAATGGAAGTATTCGAGAATCGCGAGTCGCAAGTGAGAAGTTACAGCAGAAGTTTCCCAACAGTATTCAACAAAGCAAAAGGCTATAAGATGTGGGATACGGAAGGTAAAGAATATATCGATTTCTTTGCCGGCGCAGGTGCTTTGAACTACGGCCACAACAACGAAAAAATGAAAGAAAAGCTGATTGAATATATTCAAGATGATGGAATTTCACATAGTTTAGATATGGGCACAACGGTTCGAAAAGAATTTCTTGAACGATTTAACGAAGTGATCTTGCAACCGAGAAACATGGACTATAAAGTAATGTTTCCTGGTCCTACTGGGACGAATACAGTCGAAAGTGCACTGAAAATCGCCCGCAAAGTAACGGGACGACAAAATATTGTAAGCTTTACGAATGGTTTCCACGGCATGACGCTTGGCGCATTGTCTGTAACAGGCAACGCATACAACCGCGGTGGAGCCGGAGTGCCGCTTAACAATACGACGTCTATGCCGTTCGATACGTTTTTAGAAGAAGATCAATCCTTAACCTTTCTCAAAAAATATTTAGCTAATGCCAGCAGTGGTTTAGATTTGCCAGCAGCTATGATTCTCGAAACGGTACAAGGGGAAGGCGGCATTAATCCCGCAAGCTTTAAATGGTTGCGTGAAGTAGAACGTCTCTGCAGAAATTACGATATCTTACTAATTGTCGATGATGTTCAAGCAGGTTGCGGTCGAACTGGAACATTCTTTAGTTTTGAACCAGCTGGCATTAAACCTGACATCATTTGCATGTCAAAATCCATTGGTGGCTACGGATTACCATTAGCACTCACGCTGATCAAACCAGAATACGATACATTCGGTCCAGCTGAGCATAACGGAACATTTCGCGGTAACAACATGGCCATCTTAACAGCGACTGAAGCTTTATCGTACTGGGAAACAGATGAATTCGCTAAATCGGTACAAGAAAAATCCAAGCTCATCACGAAGCGGATGGAAACCATCGTCGAAGACTATCCGCAGTTGAAAGCTACAACTCGTGGCCGTGGCTTCATGCAAGGAATCGTTTGTGGTGAAGGCAAGGAAGACTATGCAGATAAAATCTGTGCAAAAGCATTTGAAAAAGGTTTGATCATTGAAACGTCTGGACCTGAAGGCGAAGTCGTCAAATTCCTCGGTTCATTGATTATAGATGAAAAAGGTATTGATCAAGGATTCGATATTCTAGAAGAAGCGATTGAAGAAATCGTAAAAAACTAAGGGAGAGAATGTTCAGTGATAGTACGTACAGTAGATGAAATTATTGGTAGCGAAAATGAAACGAAAGCAGAAACGTGGGCAAGCCGACGTTTCTTACTGAAGAAAGACAATATGGGCTTCTCGTTCCACGAAACGATTATTTACGCTGGAACGGAAACGCATATCCATTATCAAAACCACCTAGAAGCTGTATACTGTGTGGCGGGCGATGGTGAAATCGAAACGATCGCGGACGGCAAAGTCTACCCAATCAAAGATGGCACGATGTATGCGTTGAATGAACACGACGAGCACTATTTACGCGGTGGAAAAGATGACATGCGCTTGATTTGCGTCTTTAATCCGCCAGTCGTCGGGACGGAGACGCACGATGAGAATGGTGTGTACCCGCTGATTGAAGATTGAGTGTTGTGGAATGTATTGTGGTTAGAGAACGCTCTGAGGGTGGTTCCTTGGAGTGTTTTTTATTGTTGGGAGAGGGGCGGTGAAGGTGGACGCTCATTAATTTGGCTGAGCGCTCTATTTTGTGGCGTATCCGCTCTTAGTTTCTGGTTGCGTGCTCTATGTTAGGCGTTAAGCGCTCAATGTTATGCTTGATCCGCTCAAAGTCAGTCGTAAAGCGCTCAATGTGACGTTGCATCCACTCAAAGTCAGACGTAAAGCGCTCAATGTAACCCTACAACAGCTCTATTCAACTTGAAATCCGCTCTTAAAACTTCAGCGGCATGTTAGAAAACCATAAAAGTGGGTACACTCACACTATGGGTTCATTATCAAAACCGAAATGAACTGCAATGTACATAACTTACACAAGGAGGAATTTAATTATGTGGAAACTACCGAGTATCGTATTGGGCTCAGCGTTACTGATGGCGGCTTGTGGAGGCACGGCGGATGAAGAAAAAGAACCGGTGAACGGCAGCAGTGATCCGGTTGTGGAAGAAGAGGGAACAGCGGAACCTGAAGTAATGGCACCAGTCATGAATGTTGACGGGGAAGAAATCGGTTCCGTAACGCTTACGCAAGGACCGTCTGGTGTAGCGATGGACGTTGACGTAACGGGCCTTGAGCCGGGTGAACATGGTATGCACTTCCATGAAACGGGCGTCTGTACAGCACCGGACTTTAAAGAGTCTGCTGGCGGTCACTTCAACCCAACGGATAAAAAGCACGGATTAGAAAATCCAGAAGGACACCATGCAGGGGACTTGGAGAATCTTGTGGCGGATGAAGATGGAAACGCAAAAGTTACTGTGACGACAGATGCGGTTACGCTTGAGTCTGGAAAAGATAATTCATTACTTGATGAAGACGGATCCGCGTTGATTATCCATGAAGGTGCGGATGATAACATCACAGATCCAGCGGGCGATTCAGGAACACCATTTGCTTGTGCAGAGATTACATCTGAGAAAATGAAGTAATAAATAAAGTAGGATGTCCCGGAGTTTTGGGGCATCTTTTTTTTGTGTAGTGTTTGAATTTGTTCAAGTTCAAGTTCTAGAGCAAGTGCTTGGGAAGAGTAAGTTACTTAGGAAGTGCGAAGGGATGGAAGCTCCAGTTGACGGACGCTTTCCCATGGGCTCGCGGTGAGCCAACCAGTTCGCTGCGCTCCTTTTGGTTGTCTCACCTGATCGAGCTGATCCTGCGGGAAGAGCCGTAACGAAGAACGGCTTTTGCGAGTAAAAGCGAAGCGGTAGGAGCACATCTTTGCACTTCGCCGCCATCTTCCGCTTCCATCCTACGTTGATTGTGCGGGTACTTAGATCACTCACTGTAGGTAATGTGAGAATTATTGTTTTGTCTTAACTTATTTTAATTCAAGTGCAGAAGTTCAAAAGTGGATTACAACACTTACTTTAATGCACGACAAAAAGTATCACCCATTCGCATTGCAAGGAATTGGAGCGTAGGAGGGGCGACTCTGGGAGGATCAGTGGGACAGGTGAAACACCCAGCGAGCGAAGCGAAGGGGTGTGGTTCACCGCCCACCCTCCAGAAAGCGTCCCCTCCGAAGCGCAAATCCCAACCCCAACCCTAGCCTCTCCAATTCAATAAATTGAACACAAAAAAGAACGCCCTCCCGGAAAGGGGCGTCCTGTTGATTATCGAACGATCGCGATAATCCCTTCTTCATCATCCAGCTTCAGCTGAATGCCTGCTGCCATCGGATCCTGATCGAGATACTGCTCGATCCAAAGGCGAAGCGCTTCGACGAGACGGGAGGTATCCAAGTGGTACATCTTGCCATGAAGCTCGGCGTCTGCTGAAAACCCAGTGTCATCATCGTAAGCAAGTTCGACTTCCACGTCGTCTGGCATTGCACGTGACTCTTTTGCAATCAATACACATACTGCATTTACTACGTCTTGTTCGTAGATTATCTGTTGTTCCATTGATTCATATCCTCATTGCGTTTACGCTCTTTCTCTTTGAAGATCGCGAAAATCTTCCGAACCATGTAAATGATGAAGACAATCGCTAACACGTTAATTAGCAAGCCCATAATGGATCCAAGCATACCCATATTCGCAAACAAGCTGCCGAATAATAGACCCGCCAGTCCACCAACCAATAGACCTTTCATCAAGCCGCCACCCATACCGCCTGGCTTCTTCGCTGTGTTACCTGCTGTTGCTTTATCATTACTTTGATTAGTATCTTGTTTCTTTTCAGCTTTATTCGGTTGCACACGATTAGGTGTACTGAAGCTCTTCTTACCAGACTTATAGCCACGTGCTTCGGCAGTAATTTCATCTTGGAAGATGATGTTTCCAAGTGGTGACAAAATCAACGTCGCGGCCAAGAAAAATGCAGCAAATTTTTTCAATTGATAATCTCCTTTAATGCTGTAATGAAGGTCTTCGATCTACCAAAGTCCTTCTCTTTATTTTACTGGATAACTGTCCGTAATGAAAGGAAATTCCCTTATTTGGCGAAGAAGTTTTCCGTATAAAATGGCTGTTCTTTGTCGTTAAAATCTACACCGATCCCAAGGAACTGGTAGTCGCGGATTAATATGTTTTCACGGTGGCCTTTCGAATTCATTAGCCCTTCATGCGCAAAAATACTGCTAGATTGACCGTAAGCTAGATTTTCACCGGCACTGACGAATTGGACGCCTTGCTTTTTCATGCGGTCGAAAGGGGACTCGCCTTGTAAGTTTTCATGACTGAAGTAATCTTGCACTGCCATATCGGTACTATGCAGACGTGCCGTTTCAGATGCGAGTTCATCCCATGTTAAAATGGAACGACCGTGTCGAACTCTTGCCGCGTTCGTCAAATCAAATAGTTGCATCTCAAAGCCTTTGCGCATCGCATCGTTTTGAGGAGCATAGAGCGCGGATTTTTTTTGCTCTAACGAATCCGAAATCAATTGTACTGCAGTTACGGTATTCTCTTTATGCAAATCATAAAAGACATACATATAGAGACCATCCGAATGAAAGATGTCCATGCCTTCATCGTTTTGCAACTTATAAATGTTCGTACCTTTACGTATTTCAGAAATCGGTTCACCGAGCTCTTCACGTACTTCCGATTTCGGCACACCGTATTCGATGCCGATAGATGAAGCGATCAGACGATCATTTGTATAGATCGCATTGACGCGACGTTTGATATCGTATGACAGCATGACAAAGTTCTGATAGTTGTCATGGAACGTCAACCATTCCGTACCATATTCATTGACGGACTTCCGCATAGGGTCACCAAGCTTTTCCTTCACTTGCGCTTCGGTTGTACCAATTTCAATATTGTGGATAGAAATAATGCCTGTTGCCGGCGTATCGAGCACGGGTTGGGCGACTTCCTCTGGGGGACTGCTTCCGACGGCTTTATCGGAAACGAATGTAATTAAATCGACAATCGATTCTTTTGTATAGTCAAGCGCAGATCCAACTACTTCCTCGTTCAGCACGGTTTCTACTTTGGCATCAAGCGGGTCGAGAAACGATAAGTCCACATATTGCGATACAGGACCTTCCCATAAGGGCTTGAAAGCGTAGAGTAGTACTGCGAGAAAGAGGAACTGAAACAGGCGTTTTATCATAAGAAACCCACTCCTCCATTACATTATACTCTGTTTGTACCTTGGCAATACAGCAGGAACTATGAAATGTTGAAAAATATCCTCAATAGTAGCGGGAAAAAGGGTATACTAAAAAAAGAATGGAAAGTTTGGAAGGAGTGGATGGCATGTTCGGTGGTGTGAGCAGTGTACCTTCCTGGTTTTATATAGTTGCATTTGCAGTCGTTATATTGCTTGTCCTCATTACGGAATGGCGGACAAGATGAGGATCGAATTTCATTAGAAAGAAGGAATAAATATGTTAACATTTGAAGAGAAACAACAGATTATAGAAGAGTTCCCGGAGTTAGTGAAGAAAGAAGTGTCTATGAAGCGCTTGAACTATCATTATGAAGAGTCTTTGTACGATAAAACGGTGGTCGTGCAGCATTTGCACCCGAACGGTAATGCATTTGTCTACGTGGCAGACGTTGAAGGCTATGAAGCGGATGACCGCGGTCTAGTCAATGTACGCGAATATTCTGCGGATGAATTCCGTGCAGTGATCCGTGCGGCAATTGAAGGGTTGGCGACAGAAGTCGAGGAACCTGCAACTATCGCCGAGACGTGGCAGAATTCCAATGGTCAGATGCTGACACTTCTCGAAGAAGATGGCTTCTTTAATATTTATCATGAAGTAAACTTGGAAGAGGGCTTTGGAGATTATCAAGAGGCGGCAAGTTATTTGAAAGAAGAAGGCTTTTCCGTCAAAACGAAATAACAGCTACAGAGGTGATATCGAATGAAAGGTAAAACAGTTGCCATTTGGCTGGTCGTGGTGTTAATTGTGGCGGTAGTGGGCGTCGTGTTAATGGTTCAGGCTACTTTCAAAAATAATCCTACACAAAAAAATCATCAATCAATGGACAACCAGTCGTATACCGAAATCGGTACGTTTGGCTGGCAATAATAGTAAGAGTGGCTGCCGGGGATGTACTATTCCCGGCAGTTTTTTCGTGTGGCGTCATGGAGTGCAGGGCGAAGTCGCAACCGCGCCAAACCAAACCTCAAAAAGCCGCTCAAGTATTCCAGACAACACGGAGGGAATCTCTAGAGGCTTCATGTTCATTTCATCGCACTATATTTCTAGTTATTCGAACAATATAGGCTGTTACCAACTAGTTTCATTTAATATTATTGGGTTATCAACTTCCCGAAACGTCATTCCTCTTCATTCTATGATTGAAAATAGTTATTGTCATTTCTATGCTGATCAGAACAATGAACTATAGCGAAGTGTTACAGAAATATGGAAAGAAATGCACAAAAAAACCACTTCCTAAAAGGAAGTGGTTTGTATAGGCAAATTAGTTTTTAGTAACGTTAGTTGCTTGAAGTCCGCGTTGTCCTTGTTCGATTTCGAAAGACACGTCTTGACCTTCTTCAAGAGTTTTGAAGCCATCACCTTGGATAGCTGAGAAGTGTACGAATACGTCGTCGCCATCTTCACGTTCGATGAAGCCATAACCTTTTTCTGCGTTAAACCATTTTACTTTACCTTGTTCCATGTTTGTTTCCTCCTCGTGCACACTCGTGTACACCTTGTATTACTATCCTTGCTCAATTTCTAAAAAACGGTCGAGATAAAATCGTAGACCAACGTCGAACAAAAATAATTCTTCTTTATCATAACAAAAAAAGGCAGACATAGCAAGTGGAAAGATTAGTTCAATGGAAGAACGCCTTGGATTTTCCAGCTGTTATAGGAAAAGTGCGAATATTTTATAGACGACTGCAGCCATTAAAGCGGAGATCGGCATCGTGATAATCCACGTCAAAACAATCTTCTGTGCGACTCCCCATTTCACACCTTTCAAGCGCTGCGCTGAACCAACACCCATAATAGAAGATGAGATTACGTGTGTCGTGCTGACAGGTAAATGAAGAAGGGTAGCACCGAAAATAATGACTGCGGAGTTTAAATCTGATGCAATCCCGTGAATCGGTCGGATCTTCATTATCTTGCCGCCGACGGTTTTAATTATCTTATAACCGCCGATCGACGTACCAATTCCCATCGCAGTAGCCGCCGCAATCCGTACCCATAGCTGAATATCATCGGTTGTCTGTAATTCTGCTGCTATCAAGGCCATCGTAATAATCCCCATCGCCTTTTGCGCGTCATTCGTACCATGTGTGAACGATTGAATCGCAGCCGTGCCGATTTGCATGTAGCGGATACGACGATTGGCTTTAAATAAATTACGATTCTTTAATACCGTACGTAATATGGTCATGACAATAAATCCACCGACCAATGCAATGATAGGAGATAGCAACAATGCCTGAATGATTTTAATGAAGCCGCTATAATTCAGAATGCCAAATCCCGCTGCCGCAATCGCTGAGCCGGCAATAGATCCGATCAATGCATGCGAAGAGCTGGAAGGGATTCCGAAATACCACGTGACCAAGTTCCAGATGATCGCGGAAACGAGTGCTGCCAAAATAACGAGAGAACCATTTTCTAATAAAAATGGATCGACAATATCTTTTGTAATGGTTTTTGCGACGCCCGTGAATGTCAGTGCACCGACGAAGTTCATCGTGGCGGCGAGCATAATTGCAGTTCGAGGTTTCAGTGCGCGTGTCGATACCGAAGTAGCGATCGCGTTGGCTGTATCGTGGAAACCGTTGATGAAGTCGAACGCCAAGGCAAATACCACGACGAGAATGGTGAGTATGAGAATCGTATCCATCGGTTAGGACTCCTTACGCGTTGCGCATAATGATGGTTTCGATATTATTTGCCACGTCTTGACAAAAATCTGCGGTATCTTCAAGCAGTTCATACAGATCTTTCAATTGAATGATGCGGATTGGATCTTTTTCGCGAATGAACATTTGCTTAATGGAAGTTCGCAACACTTCGTCGCAAATCCGTTCGTACTCTTTAATCTGCACAGCATGCGTACGCATTTCCACTAGCTTTTTCTTCGTCAGCAATTCCATTGCCAAAACGATTTCATCGGTACTTTTCATAATGTTGACTATGAACTTCTGCATGTATTCATCGATTTTAATGAGAGAGAACATCTCCAGGTTAGCCAGAAAATGCTCCATGCCATCGAGGATATCATCCATTGCAATCGCGATATTCAAAATATCTTCCCGTTCGATCGGCGTCATGAACGAGGTATTTAGTTTTGTGATTAATTCATGAATTAACGTGTCACCAGCTGTTTCATATTCCTTCATTCGAATGCTGACATCTTTCAGATCTGAGACAGAATCGACTTTAAAATTATTCGCATAGTGCATAGATTCCTGCACATGCTTTGCGATGTCCAATAAAGCTGTGAAAAACGGATCGGGTTTACGTGGACCTAGCATCTCAATTCCTCCATCTATTGTTGACATCGATAGTGATTACATCATACAAAAACTGTGCGAAAAAAGATAGCGAACGGTGTAGAATTTGAGCAGAATTTCAATTAGTCCTTTGTTTGTCCATCTATTGTTAAGTTATCGTTAAATTCTACTAAATCCATTGAAAATTAATGTAGACATGAGATGATCGGCAGTAAAGTATTACATAAGATGAAAGGAGATCAAAATGAAGAATAATACGGCTTCTTCTGTAAAGAGACTAGTAGAACTATTTATCGTATCTCTTAAACTAGGACTGACCTCATTTGGCGGACCAACTGCGCATTTAGGTTACTTCCATGAAGAGTATGTACGAAAACGTAAGTGGATGGATGAAAAAGGGTATGCGGATTTAGTAGCGTTGGCGCAATTCCTTCCAGGTCCGGCAAGCAGTCAGGTAGGTATTGGAATCGGCGTGGCGCGTGCAGGGGTAGTCGGTGGGCTAGTTTCCTTTCTAGGTTTCACAATGCCGTCCGTAGTGGCGTTGATCTTGTTTGCCACGCTTCTAGCTGGTTCAGATATTAGTGAAGCAGGTTGGTTGCATGGGTTGAAGATCGTGGCTGTGGCGATTGTTGCACATGCGATAGTAGGGATGTCGAAGAATTTGACACCGGATGTTAAGCGAAAAGCCATCGCATTACTAGCGCTCGTCGTTACACTTTTATGGCAAGCGGCTTTTACGCAAGTCGGTGTAATTATACTAGCGGGACTCGTGGGCTTATGGCTATTCAAGGTTCATGACACGTCAGATGGTGTTTCGTCCAAATTCCTCGTATCGAAGAAAATGGGAATCATTTGTTTCACACTGTTTTTCACTTTGCTCGGTATGTTACCGTTGCTTCGGGAACTGACGGGGTCTTACTGGATTGCCGTATTCGATAGTTTTTATCGGTCGGGTGCGCTCGTATTCGGTGGAGGACACGTCGTCTTGCCTTTATTGGAACAGGAATTGGTACCAGTGGGGTGGATTGGAAATGAGTCATTCCTAGCGGGTTACGGTGCTACGCAAGCAGTTCCAGGACCATTGTTTACGTTCGCTGCCTATCTAGGAGCCGTGATGAACGGTTGGCAAGGCGGGTTATTCGCGACGGTTGCAATTTTCTTGCCTGCCTTTCTATTGATCGTCGGAGCTCTGCCTTTTTGGGACGTTTTACGCAATCATCCGAAAATCAGAGGAGCAGTCATGGGAGTCAATGCCGCGGTCATCGGAATTTTACTCTCGGCATTATATAATCCAATTTGGACAAGCTCGATTTTGCGGGCAGAAGACTTCGCATTAGCGGCAATTTTATTCAGCATGCTAACCTTTTGGAAGATGCCTCCGTGGATCGTCGTGCTAGTCGGTGCGTTAGGCGGAACTATATTGTCCATATGGTAGATAGATAACCCAATGCGGCTGCTTTTTTGCTATACTGAATGAATTCTATAGAAGAAAAGGGTTATGTACATATGAATACTTCATTACAAAAAAAGATTCCCATGCCGACAGTTTGGCTCGTAGTATTGCTCGGCTCGCTGTCAGCATTCGGCCCACTATCGATGGATATGTATTTGCCGGGATTGCCTATTGTGGCGGAGGATTTAAACGCTTCGACGTCACTAGTTCAATTAAGTCTGACGGCCTGTTTAATCGGCTTAGGCGCAGGTCAGCTCATTTTCGGACCGTTAAGTGATATTTACGGCAGACGCAAACCGCTCGTCATTACACTCAGCGTGTATGCAATCGCTTCCGTCTTATGTGCGTTTAGTCCGAACATCTGGATTTTTGTTGCATTACGTTTCGTTCAAGGTATGACAGGGGCTGCGGGAATTGTGATCGCGAGAGCTTGCGCACGTGACTTATATGTAGGAAATGAATTAACTAAATTCATGGCGATGCTGTCGATCGTCAGTGGAGCAGCACCGATTCTTTCACCAATTGTAGGTGGTGTCGTGCTGAACTTTGCTTCGTGGCCAGCGGTGTTCTTATTACTCGGAATCATCGGTTTGTTGATGTTTTTATCAACGGCATTTTTCTTGCCGGATACGTTGCCGGTTGAAGAACGTGCAGAGAGCGGAATGCTTGCGGTCGTCAAGACGTTTAGTGGTCTACTGAAAGATAAGTGGTTCATAGGTATCGCGTTGACGCAAGGCTTGATCATGTCGAGCATGTTCGCGTACATTGCGGGATCTCCGTTCGTTTTACAAAATATTTATGGTGTCACGGCGCAACAGTTTTCCTTGTTCTTCGCGCTGAACGGTGTCGGGATTATCACGGCAGCGCAATTGACAGGTCGACTTTCGGGTAGAATTCACGAGGTGAAGTTCTTGCGCGCAGGCGTGTTGCTTTCATTCGCGGCTAGTATTTTACTTCTATTGACTGTCTGGAATGAATGGCCGCTTGCCGTAATTGCGACGGCGTTGTTCTTTATGGTGTCGAGCGTTGGTTTGGTGTCGCCAGCGTCGTTTTCGCTTGCGATGCAGAGTCAGGGCAAGTCAGCAGGAAGTGCAGCGGCGTTTCTCGGGCTGATGCCATTCATCGGCGGTGCAACGGTTTCGCCGCTAGTAGGACTAGCGGGAGACAGCTCGGCTTGGCCGCTTAGTATTATAGTATTGACATGCAGTACGGGTGCTTTGGTGATTTTCTTTACAGTGGTTCGGAAGGCGTTTCGTATGCAAGAGGTTTGAGTGAAGAGGCTGTTGGGGTAGGGATTGGTGCTTCGGAGGGGACGCTTTCCGGAGGGCGGGCGGTGAACCACACCGCTCGCTTCGCTCACAGGGTGTTTCACCTATCCCGCTGATCCTCCAGGAGTCGCCCCTCCTACGCACCAATCCCTTGCAATGCGAGTGGGTGATACTATTTGTTGTGGATTGAAGTTAGTGTTGTAATACTCTTTTGAACTTCTGTACTTGAATCTAAATAAGTTTAGACAATACTTCACACTCTACATACAGTAAGTGATCTAAGTACCCGTACTATAAAAGTAGGATGGGAGCGGAGGCTGGCGGCGAAGTGCAAAGATGTGCTCCTAACGCTTCGCTTTTACTCGCAAAAGCCGTTCTTCGTTACGGCTCTTCCCGCGGGCCCATGGGAAAGCGTCCGCCAGCCGGAGCTTCCATCCGATCGTACGCACTAGATAACTCCCACTCCCAACCCTTTTTAATTCAAATCTGCTCGGAAATAGGGCATGATAGAGATAGAGAGTCTGATTATTACTTTGAGAGGTGGATGTAAAGATGGAATATCGTATTGAGCATGACACGTTCGGAGAAATACAAGTACCAGCAGATAAGTTATGGGGAGCGCAGACGCAGCGCAGTAAGCACAACTTTAAAATCGGCGGGGAACGCATTCCGCTTGGTGTAATCCAAGCCTTTGCCCATTTGAAAAAATCAGCAGCGATCGCAAGTCATTCATTCGGCAATCTATCCGAAGTTAAAATGAAAGCCATTAAAGCAGCAGCAGAAGAGGTTATCGAAGGCAAGTGGGACGAGCACTTCCCGTTAGTCGTTTGGCAAACAGGAAGCGGTACGCAGTCGAACATGAACATGAACGAAGTACTCGCTAACCGTGGTAACCAGTTGCTTGAGGAGTGGGGCGAGGAAGAACGTCTACATCCGAATGATGATGTCAATAAATCACAAAGCTCCAACGATACATTCCCGACAGCGCTTCACGTGGCGGGTGTTATTGCGGTAGAGCGCGAAGTATTGCCGGCAATTGACAAACTAGCAGCAACACTTCAAAAAAAATCCGAAGACTTCGCGGATATCATCAAAATTGGACGTACGCACTTGCAGGACGCGACGCCATTGACGTTAGGCCAAGAAATCAGCGGTTGGCACAAAATGCTAGAGAAAACACACAGCATGCTGGAAACTAGTGTCCAGACAATGAAAGAACTTGCAATCGGCGGTACAGCAGTTGGTACAGGACTTAACGCACCAGCTGGATTCGGCGATAAAGTGGCGGAAGAGATTTCAAAATCTGTCGGCATTGAGTTTACATCTGCACAAAATAAATTCCACGCATTGACGAGTTATGATGAAGTCGTCTATACACACGGCGCACTGAAAGCATTGGCTGCGGACTTGATGAAAGTAGCGAATGACGTACGTTGGTTGGCAAGTGGTCCACGTTCAGGTATCGGCGAAATTACGATTCCAGAAAACGAACCAGGTAGTTCAATCATGCCAGGTAAAGTGAACCCGACACAAAGTGAAGCATTAACGATGGTTGTAGCACAAGTAATGGGTAACGACGCAACAATCGGTTTTTCTGCGAGCCAAGGGAACTTTGAATTGAACGTCTTCAAACCTGTTATTATCTACAACTTCCTACAATCAGCGAAATTACTTGCTGACGGTATGATTAGCTTCAACGACAACTGTGCGGTAGGAATTGAACCGAACCTTGAAGAAATCGACAATAAAGTGAAGAATTCATTGATGCTAGTAACGGCTTTGAATCCACATATCGGCTATGAAAATGCGGCGAAAATTGCGAAGAAGGCTCATACAGAAGGTACAACGCTGAAAGAAGCGGCACTTTCTACTGGTTTATTGACAGAAGCGCAATTTGACGAATATGTAGATCCAAGCAAGATGACGGGCAACTCATAATTGTCATGAATTTGTACGCTTGTTTTTCCCGCAAACCTTGTATACTAAAGGCATAACCTCTATACGAAGGAGTCAGGAATATACATGAAAAAGAAGTTACTTGCAGGACTGGCTGCGTTGACAGTAGCGCTTGCGGCATGCGGAAACGGCGCTACAGAAAAACCTGCTGAAGTAGATCCACAAGATGTAAGGGCAGAAGCAGGACATGATCACGCAGAGCATTTGCCGAATGGCGACTTGCAGGAAGTAACCGCTTCAGCGGACATCTTGCCTTCATTCCTAGATGATAAGCCGGAAGATATGCGCATGATCTATCAAGTGGCGGGCAACGCAACGGACATTTTGGAATACATGCCTTGCTATTGCGGTTGCGGAGAAAGTGCCGGACACAAGAGCAATATGAATTGTTTCTTAGATGAAGTACGCGAAGACGGCTCCGTTGTCTGGGACGATCACGGCACACGTTGCCTAGCTTGCCTGGAAATCGCAGTGAAATCCGTACAAATGAAGCAAGACGGCATGTCCATGAAAGAAATCCGTGATGCAATTGATACGGAATACGGTAACGGAGACTATGCGAAACCTACGGATACTCCAATGCCGGTTTGATTGATTACTTAGGCTGCAGATTCACTCTTTTAATGGGAGTGGGTCTGCAGTTTTTTTGTGTTTGTGCTCAATGTGGATGCGTTTTCGCTCATAGTTTGTGGTTGAGCGCTCTATGTGGGTGTGTATCCGCTCAATGCTGCCGCGTTTTCGCTCATAGTTTGCGGTTGAGCGCTCTAAGTATGTGCGAACGCGCTCAATACTGACGCTTATCCGCTCATACTTCAATGGTTAAACGCTCTAAGTGGATGCCCATCAGCTCCGCTCAATGCGGCTGTGTTTGCGCTCATAGTTTTGGGTTGAGCGCTCTATGTGAGTGCGTACGTGCTCAATGCTGCCGCGTATCCGCTCATAGTTTTGGGTTGAGCGCTCTAAGTGTGTGCGTACGTGCTCAATACTGCCGTGTATCCGCTCATACTTCAATGGTTAAACTCTCTAAGTGGATGCCCATCAGCTCCGCTCAAAGCCGACGTGTTTCCGCTCATATTTCAAGGTTAAGCGCTCTATGTAGTTGCGTATCCGCTCAATGCCAACACACATCCGCTCATACTTCAAGCACAACCGCTCAACACCAGCAATCCATCCCCCTAAAAACACACCACATCCATTCATTTCATTGGCAAGCTAAATGGATGTGGTATAATTTAGTTAAATTAGGCAGGAGGGGATTCTGATGATTCATTTTGTACAATTTGAAGAGCAGTATATACCGAAGATGGCCTCGTTATTAGCGGCGAGACATGCAGATGAACGACAGCGTTTTCCGTTTTTGCAGGAACGCTTCGAGGACATTGAACAAGCAGAGGATCGCTTGCGTGAAGAATTGGAAAAACCGTATACAGGGGGACTCGTGACGTTGCGTGACGAAGATGTCATTGGCTATTTATTATACGAATACCGTCAAGATGTTACTCGCGGACGTACGGTGTATGTTGGGTATCCGTCATTTGTCATTCATGAAGATGAGCATCCAAGATTGGCGCGGTTGATGTACACGGAAGCTGGTGCGGAATGGGTTCGCAATGGCTACTTCGAACATGTCATGGATATTCCGGTTGGTAATGATGAATTAATTCTTGAAATGCTGGAGCAGTCGTTTCATTTCGAACAGCGCTTTGCGGCGTTGTCACTTGAACACTATCGTGCACAGCCGGGAGAGAATAGTCTCGTGAAGATGAAGGAACTAGTAGGGGACGAGCAAAAAACACTGCACAAGATGGCGCCTTGGAACAGTTTGCATCAAGCGAAAGCTCCAGCGTGGAAACCGATTACACAAGAAGCGTTGGATGCAGAGCGCGATGTATTTGCGGCGTATGAAGGAAAAGAAGGTACGCGTAGCTGGGTCGCTGAGCAAGATGAAGTACCTGTAGCTTTTCATTTATTTACACCGGCAGATGCACGGCATGCGATGACGACGCCGGATGAGTCGGCAGTGCTTGTACAGGCGACGACGAATATTGAGTTGCGTGGACAAGGTATCGGCAAGTCGATTGCGAACCACAGTTTCACGCAAATGAAAAATGCGGGCTATAAATATGTTATGACGGATTGGTTGACAGCGAATCATTTGGCATCGTATTTCTGGCCGAAGCTCGGATTCCGTTCGTACATAATTCGCATGGCGCGTACAGTGGATGCACGAATCTCATGGGCGGACGGACAATGACGGGCGTGAAGTTCGTCACATCGTGGAGTGGCGGCAAGGATTCTGCGCTTGCAGCGTATCGCGCAATCCGAGAAGGAAATACGCCGGCGATGCTATGGACGATGTTTGATAAAGATGAGCCGCATTCCAAGTCACATGCATTACCACTGGAGATTGTTCAAGCGCAGGCGAAGCAGATGGACGTTCCGCTGATGATCCGAAAAGCAGACTGGGCTGGCTATGAAGTGCAATTCATAGATGCTATGCGCGTTGCTAAAGCACATGGTATTCATAAAGCAGTGTTTGGCGACATCGATTTAGAAGATCATTTGCTGTGGGTACAGTCGATGTGTGCCAAGGTCGGTATGGAAACGTATCATCCACTTTGGGAAGAACCAAGACGTAAGCTACTCGAAGAATTCATTGCAGAAGATTTTGAAGCCTATGTGATCGTGGTCAATACAAAGATGATGCCAGCGAAATTTCTCGGCAGACGTTTCACGATTGAATTGATGAATGAACTCGAAGCACTCGGCATCGATAGCTGTGGGGAGTCAGGGGAATTCCATACTGTCGTCGTCGATGGACCGATTTTCAAGGAACGTATTCCTGTGAAAATGAGTGAAACTATTGAAAAAGATGGCTATGTATTTTTGAAGTGCGAGATTGAACAAGAAACTTCCACAGATTGAGAGATCATCTGTGGAAGTTTCTTGTTTACTGAATAAAAGTAGAAAGAGGAGTGGATGTATGATGAACATTAAGAAAATAATTACAGAAGCAGATCTTCAAAAGTCTTTTGACATACGAAAAGCGGTATTCGTCCAAGAACAACAGGTGCCGGAAGAGGACGAGTTTGATGAATTTGATGTATTGAATGAATTATGTGAACATATTTTAGTGGAACATGAAGGACAAGTGATCGCATCAGGTAGATTGAGAGTAGTAGATGGGGTCGGAAAGTTAGAACGTATTTGTGTGCTAGCCTCTCATCGAGGTTTAGGTGTTGGAAAGGTAATTGTTGAAGGTTTAGAAGATGTCGCGAAGGAGAAGGAAATCGCTTCGTTGAAATTGCATGGACAGACACATGCGGAAGAGTTTTATCGTAAACTTGGATACGAAACTACATCTGATATCTTTATGGAAGATGGCATACCGCATATTGTAATGGAGAAAGAGTTGGCTATGTAGTGTGAAATTAGACTAGTTCAGTAAAGAAATGCCCCTAAAGTTAGAAGTTTAAATCTCACTTTAGGGGCACGGTTTATTCTTTGTTTATCCACTTTGTAAGAAAGTCTGAATCCTACATAGCTTACTTACGTAATTGGATTTCAATAATAATTTTTCCTTCATCGCCTACTATACTGTGTGTTGTGTCAACGTTCCATATTGCTTTGGATTACATAGATCGTGCTTAATTCAACCAGTTTTTCGCTTGCTGTGCGACTTCCTGTGTCAGGCTGTGTCCGTTCACCCAAGCTGTTGTAACATTCGCGCCTCTTTCTTTGAAGAGATTAATGACTCGCTTGCTTTCTGATTCTGGCACAATCGGATCACCTTCTCCTAGTGATAGGAATACTTCTACATCGCTGAAATCTTGTTTTTCTTCTAAACTTGCAGGATACAGTGGTGCGAATAATGCTGCTTTTTTGAACGTTTCTGGTTGCTTGAGCATCATTTGAATGGCAATGTTCGAGCCGTTTGAGAATCCGACCAGCACCGTATCTTCCATTTTGAAATCATACTCTTTTGCTTTTTTTTCAATAAACTCATACAGTTCATTGCCGCGAAACTCAAGATCTTCCCAGTCGTACTGACCTTCACCGTGACGTTTGAAGAATCTATTCATTCCATTTTCCTGCACATTACCTCTAATGCCTAACACGTTATATTCGGGATTAAGTAGTTCGGCAAGGGAGACTAAGTCTGTTTCTGTACCACCTGTGCCGTGGAGTAATACGAATACCGGTGCACCTTTTTTCTTTTCGTTGTAAATATATTTCAATACATGACAACTCCTCTGATTATTTAACGGGCCGTTCAACCGTAAAGAGCTTGCCTATTTCAGCATAATCATTACCAGCAAGTCTGCTTACAGCGTGCAATTTCAACGGGTCAATATAGCCGTTATGATAAATCGTTTCATCAATATGATAGTGTTGTACTTTCAGCAGTAAAACGTCTGTAGTTGCGATATTATCCTCATTGTAAATGACCAATGAATCGTATAATTCTGTTTCAAATCTTATTTTGGTTTCATTTACTCCAGGAACTTGGATAGCTTTTGAGTCTACTGTTGTAAAACTCGATATATCCAGCTCGCTTTCGTCCGGTCCTAGCGGTGCGGAAGTTGCATTTGCTGCTTCTACGTTATCCGTGTCAACGACTTGCACTACGGCTTCTTTATTCTCGTAAATATTTCTCGCCGTATCTTTCGGTTTTCCATCTACCCGCTGCACTGCGATGGACAGCATAGGAGGGTCATACGTGACGATGTTGAAGTAGCTAAATGGCGCAATATTAATAACACCTGAATTAGACTTCGTGGAGACCAATGCGATCGGTCTTGGGATAACGGAACCAATCAGAAATTTCTTCTTTTCTTTTGCCGTCAGATCTTGCGGAGAGAAATGAAGTATTTTATTCATATACTATACCTCCAATTTCGGCAGCAAAGTTTCGTATTCCTGTCTTTTGTGTTCATATTGCTCCGGTAATTTCAGCATGGAACCAAGTGATTTCATATCTTCATCTATATCGAATCCCGGACCTTCTGTCGCGAACTCGAATACGACATGTCCTTTTTCTCTAGTATAGATCGAGTTGAAGTAATTTCTGTCTTTTACTACAGTGACACCAAATTTAGCATCTGTAAGTGCATCCTGCCATTCTTTCAATGAATCCTTATGCGGTACGGACCACGCGATGTGGTGGACCGTTCCAATACCGAATCTACCAGCAGGCTGTGGAGGAGTAGCCGTAATAATATGGTGCTTTTCCTTGCCTACTGTTTCAAAGTGGTGATTCTGATCATCTATATCTAGTTCATTTAAACTCATAAGATCTGTCAGTAGATCATTTGTGCCTTGTTGATTTCCGGACCATAACACCGCTCCGTGGAAATCAACTATGTCATAATGATCTGCAGCTATTTCGCCTTCAACAATCGCCAGCTCGAGTCCATGAACATCATCGAACTCCAGCGTCTCTTTACCGAAAAGCTGAGTCATTTCAATGGGAACATTTCGAGCAGTTAAATGCTCTTGCCAATACCCCATGCTCCCTTTAGATACTCTGAAAGCAATTCGTCCGACCTGACCACTGCCTTTTCTGCCGTAATTATTATTGGTCCAAGGGAAGAATGTAATGACCGTACCAGGAGTTTCATTATGATCTCCGAAATACAAGTGATAAACACCTGGATCATCAAAGTTTACCGTTTGTTTAATTAGACGGAGTCCCAAAACATCTCTATAAAATTTCAGGTTTTCATTGGGATCTCCCACAATAGCGGTTATATGGTGGATTTTTTTAATTGCTTCCATTTATAAAACTCCTTTTAAAACTGTTATGACCGTGTTGTATCAAACGGACGAATTTGTGATTCAATATATTCACGTTTCGGCTCAAGGAATGGGGGAAGTGATAAGTCTTCACCTAAAGTTTCGTATGGCTCATCCGTCATGAAACCGGGGCCGTCTGTAGATAGCTCGATAAGAATATGACCGACACGTGTATAAAGTGCTTCAAAGTAAAAGCGGTCTACGTGACCGGAATGTTGCATTCCCATATCATTGTATTTGGCTTCCCAGTTTTTAATCGCTTCATGGTCCTTCACTCTAAACGACACGTGATGCACCTGGCCGTAGCCTTGATGGCTTTGTGTTGTATCATCATTTCGTAAAATAACTTGTCCGCCGTTGCCACCTTCACCTACATCAAAGAGTGTCACGTTCTCTTCTTCAATAATTGGTTTCATACCATACACATCAGTTAGCATTTTCTTAAAATCTTCGAAATAGCTAACTGTAATTTCAATCGGCCCTAAACCATAAATCGCGTATTCTTCAGGTACTGGTCCGTTTTTCCAAGGTGTACCTGGTGCAACGCCTTCATTATTTTCATCAGAGAACAGTTGATATTTCTGTCCGTCAGCTTCTTGGAAAGGTAGTACTTTTTTGCCGAAAAGCTCTTGAATGCCGTCGTTTTCTACATCAAACTCCTTGAAGCGATCTAGATAATATTCAAGTGCTGCATCGGTAGGTACGCGCAGTCCTGTTCTGGAAATCGAGTTCGTTCCCGGCGTTCCTTTTGGGTTGTTCGGGAAGTCGAAGAATGTCATGTCAGTCCCTGGTGACCCGATATCATCCGCGAAAAATGTGTGATACGTATGGATATCATCCTGGTTTACCGTTTTCTTCACCAATCGCATGCCAAGTACGTTTGTGAAAAAATCATAGTTTCTCATAGCGTTATCTGTCATTGCGGTAACGTGGTGAATTCCTAGTAATTCGTTTGTCATGTAATAAAACCCCTTTGTAATTTATAATTAATTGATATGTTACTAATTCGAGATATTCGATAAAAAACTAGAGTAAACATTACATATTTTGTGCATGTAAACCTAATTTTTTTAACTGTGCAATTAGTTGTTCTTTTTCTTGTATATCTAGTCCACTAAAAATTTCTTTTATTGCTTTCTTGTGTGGGGGAAAGATCTCATTCATCAGTTCCGTCCCATCTGTTGTAATAGACGCATATGTTACACGTCGATCTTTTGGACAAGGTTTTCTTTTTATTAAGTTTTTCTTTTCTAGTTTATCTACAACGTATGTGATGCTACTACTCGCAATCAATATTTGCTCGCCGATTTTTTGTATCGGTTGATCACCTTTACTATAAATTAACTCTAAAACAGCAAACTCTGTTGGATTTAATCCTGAGCGTTTGATATCTTCTTCCGCGCGTACTTTAATGGATTGCAAAGCTCGAGTTAAAACTATAAATGCCTTTAGTGACAAATCTTCTTCATAAATTTCTCTATTTTGATTGTCCATGACGTTCTCCTTTTATCTCGAATTCAAGGTAATCATATACTATACACCATACGATGTCAACCCATTCGTTGTTTGCGTCAGGGACGTTATGACGTATACAGCATGTTATTACGTTGCGTGAAGAGGAGGCTAACTGTACTACATAATTAGCCAACCATACACTACCGCCTAGTAGTAGACTTCGATACATAGTAGTTTCAAAGTGCTGAATCATTCTGGAAATTAAGGACAAAATAACTCGCATCATGATAAACAAGGATAGGCAGATCAAATAGTGTTGAGAGTAAGAATTATTTTACTTCAATCACAACTGCTATACTCATGACTATAACAACGGATAAAGGAGTAATGTACTTTATGAAAAAGTTTATAAATGCAAATATATATGGGGACGCAGAATCCCATGAGTTTTTAGTAGAGAATGGTCAGTTTAAAGCAATAGGTAATGATCTAGGCAACACAGATGAAGTGATTGATTTACAAGGTCGTTTAGTATTACCGCCTTATGTGGACCCTCATCTACACTTGGATTATATCTTTTCGGGGTTAGGCGAAGGAAATGCAAATGTATCCGGGACGTTATTTGAAGGCATCTAGCGGTGGAGTGATAATAAGAAATCATTGACTGAAGAAATGGTGCGTGAACGTGCGATAAAAAGAATTCAAAAAGAAGTGAGTAAAGGGGTTCAATTCATTCGTACGCATGTCGACATTACAGATCCAAATTTAACGGGCATGAAAGCGTTAGTAACATTGCGTGAAGAATTGAAAGATCTCGTTACATTACAACTCGTAGCCTTTCCTCAAGAAGGGTTCTTTAGATATGAAGGGGCAGAGCGTTTAATGGAAGAAGCACTTGAAATGGGTGCGGACGTAGTAGGGGGAATTCCTCACTTTGAAATTTCCTATGAACATGGTGTGGAATCATTGCGACGTATTGTCGACATGGCCATCAAGCACAATGTGATGATTGATATTCACTGTGATGAAAACGATGATCCAAATAGTCGATTCTTAGAAGTGTTAAACGCGCTCGTTATGGAAAAAGACTATGGTATATATACAACGGCCAGTCATACATGTAGCTTCGGTTCAGTCGATAATAGCTATGCCAATAAAATGTTAGGTTTATTTAAAGAATCACAAATCAACTTTATTTCTTGTCCAGGGGAGGATTTTTTATAATTTATATAAGTGATTTGAAATTCTTATACTGAAAATGTATGTGTAAACTGAATCAACCGATGAAGGGGGAGTGGTTTGAACCCGTTGATCTGCACTCACCGGCTGTAGCGAAGATCAACTAGCCAACTACAGAGAAGCCTCTTCCATAAACGCATCCGATTATTTAGCACTTGCCCTTTTCATTTCAACTCTAATAAGTAATATAGTGAAAAATCCTAACACCGAAAAAACTAAAGTAGCACCCGTAATTGTCCAATTCACTTCTCCATTTTTGAGAAAGCTCACAAGTAAAATCCCTGACAAAACACCAGCAACAAGCATAAAATAACCTTTCAAATCCAGGAACTTCAACTGTTTACTATTTTGAATTATCTTTTCCATCAAATCCTCATGACTCCTTTATAATTCATCGATAGTGATATCAAACAGATCACTTAATTCAATTATCACTTCGATGCTGGGATAATTTTCACTAGTTTCCCATTTTGAAACTGACTTACCTTCCTAAAGAATGCGTAAGACGATTTTCGTATAGTCTTTAAAGTCGTTAATATGCTTTTCTAAAATGGCTTCCAAAATCTCTAAGTCTATTGATTGATAATCATGTACCGCAATATTTCGAAAACCTACCATATTCATCAGTGTGCCGGCTAATGATTCATCAATAATAGTAGCTTCTTGCAACATCTTAAATGCATCACGACTTGCTTTTGGTATACCTAACTTCTTTTCACTAATGATGTGCATAGCCAAATCGATACTAGCTTCACATGCACGCTGAATATTTAAAATAATGCTATCTTGCTTAGTGAAATCCTTTAGATTATCTACATTCTGATCATATACTTCATGAACACGATTCACACAACGTTCGATGGTTGTCACTTTATTTAAAATCACATCATTCATCGCCGAACACACTCCCTCTTTCCTGAATGCTTTGTAATACATCTGCTCGTTGCTGGTTAAGATTAATGTACATACTAAAAGCCTTCATTCGCTGTTTTAAAAATTCATTTTCATCACGACAAGAAAGTAACTTACCGGTTGAAAAAATTTGCATAGCAAATACTGTATCTACCTCACGAATATTGACTAAATCGACTTCCCTTTTAGCAACTTGTGCTAGTTCACCCGCTAGTATAAAACGTTCATATGATGAAAGTAATTCAACTGCATAATAACCCAAATCAATATCACTGTCTTCTCTAGCAGTGCCTTTTGCATAAGATCCAAATAATAAAATAAATGACGAATTTACTCGATCATTAAGAATGTCTACGAGTTCTTTTTTTATTTCTTCAGATAGCATGACACCCACCACTTTCGTCTGTTTTATCTATTATAAAAGGAGTAACCAAAAATGGCTACTCCTCCCTCATCCCCACTCGTTTCTTATATAACGCTTTGCCATTAACGGACCCGATTGCAGTATATACCTAAGAGGGTTAATCCAAAATTTTACTTACCTGATAACCTTGGTGTCCTCCAAACTGGAATAAAAAATTTAATATTTATAAATCCTACAATCCCAGTCCCGTATATCATTACGATTAAGGTATTTATACCTCTTTCGGAAGGCAACATACCATATAAAAAGTAAGAGAAGACAAACAACAAATCCAGCCAAATAACTTTTTTTGACCCAAACTTTTCATTAAAATAATCCCATGACCCTATGAATGTTATGACTACTCCGATTAGAAACGGGAAACTCCACCATACTTTTGGATACCAATCAGGCATTGAACCAAGCTCAGCCATATCTACATTCATGTAACCCAAAAAGCCAATTAACATAAGAACTCGACCAAAAACAGCTGCCAATTGCATTTTTATATCTTTTTGACTTCGTTCAATTCGAGTTTCTACGTTTTTTTTGTTCCTCTATATATTTCTCTAGTGAAGTTAATTCTTTAATATCACTATCAAACAAGTGACCCAATTTTATCAGATTATCCATTGACGGTTCTGATTGATTTGTTTCCCATTTTGATACTGCCTGCCTACTTACTCCTAACTGTTCGGCTACATATTCTTGCGATAATTTTAAGTTTTTTCTTTTATTGCTAATATTAGAACCTAACGACATAATGCAACACTCCTTTTCCAATATGATTATTGTAATACTATTGGTTTTACAGGTTGCACACCACCAACCAAAGAGCAACTATTGGTTGCAACTGCTTGATTTAACGCATTTATTCAATAAAATGACCCTATTGTTGTATGAGTACATGTGCAATATATATTCCGTTGCTTGGAGTGTAGGTGCCGACTCCGAGAGGATCAGCGTGCGCCTTGAGACCCTGGACAGGTGCCTTAATTTCTGCAAAGTACACAGAAATACGGCCAAGCCCTCCGGAAAGCGGGGCACCGTTGTGAATCAGATGAGTAGCATAACTATGTCGCAATTGATGAGGGTGTATGGATTTATTAATGCCTGAGCATTTCGATACACGCTTGAGGGTATAACGCAGTGTATCGATGCTCATACGTTTCTTCGGATTCCGCTCGGTGACGAATAGGCAGGGGTCCTGATTGTCTCGTATCACTTGGAACTGTTGCAGTTTTCCCTGTTTCTCGATAATCTCAAAACGTTTCGTATTCATACTAGGACCCTCCTTTATATGAGTCTTACTATACAGTGTACTGTTTGATTATTCAAAAAGTCGTTGATTTTCACGTAAGTAGTGCATTTCTCCAGAAGGAAATTAATTCAAAAAACTTTGAAACTATTTCTGTAATTCTACGTCTGTACGGCATACTACTAGATTATAGAGAGGATGAAGTCGAATGAAGAATAAAATCATAGCGGTACTAGGTGCGATTTTGCTAGTATACGGTTTTCCTTTATCAAGCGCAGCTGCAGGCAATTCAGGATTTCCGGACGTTCCCGCTACGAAGCATTTCGCGGAAGCAGTGAATGACTTGGCGTCACGTAATATAATTGGAGGCTATCCAGACGGAACATTCCGTCCGAGCGAATCGATTACGAGAGGGCAGGCGGCTGCCATTATCGTGAAATTAACGAAACTTGAGACTACGAACATAAAAGATCCGAAATTCAAAGACGTTTCGACTGCAAATGGTTACTATAAAGCGATTGCGGCATTAGCACAAAAAGGTGTCATCAACGGCTATGGTGACGGGCGATTCGGACCGAACGATTCTATTACACGTGCGCAAATGGCTTCGATCATTATCAAAGCGTTCGAATTGCCGCTATATCGTGATCCGGATTATGGTTTTAAAGACGTTGTGCATAAAAACGGCCACAGAGATGGAATATATAGTTTGTATCAACTCGGGCTGACAACAGGTACGTCTCCAACGACATTCAGTCCGAATGCTTCGATTACAAGAGGTCAAGCAGCAAAACTACTGAAAGCAGCGGAAGATGTGAAGCCGGGGATTCTAACGATGCATGCGAAAGATTTTAAATGGAAGAGATTCAACGATGTCAGCAAAACGAACTCGGATGTATTCGATGTCGTGGCAGACAGTGAAATACCGAGTCAAGTCAATTTGAAGACGATGATTCATATTGTGCCGAAGAAAGAAGGAACGGCTACACTGACATTTTCAGGAGCACCTTCATCCGATACATCCGATAAAAATTATAGAAAATACTATGTACATGTCAAAAAAGTGAAGGGTGCATGGGATATTTCATTGGAAGAGACAACTGATATCTATTCGACACCAGCAGAACTGTGGATGCATTATGAAAGAAGAGAAAACAACGAAGCGTTCATAGATGCAGAGTCAATTTCTTTATCTACAGAGGATGGGGAACTGGTTGAGGAACATGTGAAATTTGAGCGATGCGAAAATGATACGCTTCAATATTGTCATGTGATCTATTTTGATCAGCCAGGGAAATTCATTGCGACGGTTAAGTATGTGGACGGCAAGGAAATGCGTTATTACGTTACGTCTACTGAGCATAAAGATCAATTTTATTATTACACGCACATAACACCGATCAAGCCGAACGAAGTGTTACAGATTTGGGATGGCGCTCTTCTTGGCAAGCATGTGCTGCCTAAGGGAAGTGAGGAAATTGCGACCGTGACGCGAGATCCGGGGACGAATGTGTTCCGTATTACGCCAAAGAAAACAGGAGAATTCTTTGTGGACTTCCCGGATAGTAAGGTAGCACCAGGTAGTCATAGGATTTACTACGGTATTACGGTCCGAGTGAGTAAATTAGGGCCTTATCTGCATGTGTATGCGGCTGTTAGTGAAGAAGATGATATGGTGTTTGATTAAATGGATAGGTAGTAGGATAGCAGGCATGCGTCGCGTGTCTGCTTTTTGGTGTAAATAAATAAAATGTCTCCAGCATGATCGTCATATGCTACACTACAGTCAACAACAAGCTCTGACTCAAACTACGGGAGGGCATGCAGATGAATGTAATTGAGATGAAGCAAGTGACGAAAACTTTTGGTAAGCATCAGGCGTTAGATGGACTGGATTTAACAGTGAAGAACGGTGAAGTGTTTGGCTTCATCGGGCCGAATGGGGCAGGGAAGTCGACGGCGATTCGGGTTTTGCTCGGCATGCTTCGTGCTACGAACGGAACGGCGACGATTTTTGGCAAGGATGTATGGCGAGACGCGGTGGACATTCATCGACGAATTGCGTATGTGCCGGGAGACGTGAATTTGTGGCCGCAGCTGACGGGCGGCGAAGTGATTGATTTATTCGCGAGTTTGCAAGGGAATGTCCATGAACAAAAGCGTGAAGAGTTACTTGCGCGTTTTCAGTTGGATCCGACAAAGAAGTGCCGAACGTATTCGAAAGGGAATCGACAAAAAGTTGCTTTAGTGGCGGCGTTTGCTTCCGATGCGGAATTATTTCTGCTAGATGAACCGACGTCTGGACTCGATCCTTTAATGGAAAAAGTGTTTCAGCAATGTGTGGCAGAAGTGAAAGCGGAGGGGAAGACGGTGTTGCTGTCGAGCCATATTTTATCCGAAGTCGAGAAGCTATGCGATCGCGTGGGCATCATCCGGCAAGGGCGTCTGATCGAGTGCGGTACGTTGAATGAACTACGGCATTTGACACGGATGCAGCTGACAGTGGAGACGAGAACTCCGATTGAGTCGCTCGCTTCGTGGCAAGGTGTGCATGATGTAGTACCGACAGAAGATGGCTGGACATTTTATGCGGATGCAGAGGAAATGGAAGCGATTATGCACAAGCTAAGCGCGCACGGTATACGAAAGATCGAAAGTGCTCCGCCTACGCTTGAGGATCTATTCATGCGGCATTATGAAGAAGCCGTGGAAGGTAGGGACGTGTGATGAAGGGGGCCCCATTTGCAGGTGTTCTTCGTCTATCCCGATTCATGATCCGGCAAGATCGCATGCGTTATATGTGGTGGCTAGTGGGAATCACGGCCATGACGCTTATCGTACCGCCTGCTTTTAATGAATTATATCCGACCGAGCAAGATCGTAATCTACTGGCGGAAACGATGAAAAATCCCGCGATGGAGGCAATGGTAGGTCCTGGAAATCTGGCGAATTACACGCTGGGCGCCATGGTTTCCCATCAGATGCTGTTGATGACCGCCATCGCAGTCGCCATTATGAATATTTTATTGATGGTGCGCCATACGCGGGCAGAGGAAGAGGAAGGGCAGGCGGAATTACTGCGTTCGTTGCCGATTGCCCGGCATTCACAACTGACGGCTTCGATACTTACGCTGTTCGGTGTCAACTTGTTACTGGCGTTGCTAATCGGCGTGGGTCTGTATAGTCTTTCATTCGACAGCATGGGGGTGTCTGGATCAGTTATTTACGGTGCGTCGCTTGGTGCGGTCGGCTTATTTTTTGCAGGAGTGACAGCAGTTTGCTCGCAACTCTCGGAAAGTTCGCGGGGGGCAGTCGGTCTGTCGTTTACCGTGATGATCGGCTGTTATGTATTACGGTCAGTTACCGAGTGGATTCCACCGTTTGGCTGGCTTACGCAAGTTCAGCCGTACAGCGACAATAACTGGTTGCCGGTAGGGGGATTAGTCATCACAAGTCTTGTATGGTTTGCGTTAGCTATCATTCTGCAGGGCAAACGCGATATTGGTTCAGGCTTTCTTCCGTCCAGAAGCGGTCGTGCACATGCTTCCATTCTGTTGCGTCATCCGATTGGACTCGCGTGGCGACTACAAAGAACCGCGTTCATTTCATGGTCGATTGGCATGCTAGTACTCGGGTTGTCTTACGGTTCCGTTCTCGGAGATTTGGATTCGTTTTTTCAAGATAATGACATGCTCGCTTCCATGATTGTAGCGGATGAAAATAGTCCATTGACTGCGCAGTTTTTACCGATGCTAATGGCGGTACTTGCATTTATCAGTACGATTCCCGCATTACTTTCCATTCATAAAGTAGTCGGCGAGGAGCGGAAATCGCGTGTAGATAATATACTAGGGCGCGCTGTATCAAGAAATAAGCTACTAGTTTCCTATTTGGTGTTGGCGTTGTGCACTGGATTTCTGATGCTGAGCTTCTCGGCACTCGGTTTATGGTTAGCCGGCACCACATCGATGGAAGATCCCTTCACGTTCTTCACCGTATGGCAAGCTAGTATCGTTCATTTTCCAGCGGTGGTCGTGATGATGGCGATTAGCACGTGTTTGATTGGGATCGCACAAAAAGCGACGGGTTTCATTTGGCTCTATTTATTTTACGGATTCCTTACGCTGTATTTAGGCGGCTTGTTCCAGTTTCCTGAATGGATGGAAAAGCTTTCGCCATTCGGCTTTGTTTCCAAGTTGCCAATTGAGGACATGAACTGGCTGCATGCGGGAGGATTGGTGGCAGTGGCTATTGTTTTGCTTCTCTTCGGTATCAATCGATTTACTAATCGAGATATAGAAGGATAGGGATTTATCTTCTAATCATGAAATTTACTTCCAATTTCGCCTAATTCAGCACAAATCGATAAAAGTACTAGTTTTATCGAAAGGAATATATGTAAATGATTACCTGAAATAACAATTAATGCTACTGTGAGTGAAGTTTGGTTGGATTTTCAGGAGGTTGTCATGAGTATAAATCAAGAAACAAAAATAGTTAACGCAGACCCTTCTGCAATAGGACTGTTTGGTTTAGCAATGGTAACACTCGTCGCGTCGTCACAAAAACTTGGCATCACGACAGATGTTTCATTTGTTATCCCTTGGGCAATACTTCTCGGTGGTTTCGCTCAATTATTTGCTTGCGTGATTGATACGAAACGCAATAACACATTCGGTGCTACCGCATTCGGTGCATTCCCTCAGCAATTGGCGGCCTACTCAGAAATGATTATTTCATTGCTATCGTTCTACGGAGCAGGGGCAGCGGTTCTGAACGAACATTTCGGCAGGGAATTCATACCGGTCGGAAAGCCATTTGGCATCTTCAAGAAGTCGGATGAAGCGAAGGCAACATCTGTACGTCCTGTGAAAACAGGTGAAAACTTTAAAGTGAAAAACACGTTTAGTTAATTTAAAACCAACCAGACACGAGTAAATCAGTACATGATCTATACAAAAAGCATCTACGTTTACGCAGATGCTTTTTTTGTGTATTTCATATATTAAACAGTTTCTTTACTATTATTTTGTTTAACTAGTAAACCGCCTTCGCCTTTTAGATAGTTAATCATACCTTCCGCCGCACGGTAAGCAAATGCACCAATTGTTTCAGTTGGATTGGATTAACTGATTTGATGCTTTTCCTTAATTAAATGAAAGTGTCTATGTTTTCAGGCAATTTATTGGTAATATGATAGTAGAAAGATTTTTAAATCTACTAACTAACGGAGGAGTGGGAGAGTATGAAGAATACGTTACGAGTTCTACTATGGACAGCATTCGCGTTGGTTCTATCGCTTGTTTTTGCAAATTTCAATGAAGCTTCAGCAAAAGAGTTCAAGGATGTATCGAAAAAGCATCCGAACTACACCGCGATTCAAGAAATGCAGAAAGCGGGTTATATCAATGGTTATCCTGACGGAACATTCCGTCCAGGTGAACCGGTCAGTCGTCAGCACGTAGCGTCTTTACTCGATCAAGTGTTGAAGTTTCCGCAGCCGCCTACCGATAAATTGGTCTTTGCTGATGTGCCGAAGAACCATATGTATTATAAGCCGATCATGAAGTTATACAACAAGGGGATCATCAGTGGAGGACTGGATAAGAAATTTAATCCGAATGCATCCATCACAAGAATCCAGATGGCGAAGATGCTGGATTTGGCGTTTGAGTTCCATATGAAGGAACCAGCACAGTTTGAAGATCTCAGTTTCTTGCATTGGGGATACGTACACGCTAGTGCGTTGTATTCTAATGGTGTAACGAAAGGAGATCACGGAAAGTTCCTCCCGAATCAGTCCGTTACACGTGCGCATTATGCAGAGTTTTTGTATCGTGCGATGAAAGTGGGTAAAACTCCTTCTGGCAGTGTGGTCAGCAAAGAAAAAGCGGTCGATTTGACTATGCGTTTACCTATTGTGATTGAAGGGATTCGTATTCAAGGAAAAATAGATAATCAATCATACAGTCAACTTCGCTCAAAGCAGTTGCCCTACGCTACACAAGCGTTTGTGGATGGCTTGCTGAAAGAAGATTACCCGAGCGTTTGCACACATTGTGATTCGTTTTTATTCCCTGGTTTAACAATCGAACCTTCCATGCGGTTCGACTATACACAACCAGATGCCAACACACTTCACGTCCATACCGTTTCATTTAGTAATCTTTTAATAGGTGGCGGCTTTGTTGATTATGTGTTTAAGAAAGAATCGGGTAGTTGGAAGATGGATAATTTTTCTGGTGCAGCAGTCGGGAAAAAGAATTTTGAGCTGACAAGACAAGAGGCAGAGCGTGTAGTGAAATTGAATTATCCTAACTCTACAAAAGTTCGAATCTCTTACGTGTCACAAACTAAAGAAACAGGGGAAGATCCTGTTACGAAAGAGAAGTATTCATTTACGCAATACAAATTTAGTGTAGACTCTGAAAATGGCCGTGAGACGGTTCGTGTAAATTCAGACGATGGTTATGCTTACTAGTAAACAATGATAATATGATCCACACTAGCGTTCTGCCGTTTTGGCAGAGCGCTTTTATGAGCGGTTGAAGATGGGGATAGAGCGGATACACGAATGCATAGAGCGGTAGTGGGGCGTGATTGAGCGGTAACACGACTACATAGAGCGAATACGTAGTCTCATAGAGCGCTTCGCGGTATTTAATGAGCGGATAATGAAATAGAATCTCTTACATACACGAAAAAAGCGTCTCACTTTTTAAAGTGGGACGCTTTTTTGCAACCATTCTTACAAGTATACTCGAACCGCATCCACTAAACTATAGCCACCTAGGAAAATCGCGATCAAGATGACGATAGCTCCAATGACATTGAGTAAAGTTGAGTTGCGCTGATCTCCGAGTAATTGTTTATTATTCATAATCATAAATAGGTAAATCGCTACAATTGGAAGCAGAATTCCATTCAGCGCCTGTGCTGCTAGCAATACATCAAGTGGACTGAAACCAATTGCCGATGTGATAATACCAATGATAATAACACCGGAGAATACCATTTTGAACTTTTTATTCTTCATTCCGCCTTCCCATTTTAACACACTGCTAATTGCGACTGCTGCGCCAAGGGGACTTGCGATAGCGGATGAGAAACCTGCGGCAAAGATACCGATTGCGATAAACACTTTCGCCCATGAACCGAATAATGGCTCTAATTGGATAGAAAGGTCGGCTACACTCGTTACTTCCATGCCCATCATAGTAGATGCAGCGGTGATTAAAACTGCAGCAGTTATTAACCCACCGATACAAATCGAGATGATTGTATCCCACCTTGCTTCCTTCAAGTCACTCACTTGCGTCCAGCGTTCCTGAACCATGGAGGAGTGGATGAAGAAATTATACGGGACGACCGTTGTTCCGACCAATGCGATAATCATAATGATCGAACCGGTCGGTATGCTTGGGATAAACGCTCCCGCAAATACCGCACCAATATCAGGTTTTACGACAATCATTGTCGTAATGAACGTCACACTCATAACGATGACGAGGAAAATCATTAATTTTTCGATTAACTTATAACTGCCCGACAATCCTAAGAATAGAATCGCTACACCGATGAAAGGGCTTACAATATGTGCTGGAATATTCGTCAATGTAGAGATACCAAGGGACGTTCCCATCAAATCACCCGAAATATAGGCAGCACAGCCGACGCCAATAGATATAATGACGAGCCATATGGAAGCGAATTTCAGTAAGGGTTGTTTGAATTGGTCGTGTATCGCTTCGCCCAAGCTCTTTTTCGAAACCACACCAAGTCGTGCGGACATTTCCTGAAGAACGATTGTTGCGATAATAGAGAAGACTACTGCCCATATAATGGCGTAACCAAATCCAGCACCTGCACGAGTGGCGGTAGTGACAGTACCCGGACCTATGAAAGAAGCAGTAATAATGGCTCCTGGTCCCATCGATTTTAACTTTGAAAGTAACCCATTTTTCTTAACTTGCTGTGTAGCGGGTACGTTAGCAACCATTTTCTTTTCCTCCCCTAGCTTTCCTCACCTAATTAAGAGAGGAAAAGAAAGGTCACTTTTCCTCGAGTGAGTTATAAATTGTTTGTTTGGAAACACCTAATAAATCCGCAATACGATCAGCCGATCCTTGAATTAGAAAGATCCCTTTACTTTCCAGCTGACGCACAAAGGTAATACGGTCTTTACGTTTCAAGTTTTCGACATCGATCCCAAGCTCCACTATCGTGCTTTTCGTGATGTTATCGAACACTTCATCGATATGGGTCGCATACGTTTCATTGAAATGCTGCCCATCATAGTTTGAATCAGGTCGGATCATTTCTTCGAGTACTTGGTGCAGACGATTGATTTCCGTGATATCCAAATTGATACCAAGGAAACCAATCACTTTGCCGTCCATGTCTCTAATGAATACAATGGAAGTCTTAATAATCTTTCCACGCATCGTATTCGTGATGATGCCATTCAGATCTTGAATATTCTCATGTTTCTTCTTCAATTCCTTCAAAATAACTTCCGTAGTAGGGGCACCAACAGATCGGCCCGTAACATCACCTTTTAAATAAATTAAAGAGGACTCTACTTTCGTCACATCATGAATGACCACTTCGCAATTCACATTGAACACACTGTAGATAGCGTCAGCCATTCGTATATAAGAATCGAAAATCAATTTATTGTGTTTCATAACCTTTAACACTCCTCAGATTAAATACTCTTCCTTATTTTCCTATACCAAGAAGGAAAAATCGACTGTTTTCGATCGAAGTGTCTAGTAATCTGGGAAGTAGTAGCTTACTTTTCTTCTTTTTGCTGATTGTAAAGGATATTTCCTGCTAGTGCATATAGGATCAAAGTAGAAGCAAAATGAGCAGAAAACTGATTAGGATCTTGTTGTGGATAAATTTCCACGAAGTCCATACCGATTACGCCGAGTTTACAAATCTCATGTACTAATGTTAGTAATTCATAAGAAGTTAAGCCGTTTCCATCTACTGGACCGCCTGGATTGAATGCGAAATCCAAAACATCACTACAAATCGTCAAGTAGACGCAATCTACGTCTTTTGAAGCTTGTGCATAGATTTCCTTAGCCATCTCTTTCAAATCTTTATGACCACGGATTTCATTGATCGTAATTGTTACTGCGCCAGCGGCTTTCGCATTGCGACCGCTCTCGGGTTTATTACGAGGTCCGTGGATACCTGTATGAATAATGCTTTCGTTGCGCACACCTTCTTGTTCATACAAACGAGCAAATGGGCTGCAGCGGGCGAATTGGTCACCATTGTGAGATGGGAGGTTGTCATAGTGAGCATCCATATGAATGATTCCCACCTTTTTATCTTGCTCTGCAATCGCTTTCACGACAGGATACGTAATGCCATGATCGCCGCCAAGGCCGATGACGAACTTGCCTGACTTCCATAATTCCGAAGTGAAATTGGTGATTCGCTTCATTGTTTCGTCTACATCAGAAGGCACGATGTCGACATCTCCCATATCACCTAGTGTGATGTGCTCGAAAATATCCATGTCGTTGATTTCAGGAAGGTAACCCGAGTAGCGTGAAGAACATAAGCGCATTACTTTTGGACCAAGTTCGCAGCCTGTATAATCGCCCCACGTAACCGCACCTTCCCAAGGAATTCCGTATATTATTACGTCTACATCTGAAAAATCTTTTGTTGCTGATATATTTTTAGCCCCTAACATACAAGGAGTATTGCCGTAGATCATCTCTGTCATATTAATTACCACCTTTAATTTTTTTAAAGAACTTTTACTAATAGTAAATCAACATTTACTAATTGTCAAACAGTTTTAAATAAATTAAACAAGATGGGTTTGGTATGTGTGATTTTGAAAAAAGTTTGAAGTGGTATGAGCGGGTAACAAGGTATATAGAGCGGATACCGAGGTGAATAGAGCGATTAGCGGTCGGGATAGAGTGGATAGCGAGGTAGATAGAGCGGTTAGCCGTCGTCATAGAGCGGATACCGAGGTGGATAGAGCGGATGCACGAATTTTTAGGCAACCGCGCCATTAAGTATATTTCAACACAAAAAAACGTCCCACTTTGTAAAGTGGAACGCTTTTTCATATTGTTTACGATGCATCTGCATCCGGTACCAGTCGTTTTTCTGTTTTCATGACAATGAAAATACTCGCTTCATATAAAGCAATCATTGGAATGAGGATGATCAACTGACTTAAGAAATCAGGAGGCGTGATCAATGCGGACACTACACCGAGCGTCACGTATGACCACTTTCTCACTTTTTTCATCGTTTCGGATGTCAGAATACCGATAGCAGACAGGAATAGTGCGACGATCGGAAGCTCAAACAGCAAACCAATCGGCATCGTTGTCATTAATAAGAAACGTGCATATTCCTTTGCTGTAATCATTACATCGAAATTCATCTTACCGAGCTTCACTAAGAAGTTATAGCTCAGTGGATTGACTACGTAATAACCGAACGCGAGACCTCCGACGAACAGGAGCAGAATCGCAGGGGAGTAGAGGCTTAAAAAGCGTCCTTCTTTCTGCGTCAGACCTGGTTTGACGAACTGCCAGAGGAAATGACAGACGAACGGAACAGATAAACCAAACGCCATTGCGGCAGAAATCGTCGTATAGAATGAAATAACTTCAAGCGGACTCAGGACGATCAGTGTATAGCCCCGTGTAACGTAGGGGAACCACAGATTGATCGTACTGAAGACAGCAATGAAGAAAATGAAGAACACGACGACGCTTTTAATAAGCTGTTTCCGAAGGTCCGTGAGATGTTCGATTAATGCAGGATCTGCATCAGCCTTTTCATCTTTTGGTTCTTCTGGCGGTGGCATTCTGGGTTCTTCCGGTTGTGGTTCAGGTTTCAATTTTTCAGGTACAGCTTGTTGGTCAGTGGAAGAAGTCTCCGCAGAGTGATCGGGTAGCGCAGCTTCTTCATCTTTTGCTTTTTTGTCTAACGGGCTTGAGTTTTTCCGGTTTTGATCACTGTACGGATCCATCTTGTCACCTACTTACTTAATATCTTTTTTGTCAGTTTCAATTGTCTTAGAAGGCGTAACAGTTGTCTTTTCTTTCTCTTCATCATCGCCCATAATATCTTTTGTAGCTTTTTTGAACTCTGCCAAAGTTTTACCGACTGCTGAGCCGACTTCAGGCAATTTACGAGGTCCGAAAAGAATCAAGATAATTACAAGGATAATAATGAGTCCAGGTACACCGATTGCTGCTATATTCATCATACATCCATCCTTTCCTACTTAGTTTAGACGAGTAATCTACTTCGTTTACAGTATTTCTGAATGCCTTCCGTAGTACGGTAGGCACGTGCACCGACTGTTGCAGTAGGGTTGTATCCACTATTATGAGTGAATTTGCCCGCACTCACAACAAATAAGTTTTGCACATTAAATGAAGTTTAGACCACTATAGTCGAAATTATCCCCAGTGAAATCATTAATTGTCATGCCGGGAGACTGGGCGGCTATGATGTATTCATTGGAGTATAATAAATCCTTCGACCTATCAATAAACATAATCGAAACTTGTCGAAAGGGTAACAATCTTTTCATGCTACCAAACTTCCTACGATAGGTCAAATGTCATTTCCATAAAAAGTATAATTGTGAAAAAATGATGAATACAAAGCCTTTCATTACGACAAAAAACCTTACATAAGACATTACTAAAAATAACACCTTAGTATTTTCAATATTAAGAAAATAAATATATACGAATCATTTGAAACTTGGTAGAATATTAATAACAAGTAACCAACAGCCGACAAAATAACTCACTGAGGAGGAAAGATTATGAACAAGACGAGTCGGATTTTCGTTTGGACTGTATTGATCGTTATGTTTTCATTTGTATCATTTGGTTCCCCGCAAGCAGCAACAAAAGAATTCAAGGATGTGTCGAAGAATCACCCGAACTATGAAGCAATCCACTATTTACAGGATAAAGGCTTCATAGCTGGCTATACAGACGGCACATTCCGACCGCAAGATATGATTTCACGTAAACACGTGGCGAAGTTACTAGATCAGGCGCTGAAGTTACCAAAAGGAAGCAGTACCGTCACGTACCACGATGTACCGAAGAGTCACCCTTACTATGCCTCCATCATGAAATTGACCGCAGCTGGTATTTTCAGTGGCGGGTCAGATGGCTACTTTAATCCGGAAGCACCGATCACACGCATTCAGATGGCAAAAGTTCTCGATATCGCATTCGATCTGCATATGACTAAGCACGACGCATTCTATGATGTCTATAAGGATCATTGGGGCTATACACATGCGAATGCATTGTTCGCGAGTGGAATTGCGAAAGGGTATCAAGGTGAATTCTTCCCGAATGAAGCCGTAACTCGCGCACACTATGCACAATTCCTGTACGGTGCGATTCTCGTGAAAAATGCTCGTCCTGCTACTGGTCAAGTGACGAAAGGAAAAGCGTGGGATCTCGTCAACCGATTGCCTTTCCAACTGGAGAAGGTCATGAGGGAAGGCCAGATATACGGTCAATCCTATGCAGACATTGAGCCTTCCTTGCGCATGTATGCGACGAAATCATTTACGGGAAATGGTTTGCCGGCTTATTATGACAAGGCGTGCACAGAGTGTTATGCATCTGTCTTCCCGTTCATCCGTTTTGAGCCATACGTGCGGTTTGATTTCAATCAGCCGGATGCGAACACGCTTAACGTCAACACAGTTGAATTCCAAAACGGCTTCTCTGTCGGAGGCTTTGTAGCTTATCAATTCAAAATGCAAGACGGCAAATGGAAAATGAATGCTCTCGACTTCACACCAGTCGGCACGAAAAACTTCCAGCTGACGATCAAAGAAGCGGCGAAAGTCATTAAAGAAGAATATCTGTCATATGGCAATAAAAACCCAGTTGTTAAACACGTCACAACATCCCAACAAGTCGAGCTGGATCCCGTGACGGATGCGAAGTACACATTCGATCAGTACACATTCAATGTAGAAACGGAATACGGCCGTATGAAAGTGAGATTCAATTCGTCTGATGGGTATACCATTCAATAAATCACAAGAGGTTGGGACAGAACAGAAAAAACGTAAGGGGGAATGAGTCCTTTACGCTTTTTTTCTGTTCTTATCAGTAAAAATTTTTTAGAGTATCAGAGTGTACCGGAACGGAGAAAGGCCGACTCCTGAGGGATCAGCGTGCGTCTTGAGACCCTGGACGGAGCAAAGCGAAGGAAGCGGCTCAAGCCACCATAGCTGTCAACTTAAGAATTCACAGTAAATTTATAACCCGCATCCCATGCACTATACATGGTTTACTAGCTTGATTAAAAGGGTAAGATCTTTGTAAGCACGCTAAATAAACGACGCTCTC